>DASXDV010000023.1:0-6782 GCA_036490465.1 Candidatus Tumulicola sp. | reverse complement strand
CGTCATCCCGACCGGAGTGAGCAAAGCCACTGTCATCCCGAGCGGAGAGAGCGAGGCGAACGTAGTCGAGGGACGTGCCCGCTGCTCCCTCGACTGCGCGTCTACGGCGCTCCGCTCGGGATGACAATGAATGGTAGCGCCCACAGCGCGGAGCCTGCGCTTCGGAGTGAGCAAAGCCACTGTCATCCCGAGCGGAGAGAGCGAAGCGAACGTAGTCGAGGGACGTGCCCGCTGCTCCCTCGACTACGCGCCTACGGCGCTCCGCTCGGGATGACAATTGGCGAGCCCGTCGCTCCCTCGACTACGCGCCTGCGGCGCTCCGCCCGGGATGACAAGGCTCCGCTCGGGATGACAGTTGGCGAGCCCATCGCTCCCTCGACTACGCGCCTGCGGCGCTCCGCTCGGGATGACAGTGCGACCGGGATGACGCGGCTCAGTTCGGGACAGTGGTGCGAGCCGAGCTTATAGTTCGAACGTGCGCCAGTCGTACTTGGTGAAGTCGCGGGATGCGTCTTCCCAACCGATGCGATAGGCTTTTCCGATGCCGACCTCGTCATTGAAGCCCACGACGGTGACGGGGAGCGTTTTTTTGGGGCGAATGTATCGGAGCTCGGTCGAGATCACGGTCTTCATGAAGGTGTCGAGCAACGCGTCTTCGTCGGACGTGAGCGACGTCTGGCGCGCGCGTCCTGCGTACGCGCGTTTGCCGATCGATTGGAAATACGTGCTGCGCATTTCGACTTCGAGGATCTTGCGCTGCATGGTTCCGTAAATGCCGAACGCGATGTCGACCGCGCTGTCGTAGGACGTCTCGGGCTGGAACGGCGGGTCGAGCAGCACGACGTCGGCAGCTTTCGAAACGGCATGCGCGATGCCGACCGGCGAGTTGCTGGCGACGCCGCCGTCGCAGTATGCGTTCATGACGCCGTCGGGGCCCGGCATCAGCACGGGGTCGAAGGCGAGTGGAAGCGCGGCGGAGGCGAAGATCGCCTTGTGGAGATTGTCGGCCGTCGCTTCGCGGACGACGGTATGCGGTCCGAGCAAGAGTTGTAACGCGTGCACGACCCGCTGCGGAAGATCCGGCGGTGCGCCTTGCGGACGAAGGTAGAAGTATTCCGGGCGCTGCTGCGTGAGGTTGGTGACCGCCCAGATGAGCGGGACGAGCAGCGGAGTGGCCGGATCGATATGGCGGGCGATCCACTCGTACACGGCCTGTGTATCCAGCACCGCCTTGTCACTTTTGGTGAGCCCCATGAGTTCCAACGCCGACGCCGCACGATTGAACAGACCGCTGTCGGGATCTTGCAGTGCCGCGAACTGGCGCTTGGCTTGAACCAGCCCCTGACCGCTGACGCCGTACCAAAGCGACTTCATTTTCGAATATTGTCCGGTTGCGACGAACCAGCCGTTGAGCGCGCCGATCGACGTTCCGCAGACGAGATCGTACCCGGGCAGCGGCGCGCCGTCTTGCGTCCGCGCGGCCAGCGCGCCGACGAGACCGGCTTCGTACGCGCCGCGCGCGCCGCCGCCGCTGAGCACGAGCGCGCGCCCGAGCGGCGAGACCGCTTCCTCGTCGCTCGCATTCGGAGCGGCCCCCAGCACGGCGGGTGTCAGTCCCGCTGCGGCGGCCGCGAAAAGAAAATCACGTCGTTGGATCATGATGTTGCTCCCTTTAGGGTTCGCATAGGGCTCGCCTGCTTTGGTGTACCCTGCCGGAGGGCGGCAGGAATGCCGAACCGAAGAATCGGTCGCCCGATGACCGATGGAGAATTGGTTGCGGCTGCGCGACATGCGTTGGCGCATCTCGACGATCCGCAAGGGCTGAAGCTCAACGCGTTTGCGGCCTCACACGCGGATCTCACGTACGAAGCGATGCGCGCGGCGATGCTGCGAGCGCTCGAATTGCTGCGCGCGGCCGGCAGCGGCGCCGCCGCGGATCGGGCGCGCCGCGAACATGCAATTCTCGCGCGTTGCGATCTCGCCGGCGAAAGCCACAAATGCGTCGCGGGTGGGCTGGGACTGTCGCGGCGGCAGTTCTATCGCGAGCGGCGTGCAGCACTGCAGCGGCTGGGGGCGGCCATCGCGGGTCAATTGGAAGTCGCGGGCTCGAGGATCGCGACGCTCGATCTCGGCGACGCTGCCGAAGCGTGCATCGAAGCGCTGCGCTCGGCCGGCGAGCATCGCAGCGTTTTTCGCGAAGCATCCGCGCTTGCAACGGTTGTTGCCGGGGAAGCGCGCGAGGTCGAAGCCTGGATGGTCGCCGCCGAAGCGGCCCGCTTTCTCGCCGACGGTGGTGCGGCGGTGCACGCGCTCGGGCGCGCGCGCGATGCGACCTCCGACCGCGATGCGGCGTGGTGCGCTATCTGGATCGCGAGCGGCGAGATGAACTTGCAATGGGTGAACGGCGATTGTTCGGGCGCGCGGGCGACGCTGGACGGATTGCTGCGGCGCGGCGCCGTTCCCGAACGCGCGCTGCACGGCAAAGAAGCGATCCTCATGGGGATCACGCTGGCGTATGCCGCCGCAATCGAGCTCGACTGCGGGCGGTTCGACACCGCGCGCTCGTTGCTGGCGCGCGCGACCCAGTTGACGCGGCGCGAGGTGACGCCCGCGCGGCGGCAATCGCTCTTGCGCCTTTCGGCCGTGTTGTTACGCCTCTCGGCGTTGCTGGCGCTGCACGACGGCGACGATCGCGGGCGGTCGCTCGCCGAGCAGCATGCGGCCCTCGACGCCGCGCGGGCCACCGGACAACTCGGAAACGTGGCGATGTCGGCGGTGCATTACGCGGCCGGGTTGGCGCGGGAAGACGGCGCCGACGCCATTCGCTATGCGGAGTACGGCCTCAACCTGGCGCGACGTTTTTATCCGGGCGATCGGCTATCGGAACTCACGTTGGTGGCGACCCCGGTGCTGCTGCGCGGGCGCGGCGTCGAGCGCGCTGCCGAGGCCGTTTCCGACGCGCGCCGCGACGGCATCGGGAAGCGCGACGAGCTGTTCCTCGCGTTGGCCGAGACGAAGATCGCCGTGGCCGGCGGCGGAACGCTGCGCCGGGCGGCGGCCGAGCGAGCGGAGGATCTCAGCGGCGAATTTTTCCGGCGAGGCATCGATGCGTGGGCCTGGGACGCCCAACTTCTGACGATCGAGGCATGTGCGCGGTTGGGATATCGGCCGCGGGCGCGACGCCGGCTCGCCGAGATCGGTGGCGGGATGGCCGGCGCGCGAGTCGAGACGCGCGTTCGCGCGCGCACGCTTGGCACTCTTCTGGCACTCCCGGCGTAGTACGTTCGAACCAGCGCGTCGTAGCGTCCGGAGAATGTCGCGTTTCGTACGACTCGTCGCGCCGATCGTCGTCTTGGCGTTCGCGGCGTGCGCCGGAGAAATGGCGCCGCCGTCCGTGCCGGCCGTCCCAACCGCATCGTCCGCCGGTTCCAAAAGCGGCTGGCCGATCGATGGCGCGAGCTTTTCCTACGAGGGAACGCTGCAGCAGACGACCGCGATCGGTGGCCGTCGCGCGCGCGCCGCGTTCGGGGTGAGCCAGCGAGTGCGCACGAGCGCGACTTCCTTTGAAGGGCGGTCCGTTACCGACTATGCCGGAACGCAAACGCTCAGCGGCAGCGGGCCCAGCCGCAACGCCACCTTCGATCTCTTCGTCGCCGAAGTACCGAGCTCGATTCGCCACGGCGACGACGTCCGGCTGCTCAAAAGCTCGCTCGACGACGCAAGCGGGCAAGTCGTGACGCGAATCGGCCGCGGCAACGGCGTCGTCGACCAGGTCCCGGAAGTGCCGCAGGCGCGCTGGCAGAACGGCGCCGCGCGGACGCAGACGGCCAGTGCGAGCGGGACGACGCTCTCCGACCGGTACGCCGCCGACGGATCCTATGCCGAAAGCGAATCGTTCGCCGGCGGCGCGAGCGCATCGCTCGCCGCTTACGGCGACGGCAGCGCGGTCTATCAATGGCCGTATCAAGGCGGTTCGCGCAACTCGACGATCACGTTTTCGCCGCCCAGCCGCAAACGCGTCCAGATCGTGTTTACCAACGTCACTGGATTTCCGTACTCGGAACTATTCGACGTCAAGGTGTGGTATCCGAACGCTCCGCCGGTGCTCGCGAGCGATTCGATCGTCGACGCAGGCGTCGCTCAGGTGCCGGCCGCGTGCAACGCGGGCGCGCGATACGGCGGCGACGCGACGGAATTGGTTGAGAACGCGGTGCGTCTCGACGTGACGTACGGTCAATACGAAACCTTGACCCGCACGTTTTGGGTGAAGGCGCCCTACGGGCTCGTGTGCTTGCAGACGACCGACGAACTGCAAACGTATTACGACTACACGTCGTTTACGTTCGGAAGCACTCCGATATCCGACGCGACCGCGAGCGAAACGCTCGGCCTGAAGGCCGCGCACCTTCCCAAAGGCGCGCAAAACGTCGCGCTCCCGCTCGATATGGCCGTTTCCTCGGTCGCATCGCAGCAGCGGCGTAAGACCGCGCGGGCGATCTTCGAAGCGTTGCGCCGCCTTGGAAAGGCCGGGCGATGATGCGCCACGCATGGTTTGCGGCGTGCGCGGTGCTCGCGATCGCGGCGTGCTCGAGCAGCGCGCCGACGATCCCGTTGGTGTCGACGGCTCCATCCGCCGGGAGTGCCTCCGTGACGTTCGTGGTCGTGGTGCCGGGCGGTGATGCACCGCAGTACGTCTCGCCGAGCGCGCAATCGGTCGTCGTTACGCTGGGTTCCGCGACGCTGCTCACGCTGGACGTCCGCAGTTCGTCGCAGGCGTGCAAGAGCGACCCGTCGGGTTCGCGTACGTGCAGCGGTCAAGTCTCCGCCCCCGCCGGTAATCAGACGTTCGACGTGGCGTCGTTCGACGGCGCGGCCGGTAAGGGGAACGTGCTCGCGGCGGGTTCGGTTAATGCCGTGCTCGTCGCGGGGCGGCCGGCTCGCGTCGCGATCGCGTTAACGGGGCGCCCAGCGAGTTTACGCGTTTCGTTTCGCAACGCTTATCCGGCGGCGGGGAAGGCGGGACGGTTTGCCGTGACGGTTTCGGCGCTCGATGCCGACGGCAACACGATCGTCGGCAACTACGGCAGCGCGGTCGCACTTTCCAACAGCGACGCGAGCGGCGCAACGAAACTCTCCTTGGCGTCGGTGAAGAAGTCGTCGCAAAAGATAACCCTGAGTTACGACGGAACGCCCCTGTCGCAAGCAATCGTGAACGCATCGGTTTCCGGCGCGCGCGGCTCGTCCGCGATGTTCGCTCCGGTACCGACGATCGTTGCTCAGTACGAAGCGCCGCCTCTCAAAGGCGGTCTGCCGGCGGGTTTGGCCGATCTCTGCATCGGATCGGACGGCAACGTCTGGGCAACGGCATCGTCGAGCGGCGCGATTGAGAAAATCTCGGCCGACGGCACCTTCACGACCTATCTGGCATTGGACAGCTATCCGCTCGGCATCAGCGCCGGCGCCGACGGCAATCTGTGGTTCGTCGAACAGATGAAGAACAAGGTCGTCAAGATCACGCTACAAGGAAAGATGACGGGCTACAAAGTTCCGGTCGCGCCGAGCGGCTTCTCGCAGCTGGCGTGGACGGCGCGCGGGCCGGATGGACGCACGTGGTTTCTCGATCAAGGCAGCCCGCCGCGTGTCGGCGCAGTAACCTCCGACGGAACGATCAGCATGTACGACTTGCCGGCGAACTCGTTTCCGCAGGAAATCGTGACCGGTCCCGACGGCAACCTGTGGATGACCGACGACGGATTCAACGGCGTATTGGTGCTGTCGCCATCGGGGCAGATTATCGCGAAGCACCGCATGAAGACCAAGGACGCACAGCCCTGGGGAATTACCGTCGGACCCGATCGCAACGTCTGGGTCGCGGAGTACAATATCGACAAGATCGCGCGCATCACCACGGGCGGTTCGATTCGCGAGTTCACCGTGCCGACTGCGGTCGCCGGTCCGCTCAACGTCGCTTCGGGTCCGGACGGTAACGTCTGGTTTACCGAATCCGGCGGCAGCATCGGAATCGCCGGCAAGATCGGCTTCGTTTCCACCGACGGTGCGGTGATTCGCGACTTTCCGATGCGCGACAACCTCGATCACGCCCACAATCTCACCTTCGATTCCGCCCGCCACCTGTGGTTCACCGAATTCAACAACTCCGAAAGCGCCCTCGGCCAACTCATCTACTAGCCCCGTCATCCCGCTCCGCCCCGCATCCCGAGTGGACGCCCCCTGTCATCCCGAGCGGAGCGCCGAAGGCGCGGAGTCGAGGGACACGCCGCAACAACTCTCTCGACTCCGCCCCTGCGGCGCTCCGCGACCTTTAAGAGCAACGCTCGCGGCGCGGCTTAGATGATGCCTCGCGGCGCCGGCGCTCAGCGGTCACGATCTCGTGAATTGCGGGCCAATCGTTGTTGACGAGGGCGCTTTTTTTCGCGCGAGACCAGCTCTTCAGGCGCTTTTCCCAGTCGATCGCTTGCAACACGTTGTCGAACTCGCTGCTGTGCACGATTCGAACCGGACGGCGCTTATACGTGTAGCATCGTTCGTCGAGGCCCGCGTTGTGTTCCCACAGCCGCCGATCGGGATCGTTACTGACGCCAACGTAGAACGAGTCGTCCGAACACAGAAGCATATAAACATAAGGCCCGTCTGATCTATTCAGCGAAAATCGTCGGGATTGAGCGGAATCGGTCATTTTCGAGAGATCTCCCCCGGCTTTTTCGGCCTTCGCCCACTTATTGTGGCCGAAAGCCGTGCTTTTTTGGACTTCGAGAGACAGC
>DASXDV010000089.1:0-27504 GCA_036490465.1 Candidatus Tumulicola sp. | reverse complement strand
TTCGTACGAGCCGAACGCCCCGACCTCGCCGGGCTCCGGCGCGAATGAGATCGAGCCTCCCACCTGAAGGATCATCTTCGGAACCGCCTCACGGACGCGCGCGATTTGCTCGCCATACTCCTTGAAGTTCTTCGAAATGTGTCCCGTCTTTGGGTCGCGCACGTGGATGTGTAGCAACGTCGCCCCGGCGTTGTAACAATCAACCGCCGCTTGAACTTGCTCGTCCCAGGTGAGGGGTATGTATCCCGGCGGTCCATCCTGTGGCATCCAGACCGGGCCGTACGGGGCCGCCGTGATCATGAGCGGCGCCATGTTCTCGGGAAGAAGGGAGTCGTCGGTAAAGTATGCCACGGTCGAACCTCCAGCAGGCTATCGAGGGCTTAATAGAACGAAAGAGACGAACTATCTTAAGTGTAGCGAAAACACCGTCACCCCGCAAACCCGCGTAAAATAAGGCGAGAATCACTAAGTGGAGGGAGCATTTTGGCTTGGCGAGAGCGTGTAGGAGGTTCTCCTAACGTCCCCGCCACTACCCTCTGAGCTCCAAAAGTCCTTGATAGTACTGGCGAATTTGCGCATAGGGCTACGAAGGCCAATAGAAATCGAGCGCCACTTTTAGCCGATTCTGTGTAGTGGAAACAGCCTCACATTTGCGTTCTTAGGCTTGTCAACTGCGAAGTACTGAATGGAGCCTCTAATGTGTGGCTTCAGTTCTTCGGGCCAACCAAACGCGGTTCTGATACTGTCGAACTGTCTTTGTTCGAGCATCGAAAGGGCGCACTCTACATCCTGGAACTTCGCCAATGTCATACTTCCTGATAACTAAAGTCTGGCCTCAGCCGTTTCCGTGATTTCACGCCCGCATAACTCTCTCGTAGATCCCACTAAACGCAACCAGAATTTCCTCACCGGTGGCAAGCGGGAGGCCTTGTTCCGCGGCAAGTGACGCCAACTCGACCTTCCAAGTCGCAGGTACCTCGATCGTTGGCGGCCACGCGTGCTCTGCACGCTGCTCGAAGACGCGGATGCATGCCACCTGAGCGGACTTATAGTCGAGTTGCCCGAGCATGTCCAGAAAAACGATGTCGAGGATATCTCTGGCTCGATTTTCGGCTTGCAGCACTCGAGGATTGGTGCAGGCATGGAGCTTCTGGGCAACTTGAACATCAAGCGTAATACAGCGGACCGGCGAGGTGACCGGAATACCGAGCTCCGCAACGCCTCTGATCGTCGGCGCGACGAGGTCTACCGCCGATTCATCGGCAGGTCCTAGGTCAATCTGTATCGTTTGGAAACCGCGACCACGATAGGTGATAGCGACATCAACGCGCACGGTGTCGACGAATTCGAGATCATGCGGAACCTTCACGCGGAACTTGAAGTCATCGAATCCGAGAGAAACGGCCCGTTCAAGCGCCACGAATCGATCGCGACGGGTGCCGGGTAGCCCGACGTCCATATCCTTAGTGGTACGAGCCCGGTCGGCGAAGCGTAGCTCGAGTGCTGCACCACCTTTGAGATGGTAGTCGCCAATAACGCCTTCATCGATTGCTCGTTGAAGAACGCCGCATAGCGCGAGGAATGAGACCCAACGGCGCAGACGGAGCTCGTCGACATCCGTCTCGCGCGCAACGCGATACAGAGCCTTGTCTAGGCGCTCACGCGCCATGCAGCTTTTTCAATTCGTTGGTAAGCCGGCGGCTTTCCACTTCTGTTATATAGCCTTCGCGTCGCCCTTGTGTGATGGCGTCGCCAGCGAAGCGCAGATTCCCGCTTCGCGCAAGATCTCGAATGGTGCGTGGGACGGACGTGACAGGTAACCCGTCGTGTTGGATCACATCGTTGCTATCGAGGATCGCCCGGTGGATCGCGACGCGTGCGGGTGCGCGGCGACGGAGCCGAGCGTGCGGGGGAACGGTGAGCTGGATCTTCGAGGGGTTCGCGTCGGTGAGGCCGAGGACCGCGAGAGCGGTCTCATGAGAAAGAGCCACGCGGGGGCCCCTGTGCGACTGAGCCCAAAGGATCGCTTCCCTATACGGGGAGAGCGGATCGGGATGCGAATGGACGAGGCGATAGACGCCACGGGAGATGCGCTCGAGGCGGCCGCGATCGACCATACCGGCGAGCGTCCGCCGGGTGATGCCCGCATCGGCCGCCAGCCGGGTAGTTACGAAGCCGTCGTTTTCGGAGGCAAGCTCCAAGAGGGCGTTGAGGCGGCTTGATGGCATGTCAAAATGTTACCATAATGGTGACATTTTGACAAACCATGTTCATCGATCCAACCGGCATCTTTATTAGCGCCGGTCTGGGTGACGGATGGGTAACGTAAAGGGAATCAGATATGTTTGATAAATGCGCATTGTGCGGACGCAAGCGCGGCTCCGACTCGATCTGCGGCATCGTGCTGAATGTCATCCAGGACGTGCGTATAGAGATCCGCGGTGATCGCCGTTGTCGTGTGCCCGAGAATGTCCGAGTCGAGTTTCATGGGCACGCGTGCGCGCAATGTGATGGTCGCACCGTGGTACGAAACAAGCAAAACGCACCCAGGACGAGCTGAGCGAATTGCGCTTACGCGAAGAACTCGATGCGTAACATGTTAGGGTCGCTCGCTTGGAAAGCTCGATGAAGGGCCGGCTGGGAACGTGAGAATCCCGAATCAAACGGCTGGAAAAGCCTAGACCGGTAACGGCGGGAATTACAATAATTTCCGGTCCTGATTCAGGGCCGACGCCAAGCAAACTATCGCCGCCGCTGGCCATATCGCGATGGCGAACGCCGAAATGAAAGAGACTACCTCGGCGAAACCTGGGCAGCTCATTTAAAGCGCCGCCATCGTCGTGACGTCAACGAGCAACAACCGGTTTCGTAGTGAAGATCGACAAGAAGTGGAAAGGGTTCACAGAGTTTCTGCGCAAGGTCGATTTAGCGTGGATGATGCCGTCCTAGCATCGTCTGGTTGTCTTGCTGGCATTGTATTTTCGACCTGGAGTTCAAAGATGCGCTCAACCGTCATGATAATCGTAGTTTGCGGCTCGCTATTGGTTGGCTGCGGTGCCCCTGGTCCAAATATGAGCACAGGGAGCGCTACTGTTGCGCAAAGGTCAGCTATGGGCGGTGCACAACGCGACCAACCGATATACAAATTGCTCTACGCATTCCCTAACCATAAAGCCGGCTATCTGCCATACGGTTCGCTGATTGGGCTGCGTGGCTCCTTATATGGGACGACTTCAGACGGCGGATCGGAGTGCGGAAAGCTCGGTTGCGGAACGGTGTTTTCTTTATCGTCCAAGCCGTCCGTCAAGGAGACGGTACTTCACTCTTTCGCAAACAACCCAGACGGATGGACACCGTATTCGGGCGTCACGGCTCTCGGCGACACGATTTACGGGACTACCGCCAGAGGGGGGGAATACAATGGAGTCGTTTACAGCGTTGATCTGAAGTCCGGCCGCGAAACGGTGCTGCATCAGTTTCAAAGAAGCCGTGATGGCCGTGGTCCGATAGGTGGCATGGCGGCAATCGGAAAGACGCTCTATGGAACGACGGGCTCGGGTTATGCCTTACACGGAGCGGTGTTTTCTATAGACACCAGCGGTCATGAAGCTATAGTTTATCGTTTCAGAGGAAGACCGGACGGCGCAGTTCCGAACGGCGACCTCCTTGCAATCGGCAACGTTCTGTATGGGACAACCAAATCGGGCGGTTCCAACCCTGGAAAAATTTGCACTGAAAGCTCCGACAACATGGACATCGGCTGCGGAACGGTCTTTTCGATTACGCTGGGACCGTCAGGACCACAGGAAAAGGTTCTATACAGGTTCCGAGGAGGCGCAGACGATGGAAAGAACCCGCAGGGCGGACTGATCTCCGTGAACGGCCTCCTCTATGGAGTCACTCCGTCTGGGGGCCAAGGCAACTGCGGAGGGGGTTGCGGAACCGTGTTCTCCGTAAACCCCACTACGGGACAAGAGATCGTGTTGTACAAAATCCAGAGTTCAAACGACGCTTGGGCTCCCGTTGGTAATCTTGCGCACTTTAATGGAATGTTATATGGCGCATCTTACGTCGGTGGACTTTATGGAAATGGCACAGTTTTTGCGTTGGAGCTCGACGGCTCTGGAGAGACTATCGTGCACAGCTTTACGGGCGGCCGAAAGGACGGCTCTCAGCCGGTAGCGGGCGTCGTGCTATCGAACGGGATTATCTACGGCACAACCGGCTTCGGCGGCAATGGAACCTGCCTGAATGGCTGTGGAACGATCTATTCCATCACCCCTTGAGTCCACTCCAATTCGGCGCTGACGGTCTCAACAGCACCGAAGCGGGCGCAGCACGGCCCCGTGTAACGGAGCCCTTTGATTCCCATGCCGACCAACCTCTCGAAGGCTCGGGCCGCGTCCGCATCTCTGTCTGAATAAACGTGTAAGTATCGCTCCGCGGTAATACCAATAGACGCGTGGCCGAGGCGCTGACTTACGACTTCGAGTGGAACGCCAGCCTTCGCACAAAGACTCGCGTGGGTGTCGCGAGGCTCGTGTAGCGTGATCGGTGTGATCTTGTGTTCGCAGCAAGCGCGCGTACCGCGCCTTACTCCGCTACAAAAACCGCCCTTCATGTCATGACTCAAGCGTTACGCTATCAATTGGCCGATGCCGGCGTGCGCGTTGTTGAAGTGATGCCACCGGCCCTTGCAACAGCGATGTCCGCGCATTACAGCAGAAGTGAGCTCACTCCCGAGCAAGCCGAAGAAGCAATTCACCGCGGCCTACTCTCCGGATGTTCGGAGGTTGTTATCGGAACGGCGCAAGCTTTACGTCTGCCCGGCCGAATCGCCCCACGCCTTGCGTTTAACCTTATCGCATCCTCCGAAGAGCGCATGAACTAACGGCACATTGGCTCAGCATGAATGGTGCGGGTATGCGTTTTAGTACGGAAAACTCAAAGAGCATGCGATTTCGCCTGAGGTTACTCAGCATCGTGTTCCTGTGTGCAGTTGGCGCAGCCCCGGGGACGTCCCTCGACCGATGCTGGTTATAGCTTGCGGGGCTTCTTCAGGGTTGGCGCGCCCAGGGCCGTCGCGGCCCGCTCCAGTGCGCTTCGCCGCCCGCTCGGACTCACTCTGAATTCGTGATCTCGGCCAGCGCGACCGCCGCGCCACGCTTCTCCGGCCGCTCTCGACTACGTCTCCACCATCCGCGCGGCGAGGTCGTCCAGGCTCACGCCGGTCGCCTTCGCCAGCCAGCTCACGCTCGAAAACCCGGGATCCACCCTCGCTACCGGTGAAGGAAAAAGATGCAGCGCATCACCGGCACGCTCTCTGGTAGCCGAGCTTGTTGGGTTCCGAAAACGCGCGCGTCATGGGTTGCCAGAACTGCCCACCGTTATAGACCGTTGAATCCTTGACTGCTAAACTCTTAGAACGCTGCTATTCTCCGTCGCCGTGCGTACGAAGCTGCCTGGACCTCCTCCGGGAATGTTTGCGTCGATCTCAACCATAGAGGTCAAGTTGGCGCCTACGAGACCTTCGAGATGCGCGATGACGTCGATCATCCGTGAACGAGCACGCTACCGCGCCTTTTTCGGCCACGCGCTTCGCGAATCGTGATATCAACATCCTGGCCTAGAGCCGTGAGCACGCGCATGAGCCGTTCATATGAGAACTCCCTCGTATCTCCGCGCACTAGCCGGGAGACCTGGGGCTGAGTCAGGCTTACTAGCCGCCCGGCTTCTTGCTGGCTCAGATCCCGACGCGCAAGCAGATCTGCGATCGTTTCGACAATCCGCGCCTTCGCAAGCGCTTCTTCTGGCTGGGGAATCCCGATATCAGCAAAGACATTGCCGCTACCGCGTGTCACGCTCTCATCATCTTTTTTTCGCATAGTGTTCCTCATAGTGCTTCTGGGCCGCCTTGAGGCGCCTCTCAATCAAATCAAGATCTGACTTGGGAGTCGCAATACCGGATTTTGCTTTCTTCTGGAAGGCATGTAGGACGTAGACGACGTCGCCAATCGTCGTCGTGCATGTCGTCCTAAATGTGCGGTCACCGGAGTCATCGCTCACGGAAACCTCGATAACGTCGCGCAGGCTTCCCTTCATGCGCTTGGCGTCATCCCTGCCTTGCTGGATCTGGCGTAGTGCGTAGCCGGTCACGAACTTGACTTCCAGCGGAAACGAGGACAGGTCGTCCTTTGATGAGCCGATAAACTCCAGCGGCCTGTCCAGCCCCGCGGTCTGCCCGGACGCCACTGCTTTCTTATACCATATCCGGTCTAATTCGACAAGTTGCTCATCACACGATCGTCGCAGCGCGATTTGATGAACAGAGCATCGACTATTAGAAACGGGTAGGCCTCGTCGATGCGCCGCGATAGGAAGGCGTTGACGCGAGCATCAAGCCCGATCGCCAGACGACTAACCGTCGATTTCGAGAACGATGCGCCGCACAGCGCCTCGGTGATCTCGGTGACTTTTCGCGTCGAAACGCCGTTGACGACCATCTCCATTAGGCCAAGAACAAAGGCTTGTTCACCGCGGCGATAGCGCGAGAAAATATCGCTGGAAAAGCCGCAACTCACCGATGGCGGCCTTCAAAAGAAGGATGTTGCGAACATCGTGAACGTGTCGCCGGCGACGGTCACGCGTTGGGCCGGGGGGAAAGCCTCTCCCGATATTCACACACAAACCGTCATCGCTGCGTTGGCCTATATCATCCGCCGGCTGGCGGATTTCTACGAACCTAGTGAAGCGCGGTTATGGTTAAACGCGAAGCACCCGTTGCTTGGCAACGCGCGACCTATTGATCTTATTCGTAGCGGCGAACCGGAGCCTGTGTTAGAGGCGATTGAACGGCTCGATGCTGGCGTCTATCTATAAGGCGCTTCCGGATGAAAGGCCGCGTAGCTCGCGATCCGGACTTACTCGACGCGATCGACGCTCTCGCTCGTGCGACTTTTTCGGGACCCGCCTGGCGTGTTGTACGCGAGGGACGCGAACCGTTGCAACCTTCGCATGTTAGCGGTCGCTGGGACATGGGTGCAAACGACGCGCTCTACACATCGCTCGATCCAGATGGCGCGATCGCCGAAATCCACTTCAGACTTGGCCAAGAGCCTGTCTTCCCGTCGCGGTTTAAGGCTACACTTTACAAACTGCGGCTGAGCATCGAGGATGTCGTTCGGTTCGACACACTCGACGCGCTAATCCCGCTCGGCGTCGACGCCGCCCAATACCACCGAATTCTCTACGATCGCACACAGCAGATCGGTGACGCCGTGCAGTTTCTCGGAAGAAGTGGATCGATCGCACCTAATGCGCGCTGGTCGTGCCTAAACCTCGTACTCTACGACATTGACCCGAATGGAATCGAGATCGTGGAGCAGACGCCGATCGACTGGACCGACTGGCGGAACCGGACTGCCGCAATCCGACGCGCAGACGTTCGTAAAGCGTAGAGCACTTAGTGAATGCCCTGAGCCCGACCTGAACCGCCGGGTTTTTCTTGTAGCTTCGCGATGCTTCGGCGATGATTGGCGGACGATTATCGTGGTTCCGTTAACTCATGCGCTGTCGAGTCCACCGATTCACGGCCACTAGCGCCCAGATCGCTTCGACGAGCCCAAAGGGCCAAGCGCCCTGCATAAAGCCATAGATCGAGCCGAGAACGCACCCTCCAGCGAAGCCTAGGACAAACCACGGGCTTCGCTTTTCTAGCGCGTAGGTAACGAGCATCGCGGTCACCGCGAACAGCCCAAAAGCCGTTAGTCCGTTCACGCTTTGAGTTTCACCGCGTCGCCAGGCTTTAGCCAGAGCGCCGCGTGTTGTTCGATCGTGTCCTCTTTCCGGTCGTCGCTTGAGTTCGCGAGCCAGACTTGGTATTCAAGGTGGTCGGAGAAGCAGGCCCAGTCTTGCGTGGTGTGCCGTTGGCCTGTTGACTCAGCATCGGCAATCGTGTGCGTCTTACCCACGCTCGGGTACGTTTCGTGCAGTTCGTTGGGTGAGTGGACCACGAAACCAATCTTCTTGCCCGTGCCCGTAGAGCGGCGATAGCCCGCATCGTTATCGCTTTTCCGAAACCTCGGCAAGGATCGTGTCAAGGTCGAGCGGTTTGGTCACAGTCGAGGTTTCGATGCTGACCGAGATGGAGACTGCAAACCCGGCGGGAAGCCAAGGCGCTGCCGGATCGCGGATGCCAGTTTTTATAGTGTACATCTGAAGGCCAAAGGCGCACCGTCGAATCCGGAATCGTCGCCTACGGTTTGCCCGCGAGCGTAGTTTGAGCGTCAGAGAAAGGCCTGTCATGCGCCAGGAATCGGATCATGGGCGCACGGCAGTTGCGCGACCAGGTCAGGAAACGAGGCTATCGTGTCGGCCGCCGGCACGTTGCGCGACTCATGCAACTCATGGGTATCGAGGCGCTCTATCGAAAGAAACAACAGACGACAGAACGCAATCCGGAACATCCGGTCTTCCCCTACCTGCAAGGCATGGCACATCGGGCGGCAAACCACGTCAGCGGATATTACCTACATCCCAATGCAGCGAGGCTTCTTGTATCTCTTCGCCGTTGTTGATTGGGCGACGCGTCGCGTTCTCACCGGAGATCTTCAACACAGACCAGGGCAGCCAGTTCACCGACGGCGACTTTGTTGCGCTCATCCGCGACGAACTCGGCGTACCGTTCAGCATGGATGGCAAGGGGTGCTGGCGAGACAACGTCATCGTCGGAGCTTCTAGCGTTCGTTGAAGTACGAGGAGGTGTATCTCCGCGCGTACGACTCGGGTTCGGAGGCTCGAACCTCGATCGGCAGCTACATCGCGTTCTATAACGGCGTTCGGACCCACTCTTCACTTGACGGGCGCACGCCCGACGAAGCATACTTCAGATCACTCGGCGCATTGACGGCATAACCGAGCGGAGCAATCACTTACGCAAAGGCCATTTGCCGTTCAAATAACCGGCGCCACCTCTTCTGCGGCCCCTGTACTTGAAGCACCTCGACTAGACAAGATTAATGGAAACGCCAAGCAATCTATCGCCGCCGCTGGCCATATCGCGATGGCGAACGCCGAAATGAAAGAGATTTCCTCGGCGAAACCTGGGCAGCTCATTAAAGCGCCGCCACGCCGTGACGGCAACGAGCAACAACCGGTTTCGTAGTGAAGATCGACAAGAAGTGGAAATGGTATGAGCGAACCGACAACCCGGAAAGTCGTTATTGCGCCGGACAAGTTCAAAGGAAGCTTGAGCGCAATCGAGGCCGCACGTGCGATCGCGCGCGGCGTCGCAAGCGGCGTGCCAGGCACGGAATGCGCATTGTGCCCAATGGCTGACGGAGGGGAGGGGACGGTCGACGTATTTTTGGAACGTGGTGCCGTCCGCGAGGTGACGCGAGTCCGCGGACCACTGGGCGCACCGGTCGATGCCGTCTATGCACTTCACGGCGATACCGCCACCGTAGAAATGGCCAGCGCTTCAGGCCTAGGCTTGTTGGAGCCCTCCCAGTATGATCCGATCCACGCCGATACCTTTGGTACCGGCGAATTGATTAAAGCTGCGCTCGACGCCGGAGCGAGGCATCGCATCGTCGGGATCGGGGGTAGCTCCACCAACGACGCCGGAACTGGTATGCTACGCGCTCTCGGCGTGCGGTTTCTCGACGCGCACGACCGAGGCATTGAGGGCGGCATCCTTTCATACCAAAATCTGCGGGCGATCGACTTGCGAGGCTTCGATGGCCGAATCAGTCGCGCGCGCATCGAGGTGGCGGTCGACGTCGACAATCCGTTATGCGGGCCCGACGGCGCGACATTTACATTCGCATCTCAAAAAGGAGCGGCATCCGAGCAGCTCGAGCAATTGGACCGAACATTGGCTCACATTGCCGACGTCGTAGCACAGACTATCGGTCAAGACTATCGGAACGCCCGCGGAGCCGGGGCAGCGGGCGGCCCGGGGTTCGCGCTGCTTGCTTTTCTTGGCGCCAAATTAGAACCGGGTGTGCGGCTGATCGCGCGTGAATCGGGCCTCGAGGAACTCTTGATTGGAGCAAATCTCTGCATGACGGGGGAGGGCAAAATCGACCTTCAAACCCTTCACGGCAAAACGGTCGATGGAGTCGCGAAGATGGCGCAAGAGCGAGACGTTCCAGCGATCGCGTTTGCAGGGATAGTCGCGAACGAGGCTGCCGAGGAGCTGAGGCATCGCGGAGTCGAAGTGGTCGAGATCGCACCGCCGGGAACATCTGTCGAAGAATCCATTCGTTCGGCTGCCGCATACTTGGAAGCTGCGGCAAGAACGGCCGCCGTGCGAGTGCTTAACGCACTATGACGAACTCGACCATGGCCTCCGCTAGTCATCGCTTGAGGCTTGAGAGCTCCGACATCCCAGGCCGTCGACCGTGTGTACTCTACGGCCAACGATAGGCGGCGATGTATTGCAGGTGGCGATTCCCGACCAAAATCTTCGTCCTGCAGATCATCACCAGGATCTGCCGATCGGAACCCACCATCCGGCATGGGTCTTTGATGCGCAACTGCCTGCCGTCGGTACGCACGAATCTTCCTTAGCTAGCCACGCCGTCGGTGCTCTCGATAGTCAGCACGTCCGAAACAGCCTTCGGATCGTACCCGAACCGAACGTGATGGAATCTGATTCGGGCATACTCCAGACGCCGAAACCTGATGACGGCGCAATCTACGGGAAGCTGACCAGGATCGTTTAGGAATCCAAACGGTGAAGACGAACCATGCGCGAACCCGGCTACGTTGGACGCAAGCGTATTGGAAACATAGACGTTTGCCTTTGAATCGACACAAAGATAGCTGAAGACCTCGCCGTTGTCGTTACCCGCGTCCCCGCAATAGACAACGTCTTTGGCGATCCAGGGCTGCGCGCAGACCGGCGGAAGGACCCGCGGAGTTCAGACGCGTCAAAGTCGCTGGCTTCCTCGGCTAGTAACCGAGCTCCTAGGAGCGTGCCAGCGCCCCGAGGCGGGGCTATTCCGCCCCTATTGGCGTATAATCTAGGGTACGCTCGCCACCTCGGCGGCCATGAAAGGGAGCACGTCTGCCATGAAAGGCCTTCGTCTTGCTTATCAGGGACTACGCATATGGGCGCTCTTGGCGTTCGTTGCCGGTTGCGGAAGCGGCACGCCCTCGCAGCTTACGCCGCTGAGTCAAAGGGCGCCGGCTGCGTCGGCGCTCATGCATCCCGCGACGAACCCGCAGCGGGTGATCGACTTACTCGCGAGCCGCCCCGAGGGGCGCGTCGCGGGAGATTCGCGGATGTCGGATACCGCAAAGACGAGCGCGCTGCTCTACGTCTCGGACACCGAGGCGACTACGCTGAACGTCTACTCCGCCTCGACGTGGAACCCGCTCGGCGAACTATTCGGTTTCGTGGAACCGTACGGCATGTGCGTGGACGGTGCCCAAGACGTGTACGTGACGGATCTTTCGCAGAAACTCGTTCGAGAGTACGCGCACGGTGCGATCGCGCCGACGAGAACGCTCGCGGACCACCAGGGTAACCCGCTCGCCTGCGCCGTCGGTCCCAAAACCGGCGATCTTGCTATATCCAATTTTATTGGCACGAGTAGCGCCGCGGGGAACGTAATCGTCTATCAGGCCGCCAAGGGCACGCCGACCGAGCACTCGATCGCCGGTTTTTCCAACTGCTTTCTCCTCGGCTACGACGGTAACGATAATCTGTACGTCGACGGCCGTGGCGCAACGGGCACCGTACTCCTTGCACAGCTTCCCAAAGGGAAGAGCGCGTTCAGGGCGATTAGCATGAACGAATCCCTGGGATTCCCCGGTGGCGTCGCGTGGGACGGCGAGTTTCTCGCGGTCGCCGATCAAGAGATAAACACGATCTATCAATTCAAGATCTCGACAAGTGGGACTACCCCGCCGGCGGGACCCCGCTCAAAACGATTACCGGCCTCGACGGACCCGAAGGCGTGGCCGTCAGCCTGTAGCGATTTCGAACGCCGCCAAGGCGACCTAGCTCGAGAAAGATACTCTCACGGACTTGTTGAATCGCAAGCTTCGCTAAAAATCTGTTACTCCACTTCTTGAGCAGGAGAAGCCCAGCATGTCGAATTCTCGCGATGGCTTCCAGCGTGAAGTTCTTCCGATTCCGGACCGTCAATACGTTGGGGTTACGACTTACGACGCGAAAGATCCCGATGCAAACTTTCCGCCGATAGCGCCGATTCGCCCACCCGCGGGATCGCCAAACGTGCTGATCGTCCTCATCGACGATGCAGGCTTTGCTTCATCGAGCGCGTTTGGAGGCGTTATCAACACGCCTACCGCGGAACGTTTGGCCAAGGGTGGCCTGAAATATAACCGCTTTCACACCACCGCGCTCTGTTCGCCCTCGCGATCCGCGCTGCTGACCGGGCGCAACCACCACGCCGTCGGTATGGGCAGCATCACGGAGTTGGCAACCTCGGCGCCGGGCTACAGCTCGGTGTGGCCCAAAGCGGCCGCGCCGCTCGCCGAAATGCTCGCGCTCAACGGCTACTCGACCGCGCAGTTTGGAAAATGTCACGAAGTGCCCGTCTGGGAAACCAGCCCGATGGGGCCGTTCCATCAGTGGCCGACCGGCTGCGGCTTCGAGCACTTCTACGGGTTCCTCGGCGGTGAGACGAACCAGTGGGCGCCCGCGCTCTACCGCAACACCGTACCCATCGAGCTGCCGCCCGACCCGGACTACCATTTTACGGTCGACATGACGGATCGCGCGATCGAGTGGATCGGTCAGCAGCGCGTCCTCATGCCGGACAAACCGTTTTTTGTCTACTACGCGCCGGGCGCAACCCACGCGCCCCACCACGTTCCCAAAGAGTGGGCGGACAAGTACAAAGGAAAGTTCGACAAAGGCTGGGACGAGCTGCGCGAGGAGATCTTCGCTCGTCAGAAAGCGCTCGGCGTGATCCCCCAAGAAGCCGAACTCACCGCGCGGCCAAGCGAAATACCGGCTTGGGACGATATGGACCCGCAATTGAAGCCGGTGCTCGCTCGTGAGATGGAAGTGTACGCGGGCTTTCTGGAACACACCGATTACCACGTCGGGCGGCTCATCGACACGCTCGAAAACCTCGGGCTGCTCGACAATACGCTCGTCTACTACATCATCGGCGACAACGGCGCATCGGCCGAAGGCACGGTCAACGGCACGTTCAACGAGCTCTTCATGCTCAACGGCGTCAGCGGCGTCGAAACGCCGGAATTCCTCACCGAACGCATCGACAAATTCGGGGGTCCGGAAGCGTACAATCACTATGCGGTCGGTTGGGCGCACGCGATGGACACACCGTATCAGTGGACCAAGCAGGTCGCGTCGCATTGGGGCGGCACCCGCAACGGTACGATCGTGCATTGGCCGAAGGGGTTTCGCGCGAAGGGCGAGGTCCGAGCGCAGTTCCATCATCTGATCGACATCGCGGCGACCGTGCTCGATGCGGCCCAGTTACCACATCCCGCCTTTGTAAACGGCATCCAGCAAATGCCGCTGCACGGCGCATCGATGCGCTACTCGTTCGACGACCCGAATGCGCCGGATCGCCGTGAAACGCAGTACTTCGAGATGTTCGTCAATCGCGGCATCTATCACAAGGGGTGGACGGCGGTGACCCGGCACAGCACGCCGTGGATCACCGGGCCCACGTTGCCCGCCTACGACGACGACGTCTGGGAGTTGTACGGACCCGACGATTGGACCCAATCGAAAAACATCGCGCAGGAGCATCCGGAGAAGCTACGCGACCTGCAGCGCCTCTTCCTCATCGAGGCGACGAAGTACAACGCGCTTCCACTCGACGATCGTCGCGTCGAGCGCTTCAGCGCGGAGCTTGCCGGCCGTCCGACCCTCGTCAAGGGCAACTCGCAACTGCTGTTCGGCGGTATGGGGCGCCTGACCGAGAACTCGATCATCTCACTCAAAAACAAGTCCCATTCCGTAACGGCCGAGATCGTCGTTCCGAAGGATGGGGCGCGGGGAGTCATCGTGGCCCAAGGCGGCGCGTTTGGCGGATGGAGCCTGTACGCGAAGGATGGGAAGCTCACATATTGCTACAACTGCTTCGGATGGAAGTCGTACTTCGTTCGGGCCGCCGAGCCCCTTTCCGAAGGCAGGCACCAAGTGCGTGTGGAGTTCGTCTACGACGGCGGCGGCCTCGGGAAGGGGGGGACGGCGACGCTTTACGTCGACGGCGATAGAGTCGGGGAAGGCCGCGTGGATAGGACCACCCCGATGCTGTTTTCCAGCGACGAGACCTGCGACGTCGGAAACGATACGGGCACGCCGGTCAGCAGCGAAACGTCGCGCGCGGAGAACGCCTTTACCGGACGCGTTTTGGGCGTCCAACTCGACGCGGGAGAGTCCGGCGCAGATCGCTACATCACAGCCGAAGATCGCCTCAGGATCGCAATGGCGCGACAGTAACCCGGATCACTGCCAACCGTTTGACGGGAGAACGCGTCTAAGTAGACGATGCGCCAGCCGGACGGCACCTTCTATGCTCGTTTCTGGTTGAGAAACCCGTCGAACCGCTAACGAGCGCCTATCCGCAGCGTTGCGACCTGGGCCTCATCGCTTCGCAAAGATGGCCTCACAACTTCGGCGGAATGCACTTTCCGGCCGTCACCCAGCAGGTAGCAATAACGGCAGGCGTCGTTCCCGCGGGAAACGGAGATCCCTTCAGCGGCGTCAGCGCGCCGCTGCTGCCAATCTTGTACGCGGAAATCGTGTTGTCGCCGGAGTTTCCGATATAGAGGAATTTGTCCGATGGATCGACGGCCCCGTAGCAGGGGCCCGCGCCCGCCGCAAACGGCGACCCTTTTACGGGGGTTAGCGTGCCGTCACTCTTGATCGTGTACGCGGAGATATTCGCGGAGCCGTTGTTCGCGACGTAGGCGAACTTGCCGCCCGTATCGACGGTTACGGCACAGGGTCCGGTGCCCGCGCCGAACGGCGACCCTTGGATCGGCGTCAGCGCGCCGCTGCTCGCATTGATCGCATAGGCTGAAACGTTGTTCGAGCCGTAGTTGCTAACGTAGGCAAACTTCGCGCTCGGGTCGACGGCGATGCCGAAGGCTTCGCTGCCCGCTCCAAATGGCGATCCCTTCACGGGCGTCAGCGCGCCGCTGCCGCCAATCTTATACGCGGAGACGTTATTGGACCCCGCGTTTGGTACGTAGACGAACTTGCCCGATGAGTCGACGGCGATGTATTCGGCTCCGCTGCCTGCGCCAAACGGCGAACCCTTCAACTGCGTCAGTGCGTCGGTGCTCTTGATCGTATAAGCCGAAACGCTGCTGACGCTGCTGGTGCCCGCGTTGGCAACATAGGCGAACTTTCCGGTGGGGTCGACCGCCACGCCCGCGGACTGGACACCGCTATCGTACGGCGAGCCTTTGACTTGCGTTAGCGCTCCGCTGGTCGCGTTAATGGTAAAGGCGGAGACGTTACCGGAACCGGCGTTCGACACGTCGGCGAACTTGCCGAGCGGATCGATCGCAACGCCCGATGGTGCGGTGCCCGCGGCAAACGGCGACCCCTTCAGCGGGGTTAGCGCCCCTGTGGTCTCGATCTTGTAACCCGAAACGTTGGTCGAGCCTTCGTTGGCCTCGTACGCGAACTCGACCGCGGCGTCGGAGAGCAGGTTCGGTCGCGTCATCATGCCGCGCTGGCTCCCGCCGTAGCTCGGGAGCATCGAGCTGGAGCCCTGCGATGCACCGTTCGAGCAAGCGCAAAGCAACGCAACTGTGGCAATGCCAGCGGCGGTAAAGACCGCTGCTGAGGTTCGCATGGGATTGGGCTCCTTTCGAGGTTGGGTGTCCGTGCGTGATATCACTTTGGGCCGACGCTCAGGGCCACGCCATGGGGTTGGTCGACGCCTTTGCTCAGGATCTTCGTGGGCCTGCCGCCGGCCGGATAGTTATAGAATGGGACGTTATTCGGTTCGGGATAACTGTAAGGGCTCAAGTCGGCTGCGATAACGGTTTTGCCGTCGATCGTGAATCCAGCCACGTCGTTCGAATCTCCAAGCACCGTCGTCCCGACGGTCTTTCCGCCCGCCCCCGTCGTCCGAAAGATAGCCGAATCGTACTCGGCCGGTGAACCGACGATCTCGTATTCCTGATCGCCGACAGCCACGTACTTGCCGTCCCACACCACGTCGCCCGGAAAGATGACCTGTACCTTCAGCTGGATATGCTCGAACGTCTTCTTACCCTTGGGAAGTTCGTCAAATTGGAATTGGAAGTTTTTATCCCGGCCGTCGACAAAGAGATTGCCTTTGTCGTCGTAGCCGCAAAAATATACCCCCTGCATCTTGGGAACGGAATAGAGCGTTGCACCGCCCGTAGCATGCCTGTAGAGAGCCAGAGTCCCCTCTCCGCCGCCGTACGCTATGAGGTTCGTAACGGCGAGATTCCCGGTCGTTGGATCGACCGAGCACGAGACGGCGAACTGATCGTGGTCGGCGAGCCTCGCGATGGGTGCGGTCCCGCCGTGCTTATACTCGACGACGTTGTCGTAGACATATGCATCGTTATTGACGATCCAGACATCGCCTTTCTTGTCGGCACAGACTCCGTCGGGTTGGTCGAGTCCCGACAGCGTGCCGACCAGCTTATCCTGTGGATACGAGTACACGGCGACGCTATTCTTATCGTAGTTTGAGATGTAGAGCAGGTCTTTCGTCGCGGCGCCGGGCGCCATCCACGACGGCGCAAGGTCGGGGTGAAGGGCGGTGCCGGCGCTTGTCGCGGCGCCGCTCGTATTGAGCAGGGGCGCCGGCGGCTGACCAAGCGGCGCCAGCGGCGGCTGGCCCCCGCCGCCGCACGCGGCGAGGAACCCTGCGGCCGCGCAAAACGCTACGGCGCCGCGGAGAGTATTCGAAGCCTTCATGGCTCTTAGAATGCGCCCGGCGCCGGTCGGCGTCTATGGGTGGAACCACTACTTTTGGGCTAACAGCCGTCCGAGTTGCAGGCGCGATCGCACGTCCAGTTTTCGAAGTGCCGCCGAAACGTGCTTCTCGACCGTCCGAAGACTGATGTGCAGCGCTTGCGCGATCTCGTCGTTTGAATGACCGGCGGCCACCAGCTCCGCGACCTCGAGCTCGCGCGGCGAGAGCAGAGCCGCCGTGGCGTCGGTGCGGCGCACCTCGAGCCGTCGCAGGTCCCGGAGCGCGCCGAGCGTGCGGAAAATCTCGAGCGCCTGCTTCGCGTTACCGCCGGCTTCATACGCGCGGGCGGAGAGCCAGGGCCACCCGATCGCCTCAAACATGACGGCGGCCTCCAGCGCGGATTCTTGCCCATTGCCGGCCGCGATCCCGCGTTGAGCCGCTAGCGCATCGAAGAGACCGAGAGTCGCCTTGTTGACGCGGTCGTGGGGGCGCGACGCCGCTTCGCGCAGACGACTCCCCATCGCGACGACGTCGCCCTTGAGCCCGAATTGTGCCGCTGCTAAGTAGGCGAAGAGAAAACGGTGGGGTCCGGGCAAGACGTTGGCCATGCGATGGATCCACCCGGCGGCGGCGTCGAGGTCGCCGCGCAGACCGAGCGTCCAGGCATACGGACCACCGAGCAGCCCGATCGCCAGCTTCATGCCGTGAGCCACGCCATAATGCAAAAACGATTCGGAATCGTCGCCCCGCAGCCGCGCATCATCCCCCGCGCAAATTCCGAGGACGAACTGGGCGCTTTTGACGTGCACGCGAACCGCGTAACTCTGTTCGGGGGCGGCCTCCGCTTCGGCGAGCAACGTCGCGGCCGTCGCAAAGTCACCGCGCAGCGCATGCTCGAATGCGGAGGCCGCCGAAGCCAGCGCGACGCCCGGGACGTACTGCGCACGCCCGGTCGAAAGCGACGCCTGAAAGTGGTCGCGGGCGGAGTCGATCTCGCCGAGCCCCATGGCATCGAGCGCGATCTGGCAGTGGGCGTGGCGGAGCCGAGAACCATCGTCGGCAACTCGTCGGGCAGTTTGAAGGGCGCGATCGACGTCGGCGCGCCAGCGATCGAGGTCCCCCCGCATGGCGGAAATCTTGAGTCGCGCCACGTGCGCCTGCGTGGCCGCGACCGGGTCCGCGATCGGGTCGCCGGCTTCGCTGAGAAAGGAGAGCGCGGCCTCGACGTCCAGTTCGGCGACGCAGCTGTAGGCGATGCGTGCCCGCAACAAGTCGAGAGCATCCGGAGGCAGCTTCTGACCGAGTGTATCGACGGCGCGATGATACAGCTCGGTAGCCGCCCACGTATCGCCGGCATTGTGGAGCTGCGCGCCCAACGCAGAAGCGTTCCGCGCGAAACCTTCGAGATCCCCGATCTTCCAGTACAGGTCGCCCGCCCGCCGCAAGCGGGCGATCCCAGCGGTCAGCTGGCCGAGCGCGCCGAGCGCGACGCCGATCTTATGGCTGAGTCCAGCCACCGCGGCGTCGTCGCCCGACCGCGCGCCAAGGGCGCGGTCATAGTACGAAATCGCATCGGCCACAGCGCCGATTTGGGCCGCCCGATCGCCGGCGATCTCGGCGTAGGCGGCCGCGCGGTGTACGTCGCCCGCCCGAAACCAGTGATGGGCCAACTCGACGCTGGCCGCGTTGGGGTCGGGCCGGCGCTCCAGGTCGACGGCGATGGCTTCGTGCAGCGGGCGCACGCGCTCGGCGAGCAGTTCGCCGTAGAATACTTCCTGCACGAGGGCGTGACGGAACGTCAGTTCGCCGCGGTTCGTGCGCTGGTCGTAAACGAGACGTAACGAACGGGCGCGTTCGAGCGCGAGAAGCACGTCGTCCCGTCGACCCTCGCAAAGCGTTACGAGGCGATTGATGGAAAAACGCTCGCCCAGCACGGCGGCCAACGACAGAATTTTGCGCTGATCTTCACCGAGAAGCGCGGCCCTCGCAAGGACGGCGCTCCGAATCGAAAGCGGCAACTCCGGCGTCTCGCTCGGGGCGCTTTCGAGCGCGTGCTTGACGAGCTCCTCGGCAAAAAATGGATTGCCCTGGCTGCGCCGAGCAATATCGGTGAGCGTTGCGGGATCGAGGGCGCGAGGATGGGGCAGCGCGAATTCGATCAACGCGAGACTCGAACGTTCGTCCAGCCGCCCCAGCATCACGTTCGAAACCGACTGTTTTGTGAGCAAGGTAGCGAACTCGCTCAGCCGAGGATGGCTCGCATCGAGTTCCTCGGAGCGATACGTCGCCACGACCAAGATGCGCCGCTTCGCAATCCGGTCTGCCAGATACGTGAGAAATCCCAGCGTCGACCGATCTGCCCAGTGAAGGTCTTCGATCGTGAGGACGACGGTGCCGCGCAGCGCGCAACGCGCTAGCACCCCATCGATGGAATCGAAGAGCGCTCCGGTGGGTAGCGAAACCGCGGTCACATCCGTGTGACGTTCGAAGGTCAGACGTTGCACGAGAGCGTGGAGCGACGTGTCGAGGGATGTGGATCGACGTTGCTCGAGCCTTTGTAGGAGTTCGCGCACCGGACCGAGGGGCGTTTGAACGAATTCGACGCAGCGGCCTAAGCCGGACATCGCGCGTCCGCTGTCGACGCTCGTTTGAAAATGCTGGAGTAAGCGCGACTTGCCGACGCCGGCTTCACCGCAAACGAGCACGATGCGTCCGTGCCCCTCGCCCGCTTCGCGGCGATATCGTGCGAGGAGCGCTGCCTCGGGAGCCCGACCTACGAATCCGTGGCGCAGATCCGCGGCCACCGATTTGAAATCCAACGGTAAAAAAGCCCTGCTCAGAGTCGGAAAGGCAAGGAACGTCCTTCCATCCCCGGGCTCCGCGACCTTTGTTCAAGGCGTGTTGCTGCCACGACCCGCGTCATCTCGTACGCGCTCCGCGCCCTCGCGCAGCCGTTCTTCCGTAGCCGAACCGACCCCATCTCCGCGGGACAGGTTTGAGCTTGCCGATCGTGGCAGTGCGCGGTCAGGTGCGGTTGACGTCTGCGTTGTCGTACTGACACACGTCCACCTTGCTGAGCACCTTCACGTCTCCGTTGCCGAAGACGAGCTTCACGTCGTGGAGCATCCCGGGACAGTGTCCGTACGAGTTCTGTGCTAGTCGAGGGTAGAAGTAGTGACCGGGCTGGACGGCGCCCTGCAAATCGTTGACGCCCCAGTTGCCCTGTCGGAAATCCTTATCGTAGAGCGCCGTAATGGGAACCTTCGTGTCGTTCCAAATCTTGAATACGACGTAATCGGCGGCCGTCGCCGGACCGCGGACCCGACAGAGAGCAGAAATGAAAAAGTCTCCGGCCAAAAGGCGTACGGAACCAACTCGTTACATGATGCTTCACGCACCGAAGCGGACGGCAGATTTATGGCCGGCCTTTAGGAATCGGTGCAAGCTTGGCAACGGCCTTCGAACGTTACGCGTTCGCTTTCGATCTCGACAACCGAGCGCTTTCGCATAGATCTCCGAGCGCTCGAGATGGCGCCCGATCCCACTTTTCCGGACGATTTCGTAGATGAGCTGATAGTTTTTCGGCAGCAGCGGTTGCAAGTTGGCGGCCTGCCGGCGGTGACTACACCAACGAGTGTCTCGATCGGCGCACCGGCGCCACGAATCAGTAGTTTAAACCAAAGGTCGGCCAGCCGCAAACGTCGGGAATTTATCGGACGACCGGCGCCAGGGGCAGGGCCGCCGTCGCGCTGCTCACTTCTCAGGATGTGGGGCGGTTTTCTACGGCACGCACGTGGGAGCCGTGGCCGCTCGGCGGCTTCGGGACGGTAGCCTCCGTTGGACTCGCGACGGTGTTTGCCACGTTCCTAGCTACGGGGCGCCAGTGGGCGGAGTCGACTTCGCCATTCGGAGCGGCTCCGATATCGTCATCGGGTGCAACGGCGGACGCGTGGTTCGGATCGACGTTGCATCCGGGCGAATTCGCGCGCAATCGAACGAATTCTCGGTCGAACAGATTTCTGGAATTGCACCGCTCTCGTCGTGTGCCTTCGGCGTGTCCGGATGGTCCTCCGGTGCGATCATCGTGACGTACGCCGAGATTATCGGATGCAAACGATTGAACCAAATCGTGCCCAAGCGCATGGATACTTCGGTCCTCGGATCGGTGAGCGACAGTGCGGTTCTTGACGACATGCGCTGCAACGGGCGTCCCGGCGTATATCGCCCAGCCACGATATTTCGAGCGGACCTCGTCACTGGTGCCCTGTCGCCGGAAGTAGATCTGACCCGGAACCCGATCGGTACCCCGCGGACAAGCGCCCCGCCGGGCAGGGTTCCGTAGCTTTTTTGGAGGGCGGCGGCGGGCTCTATCTTGCGGTCGAACGCGCGCTCTACTGGTACGGCGATCCGCGGACGTTATTCGCAATGCCGAAGCGGGTCATGGACAATCTCATCGAACCCCCGATGCCGCTTACGGGCGGGCTCGTAGCCGTGCACATGCGAAATGCGGATGGGACGATCGCGGATAAGATCGTAAGACTCCGCGGCGCGGCTTTCGACGTCGTCTGGAGCGTGCCCGGATCGGAATCCACCACGTTCGGGTACGATCCCAAGGCAGCTCCGGACGTGTTGACCATCGGGAGCACCGACGGCGCGGATAGTTACGGGAGATTCCTGCGTACCGATGGCATGCAGTTGCTCGTCAAGGACCCGTGCCAGATGGTGGGCTCCGACCGGCAACTCCTGGTGACGCTCTGCAGGACGAGGACCCTGGTCGGGAATCGCTACCTGCAATACCTCGCCGCCTACCGCTGGCCAAAGAGGTAAATGCCGTTGAGACGCCAGGTTCCCGCCGATTGGAATAAAGTGCGACGCAGGTGAAGTGGGCCTTTTTTCGGGCCTACGACGAGAACTTTGCCTTATCCAAAGAATGGCGCATACTTTTTTGACCACGTGTTAGGCGAACGGTACTTACTGCAAGCCTTCGGCCCGACCGGAAGCACGACTCGCAAGATTGCGGTCGTGCAAAATACCGCGAAGATTGTCGATTTGAAACTGTAACCGGGGGCGAAGGTCACCTGGCCGAGGGGGGTTTGAACGAATTCGACGCAGCGGCCTAAGCCAGTGAGCGCGACTTGCCAACGCCGGCTTCACCGCAAACGAGCACGATGCGTCCGTGCCCCTCGCCCGCTTCGCGGCGATATCGTGCGAGGAGCGCTGCCCTCGGGAGCCCGACCTATGAATCCGTGGCGCAGATCCGCGGCCACCGCTTTGAAATCCAACGGTAAAAAAGCCCTGCTCAGAATCGGAGCCGGCGCGGGCCGCCCGCGCGGATTGAAAGGGAGCGCCGCAGGGAACGATGCGCTTGGAGGTACACCGCATGCAAAACGAACCCAACGTAATCGTAAAGGGCAACTCCGCCGGGCCGGTGGCATCGGTCGTGATTGTCGCGATCATCGTGGTGGGGATCTTGACCGTTTTGTTCTGGCACCCATGGAGCTTGACGTCAACGACGAACAGCACGAGCGTGACTCAGCCGGCGCAAAACGGCAATGGCCAGCAAAGCAACTCGACGTCAACTACCAATACGCAGCCGCATTAAATGAGAGGCCTCGCTTCCGAGACCTCTCCCTTAACTGCGCATTGCGCGGCTACCGGCGTATCTCACCTGCGTAGTCCACGGGTGCGTCGGTTTTATCGCGCGCACCGCGATCGTAAAGCATGGCGCTCCGGAGTTTTTCGCGATGCTCGCCGGATTTCGCTTTGACTGCGACGAGAATGCCGCCTTCGCGCAGGCCGCGTTCGTAGTCGTGCGCTCGCTTTTCGGCAATGCCGACACCAATGAGGCCGCCGAGCACGCCGCCGCCGAGTGCGCCGGCGCCCAATCCGGCGAGCGCCGCGGCCAACGGGCCGACGACCAACGGCGTTGCGAGGCCGCCAGTTCCGGCAATTGCGAACACGCTGCCGGTTGCCGTCATTCCGGCAACGATTGCGCCAAGAACGCCGCCGACCGTCGCCCCGGCAGCGATGCCCTCGCTCCCTTTGCTATTCGTTAGCGCAGCGAACGCCTTCTCACGAGTTTTGTCGTCCATCATGACGCTAATGTCGTCGCGACCATAGCCGAGCTCGTGTAAACGATCGACGGCCGTTTCAGCCGGCGCGCGATCGTAGTACATTTCGGTTTCGTAGAGATCCTCGTCGTGCATTTCGAACCTTCCATTTCACTTCGTGCGGAAACAGACATGTTTTACCCAAGCGCCAAAAGAAGAAACCGTTTCGATGCCGCGCGGCGAGGGTAGGGACCGCACCCGATTGACGCGCTGGGCCGACGCAGCCGAACGAGGTTTACCTGCGATCGCATCGGATTAATTTGAAGAGGCGGCCTGCCCGGGTGTAATCGGCGGCCGCCCCGTTGTGTTATACCCCCATTGGCATCGCATGAATCGCGTTGGGGCCGTTGCTTCACCGGAGGTCTATCGCGGTCCAACCGCAGAAAGCCAAAGTGCTGCACGACTTCCGAGGCGGAAGTGACGGATGTTACCCGCCGGGCGGCTTGGTCGAAGTCAACGGCCTATTGTACGGCACGACTAGCGGAAGAAGCTATTGGAGCTGCGGCAACGGGACGATTTTCAGCATCACGCCCGACGGGAGCTTCAAGACGCTGTACACCTTCGGTGGCGGTCTGAAAGGCGATCGCCCAGCCGGCGGCTTGACCTCGATCGCGCGCAAGCTGTTCGGCCTCGCGCAAGACGGCGCACACCTCAGCGGAATCGTTTATTCCATAAATCCATAGTTCCCGACGCCGGCTGAAGCCGTAGCTTTTAGGGATTCGGAGCTGGTTTTGAGGCGAGCAAGCTCACGATCAGCGGCCAACCTTCGCGAACGCTCTCGACTTGCGGTTTCCACGCGGTTATTTGCTTTAGCCGTGCGTTGCTCATCCGAACCGAGTGTGACATCACGCGCCACGGATACCCGACCAGCACCGGTCCGAGAAATTCTGGGAGATGCAGCGGCGGCTTGGCAGCAAGCGCCTTCGCTAGCTCATCCAAATAGGTGGCGAAGGTCACGGGGTCGTCGTCGCACACATTGTACACGCCGGCTGGGGAGGAGAGTGCCGCGACAACGGCACTGGCGGCATCCTCGACATAAATCGCCGGAAGGTAAAAGGTACCTCGACCGATTCGTGGGAGCATACGCTTACGGACGAGATCCACGGTGATCCGCGTCGAAGGCGCTTCCGCGGAGTAGAAACCTCCGAAGCGCAGGACGATGCCCTGCCCGCCTTGAGCCGTCAGCCGCGCCGGCTCGTTCTCTCCTTCGAGCGCCGCGCGCATCGGCTCGATGCCGCCGCCTCCGGTCGGAGAGGTCTCCGTGACGACCGCGTCGCCGCCATCTCGGTATACTGCGTAAAACGACTCATGAACGTAGGTGCCAACTTCTTCTTGCAACATCGCATCGATCCCCCAACCACGCTCGGCCGCGATCTCTGCGCACACGCGCTCACGGATGATCCGCTCGTGCCATAGGTCGTTCGCTCGTCCATCCGGCCCGATGCGATTGGCGATCACATGGGCATGGAAGTCGTCGGTGTCCTTGTGCGCGGCGAGCACGTACTGATGGTCGCTCATCCCTATGGCTTTCAGGTGACGTTCGGCATCGCTGACGACTTGTTCGCGGGTGGGTCGTTCGTGCTTCGCATAGGCGACGATCATATGGTAGACCGGATCACGGCAACGCCTGGACAGCGCGGCGACGGCCTCCATCTCGATCGGTGCCGTTTCCACCGACAGAACGCCGCGCAGGTGTACCCACTCTGCCTTCCCCTCAGCGCTAGCATAGGCGACGCCACCCTCAAAGGTACGGCCGGCGGCTGCAACGGCGCGCTGATGCCTGTGCTCCGTGATGTAGTCGACCCCGATGGCAAAGGTTCTGGTGTGTGCGCGCGCTGGCACCGACTTGGTAATCATGCTGTGAATCCGCCGCGTACTGAGTTTTCATTCATGGTTATCGCCTCGCAAAAGAAAAAGGCCCCGAGCGCTGACGCTGCGGGGACTTTCACTTCCACCAGCATTATTATGCGGGTAAAACTCGAGCAAACTTCTCTACGCCAATTATACAACAGACGGTCGCGTATCGCCATACTTTTCATGCGCTGCTGCGCCTTCAGGCTGCGGATGATTTTCGTAACGCAAGCCGGTAGTTGTGCGGACGACGCCTGCGGGGTCATCCGCACAACGAAGCAGACAAATGCGGGGGTCGCGTGGCCTACCGGCCCCGCTCAGCCCGCGGAACGGCGCTGCGCTATAACGCCAGGCCCCCGGCGATGACGCGTGCAATTGCTCGCCCAAGTCGAGCGTGCGAGCGGCTTTCCCAGAACAAAGTTTCCGCCTTCTCGGCGCGCTCCTTACGCTTCATCATCGAGGTGGCGTCGGTCACGGGTTCGAGATCGGCCTCGAGGTCAGGCCCTAACGCGGAGATCCAACGTTCAATTGCCACGACGTCGGCGGCGAGTTCGCTTTCATCGGGTGCGTATCCCAGCTCGATGAGGCGCGCAGCGACGAGGGCATGTACCATACGCAAGGCGAGAACGATCGGCGTCACCAGCCTCTGATCATTGAATGGGAAGAACGCGTTGGGGCGACGCTTGGGATGTCAGAAGTCGTTCCGGTGATCGCGTACCGCCTGCCACACACGAGCGATGTGAAAACCGTACTTGTCACACGTTGATTCGGCAGCAAATCGGCTGAGGAGCGCGCGCAACCGCGTAAGCATCGGGCCCTGTTGGTCAGGCGTACCCGGCAGATGCGTAAGCAGCGTCGCGGCCTTTGCCATCAGTGATTCCGCAAGATCCATCGAAACGTCGGGCGATTCTGATGTGGCTGTCCGAAGCGTATCGAAGATCTGCCGCAGCTCCGTCGCGAAGCTACCGTTGACAGCCGCCCACAGCGCGTCGACCATGGCCGCTCTGCGCGAATGGTGAAAGGTCCCCGTTCGGGGCGGCCTCATTTCGAAATATGTCTCCGCCCCGATGGCGTTCGTCGTCGACCCGTGCATTCTCGGTGTGAAGTCGACGATAAAGCCCGACTCGCCATCGAGCCAGCGAACGGCGCTTGCGAACGTCGCTCCATTCGCCCGTAGCATGCTGTTCTCGAGGATCGTCGACAGCATGAGCACGTCGACGGCGTCGCGCGCGTGACGCGCTAGTTCGTCGTCTTCGGCAACGAACGCGACGGTCGGATAAAGGCGCGGCACCGACCCGTGTCGTTCGCACGCGAGCGCGAGCGTGTACCCGTCCACGTAGATCGATCCGAACAGCTCGAGTTGCGCCCGTCGCTTACCGGCCAGCGCAAGCGCCTCCGCGAACGGGTGGAAGGTCACGTCTCCGACCACGATCAGGTTTTCGAGTTGCACCCAAGGTAAAAACAGCACCGTGTTGCTCATCGCACTTCACCTTTCGGCATCAGGTGCTCCATTCTCCCAACTCGGCATGCTGCGCGAGCCTGGCGCAAGATCAGCCACATAGACGCTGGCGCCCAAAATGCAGCTGGTCGGCGATTCATGTTCGCCGCTCAGTGTTGAAGAGGGTGCGCAAAGGCCGACGGTCTTCTTCGCCGGATCCTCCGCCGTGCTCGGGTGGCATGGATTTGATAAAAGTTCACCAATCGTAGCCTAACTACGATAACAGTGATAACTAGATAGACAGTATTTTAAAATTGCCGTATAATCGTAATATGGCTACGACTAGTCGCAACAAACTAAATAGGCTCTACGGTCAGCTTCTGGCCGGTGCCCCTCTCACATCGGAAGACTTGGCCGGCCTAGAGATATCGGCGGACTTGGCTGTCCATTATGCACGTTCGGGCTGGCTTAACCGCCTGGCGCGCGGGGTGTACTGCCGCCCGGGGGATACTCTGGCGTTGCATCCCAGCCTGAGCTTGTTGCAGCGGAAAGTCGATGGGCTACACGTCGGCGGCAAGTCGGCGTTGGAATGGTACGGCATGCGCCAATATATTTCGCAGCATAGTATCCTACACTTGTACGGCTGGACGGCCACCCGTTTGCCGGATTGGTTCGTCCGGCGATTTCCTAGCGATTACCACCGCAAGCGGCTGTTCGATGAACAACCCGACAAACTGCTGAACGTCGGCTGCTTCGAAAACCGAGACGGCGCACCGCTCGTCTCGACGCCCGAACGTGCCATACTTGAACTTCTTAGCGAGGTCGGCGTTCGGCAGCCGTTGCAGGAGGCTCGCGAGATCATGGAAGGCACTTACAACATTCGCGCCGAGATACTTAAGCGATCGCTGCTGCGCTGCACGAGCGTAAAGACGGTGCGTCTGTGTCTACAACTCGGACGCGAACTGAAGCTGAACTGGGCCTCAAGACTCGATGCCGAGGATTTGCCGACCGGTAGCGATCGACCTTGGGTATCGAAGTCTGAAGCTGGCCCGCTTCCGTGGACATTTTCCGCTTAGCGGAGAAGGGTCCACCAATGGCCAGAAAACATCCCCGAGCGTACCCGGCCGACTTTCGGCATAAAATCGTCGAGCTCGCCCGGGCGGGCCGTGGCTACGACGAT
>DASXDV010000182.1:0-17295 GCA_036490465.1 Candidatus Tumulicola sp. | reverse complement strand
GCTCGCGCCCGCCCGGACCGATTCCGAAAGGGCAATAGGAATCGAGGCCGCCGAGGTGTTCCCGTACTCGTGGATGTTGGTGACGACTTTGTCGGCCGGCATCTCGAGATAATGCGCCGCCGCGTCGATGATCCGTTTGTTTGCCTGATGCGGAATCAGAAAGGTAACGTCGGCCTTCGAGAGGTTTGCCTTTGCCAGCGCCTTATCGGTGGCTTCGATCATCTTGGTAACCGCCGATTTGAAGACTTCGCGTCCCTGCATATGGATCAAGTTTTGGCGGGCTGCCAAAGACTCGCGATCGATCGGATGGCGCGAGCCGCTGGAGTGAACGTAGAGCATCTCTGGCCGGCTCGCATCCGAACCGAGCTCCGAAGAGAGGAACGAATCCTCACGCGACGTCTCCAAAATGACCGCGCCCGCCCCGTCGCCAAAGAGAATCGCGGTCGAGCGATCCTCGGTGTTGAGAATCTTCGAGAGCGTCTCCGCACCGATGAGCATCACCCGGCCGTAAACGCCCGAGCGCACCAGGGCCGACCCGACCGTCAGTCCGTAGATGAAGCCGCTGCAGGCGATCGAGATATCGAAAGCCGGCTTGTCTTTAGCTCCTAGCCGAGCCGCTACCAAACATGCGGTCGCCGGAAAATAGTAGTCGGGGGTGACGGTGCAAACGATGAAGCAGTCGATATCGGTCGCGCGCAGGCCGGCATACGCCAGCGCCTCGCGAGCCGCCGCCAGCGCCAAGTCGCTGGTCGCCTCGTCGGCGGCCGCCCAGTGCCGGCGCTTCATGCCGGTCCGAGTCGTAATCCACTCGTCCGACGTATCCAACCAGCGCTCCAGATCTTCGTTGGTAACGACGCGTGCCGGCGCGTGATGCCCGACGCCGACGATTTTCACGCCGCGCAGGGACATGCGCGCCCGGCAGCCTTACGCGTGGTCGTGACCGGCGTGTTCGTCCCGAATCTCGACGACCTGACGGCCCGCATACGTTCCGCACGTCTCGCACGCGAAATGCGGCCGCTTCGGCTGATGGCACTGAGGGCACTCGACGGTCGTCACCGGGTTGAGCTTCCAGTTTGCCGCCCGCCGGCTGCGCGTTTTACTGCGCGGCGTCTTCCATTTTAGATTTGCCACGTATCTCTCCGTTTTCGCACGAGCATCTGCCCGCGTTTCTGTTGGCTCCGCATATCCCGCACAGCCCTTGGCAGTCGTCGCTGCATCGTAAGCCCATCGGCAGAACGCTCAGAACGACCTGCTGCGCCAGGTCGGCTACATCCAGACGGCCGCCGGTCAGGACGTTGCCTTCGCCCAACGGATCGTCTTCGCGCCGGATGGCCGGATCGAGGCGTTCCTCGACGTCGACTGCGATCGCTCGTTCGACGTCTTCCAAGCACGCGTCGCACCGGCCGACCGCCCTCGCCGCTACGCTGCCCCTGACGGCCAGTATCCGGTCGACGCACCGAATCTCCAGATGCACGCGCGCCGGATTCGGAAAAGCAATCCCCTCAAACGATTCGATCCGCACTTCGTCGTCCACCAGCAGCAGCTGGCGGCCGGCGCCGAGCAGACCCTGGATATCGACTTTATGCGAACGAGCCATGACACCAACGCGGTCGCAGTATGAGGGCCCCGCCACCGGGCGGAGCCCCCACTACAACCCCGACATTCTAAGACTCGCCCTCACTCCTTGTCAAACGCCCCAGCGGCAGTGATGGCACCCCCGCTATGAACGTCGACTCGATCGCTTCCCGGCTGGCCTCTCAAGGCGTGGCCTTCGCGCCGGAGATCGCCGGAGCGGCTCGCCGTCACCGGCTGGACCCCGAACTCTTGGCCGCCGTGGCCGCTCAGGAGACCGGCGGCCCGGACAGCAACTCCGGCCATAACGTCGTGGGAGACGGCGGCCACGGCCGCGGGGTATTCCAGATCGACGACCGCTGGCATGCCTTTGCCCGCACGCCGGAGGCGATGGACCCCGACCGGAACGCCGACTACGCCGCCGGCATGCTCTCCGGCTTGCTCGGGCGGTATGGCGGAGACGTTCACGAGGCGCTTTCGGCCTACAACGCCGGCAGCCCGAAGGCCGAAGGCACCCGAACGCAATGGAGTGACGGCCGCGATCTCGGGTACGCCGATTCGGTCCTGCGGCATTACGCCCGTCTTACCGGGGAACAGCCCGCCTCCGGCCCGAGCCCGGCGTCCGCTGCGCCGCCCCACGTTCTCGCGCCGGAACCCGCGAACCCCGACGGCCAATCGGTCCTAGACCAGCTCTCGGCGCTGATCGCCTCGCTCGGCGCGTTGGAATCCCCGATGCTGCAGCCGCCGCAGCCCCCGCAAATGCCGCAGAGCTACCAGCAGCAAGTGATCGACTACGCCGGCTTGCTCGATACGACGCAGACAACTGACCTCACGCAAGGAGCGATGACATGGCTTTTCTTCTACCCATCCTCGAAGGAGTCGGCAGCGGGCTCCTGGGCAACGCCGTCGGGGGCGCGCTCGGCGGCGCTGCGGGCGGCGTCGAAAACGGAGCGATGAACGCGCTCAACACTCAGGACGAGACGTTCCAACTCGGGATGTACGCATCGGAAGTTCAGAATCAGGAACAGATGCAAATGCAGTCGGAGGTCTTCGACCAGATGATGAACGAGCGCAGCGAAAACATGCGCGAGATCGACACCCCCCGAAACGTCGACATGGCACAGCGTAAAGCCGAGGGGTTGCAAAAGGTTAGGACATACGGCAAGGCCGCTCGCGAGCTTGCGGAGATACGCGCGACCGCGATGGCCGGAGCCTAGCAAAAAGGCCCGCACGACCGGTAAACCGTGCGAGCCCACCATCGGAAGTTGAGGTTCCGAATGGCTACTGCCATCCTACCACGGCCAGCTGCGACGAGCGCCGGTGAACTCGCTACGATCGACCAGGCACGCGCCTTTGCCGAAGCCGCTCAATCTCCCAACACTCGTAAAGCCTACGCCTCGGATCTGCGCGACTTTCGGTCGTTCTGCCGAACGCGTGAGGTCAGCTGGTTGCCGGCGACGCCGCAGACAGTCGCCCTCTACGTCACGGATCTCGCCGGATGCTCAAAGATCGCGACGATCCGTCGCCGTCTTGTGGCGATCATCCAAGCCCACCGAGAGCGCGAGCTCGACTCGCCGACTTCGCATGAGGCCGTTCGCCGAATCGTTCGCGGCATCGCGCGGACCAACGGGACAGCCCAAACCAAGAAAGCTGCGGTCGGCGTCGAGCAGCTGCGGCGCATGCTGCTCTGCACTCGCGGTGACGACGCCAAGGCTCGGCGCGATCGCGCGATGCTGCTTCTCGGGTTCGCGGGCGCTCTAAGGCGTTCGGAGCTCGCCGAGCTCGACGTCACCGATCTCTCGTGGATGCGCGCCGGTCTCAAAATCGCGATTCGCCGATCCAAAACCGACCAAACCGGCGAGGGCGCCGAGATCCCCGTCCCCTTCGTTGCCGATCGTGCCCTTTGCGCGGCGCGCGCCGTCCGCGAGTGGCTCGACGTCGCCGGCATTACCCAAGGCCCGGTCTTTCGCACCTTCACGCTCGACCACGCCGTCACCGATCGCCGGATTGACGGCCGCGACGTCGCCAATCTCGTCAAGCGTCTTGCTCTGCAAGCACGACTCGATGGCGACTTCAGCGGGCACTCGCTGCGCGCGGGTTTCGTTACCGCCGCGGCGCGATCGCACGTTAGCCTCGACCGCATCGCAGCTGTAACGCGTCACCGGTCGCTCGCGATTCTCAGCGGGTACATTCGACGCGCTAACCTCTTCGAAGATCCGGCCCTGACCTCGATCGTCACGCCACGGGCGCCGAAAGGAGCCACCGCAGCATGACATACCGAGACGTTATCGGCCGAAAGCGTCGGCCTTTTCCGCGCGTGCCTTCGACGGCGCGCATCATCTGGCTTTTGCTGTATGCGCAAACGAATCGTATCCTACGATACGACGACGTCCGACGCGAAACGGGGATAGCTCGAAGAACCTACGATCGAGATCTGCGCGTACTTCGGGAATCCGGCGTTATCTTCACCCGCGAAAGTAGGCACCGCCGCTTTCTTTGTTTCGATACCACGCTAGCGCCGGTCGTTGGAGCGATGCGCTTCAGTAATCGCGCCCGGGAGATACAGACGTGAAAGACGCTTACACGCTAATAATGGAGCAGATCGACGACCTCAATCGCAGGCTCGATCGATTGGACAAAACCCTTCCAGGGCAGTTGGGCGCCGAAACCTTACGACGCGTAAAGATCGCAGCCAAAGCGCCGGCACCGCCCGCGGAAGACGACATGGTCATCGCGATGCGGCTTCTCGAAGAGGCCAGGATGCTGATCCCGCCTCACCTCCGAGATCTCGGATCCCGTGTTCCAGCTGCGGAAGCCTTGAACGGAACCGCTTCAGTGATACAACTAACGGACAGACGGGACAAACGATCCAAGGCGGCAGTCGCGTGGCGCGCTCTCAGTGCCAAGTTGGCAGAGCCACGGTACCCTCTAGCGCCGCTGGGCGAGCCCGTCGCGACTGCTCTCGAAGTCACGCACGACGACAACGTAGTCGAACTCTTCGATCTCCGGACTCGCGCAGCGAATGCTAAGCTTTCGCTGGCTGCGTGGCTCCGATCGCCGGAATTTCTTGAAGCAGTAACCCCTCCAGCTCAGCCACCTAGAACGCGCGCTCGGCCCGACTCGCGGAGAACTCCAGGATCTAATCTCGAGCACGCGCAAAAACGCCAGACTAGAACGAAGGAGAAAATAATGCAGGACTCTTCGCTGGAGCAACGCCTCGACCAACTCGAGACACAGGTCGAACGCCTCGTCCATATTTGCGTAGCGATCCAGCCCGGATCCGACTTCACGTATTGGTTATTAGAAAAGCGGCTGAGCTCTGAACAGGAAGAGGCCGTCTACGCTCTTATGAACCGCCTAGAGGTTGGCATTCGCGGAGGAAAAGAGATCGATCCGCTCGACTTTGAAAAGTCCGTTGAGGACGCCCTAGGGTTACGCGCCGGCGAAGGGCACGTTGATGCCGCCAGTATTATCAATACTTTTGTACAGGAGGGTCGATATACGGAGGTGACGGACGCGCTACGCGCGAGCTCTTGGCTCGGGAGCTAGCCAGGCTGATTCGCACGGGAACACTCTAGGTTAGCCGCTTGCCGCTTACGCCCGCAATCCGGCGATGTTGCGCACGATCAGGTCGGGGCGCCCGGCAGCAACAACGCGCGCTCAGGTGTTCGCCTCTTGGGGCGCGTATATCGCCGATGTCGAAAAAATCCGTCCCGCCTCGAAAGGTAGCCCGTGAAACATACGAACATCGCGATTCTCGCAACTCTAGGCATTGTCGCCCTGGTAATTTTCTTGCCAGCCCTGGCGTCGTTTGCGCATGTACCCGGATGGTCGCCCGCGCACGAATCGCTGCCGGCTATCATGGGCGCCATCTTTACCGCTGGCGGATTAGTTATCGCTATGGTCTCGGTACTTACGTTCATGCAAATCGATCGCACGATCGCCGAAGCCGTCACAAAGTCACTAACGTCCGTCCGCGCCGAAATGGAAGAACGCTCCCAGACCTATTTTCTAGCGTTTTCTAACTTTCGTCTCGCACAGGATGCCTGGATCAAAAATCAATGCGCCAGCCTGGACTACATTCGCGAGGGGCTCGAACGCGCGGATGAACTCGAGCCGCCGCTCCTAGAGTCTCGTGTATTCGGCGGCGAAACGTTCCTACGAGCTGCCAGAGCGGCATACCTTAAGTCACAGATACGAATCAACTTGATCGCAACTTACACCCCACCTTTTGAGGATGTCCCGAGATTAAGTGCGTACGCAATGCCAAGGCTAGATTTTGCAATGGAAGTGCTCACCAAGAAAGGCGACAAGCGTAAATATCCCTTATTGATCGCGGAATGTCAGGCGCTTCTCGGCGAGAACGCTACGCGAATCTCGCAGACACTAACGGCAAACCGCACCGACAACGGACTAGATCCAATAAGCCCACAGGGTCTTATCGCCTTGTTTGCAAGCTGCAAAACCCCCTCCGACGTTACTCGAATCGTGGCCGCCGCCGGACTCAGCCTTATGACAAGGGAAGAGGTCCTGACTCGGCTGAAGGCTGCACCCGCAGGCGAGGCAGTCTCTTTTGTGGTCTTTGCGGCTAAGCCGTCGGAACTACAAAAACCTCGTACCGGAGCGTTTCAAGCTTTTTTCAAGACGACAGATCACCTCGAAACAGCCATCCTCGAATGGCTGAGCTATCCAAATGAGACGGTTACGCCGCCGGCAGGTTTGCCGGAGTGGATCACCACAGGTGGCGTTGTTCAGTCACCGACCCCCAAGCCAATTGACACTCTGCTCGGTGAGGCATTCGATAAACTAATCTTTATCGCGCCGCTCCCGTGGAACTACGATATCTGGTATCTACCATAGGTACACTCTAGCCGGCACAGTCGTTGCCGGGATCCGGTTTGACGGCCACGCCGCTGTTACGCGAAGGCGCGCAGGGGCTGCCTCAAGGCGGTCCCTTTTTTCGCTAGGCCAAACCTTAGGACGAGCGCCCTGCAAAATGCCACCCATATGGCACCCCCAGCCGGTAGTGTGAGCCGCATTTCACCGACTGCGCCTAAATCGGGCGCAGTCTTGGAGGGTCCACAAACATGGAGTACACCGCATTTATCGTCGGTATGCCGCCGATCCAAGTGACCAGCGCGATCGCGAGCACGCTGATAGTCGCCATGGGGCAAGATCCCGGCGGCTTACTAACGATTCCGGACGTTGAAGGCACAACGTACAAGATCAACTCACGCTACATCGTCTGCGTTCGCGGATAGGGGACTAACCCATGATGCGTTGTCCTCATTGCGACACATCGCTTGCCGCCCCATTTAGAGTTAACGCAGTGGTCTCGGGGAGCAAATGGATCATTCTCGTTTGCCCGCATTGTCGCGCCATTTTAGGCTCGGCGCTCGATCGCTAGTGGTGCTGCAGTAGCTGTGCAGTGCGCGACGATATCACGCGAGATGTTGCCGCGAACCAGCCGGGTATCATCGAACCTATCCACAACAGGAGTGCAACCGCAATCGGGATTGCGATCTTCCAGCTGAACTTTAGCGCGTTCTCTCGCCGCTTTGTCTTTAGCGATTCGGCGAAATGCGCTAAGTCGGCAAACTCCGACGCTAGGCTCACGGTGTGGATCGTTACGTTGCCGACGTAGTTCTGTTGTGCCGCAATCGGATTGGCTAAATGTCTCAAACGGTCGCGGCCGCGGGCGATCACATCGCCCATGCTCCCATCCACTATCTTCTGTAGCGCGTCGTTCAGGTCGGAAGGCAAGTTCGAGTAATACCGTACACCCGCCGACTCTACCGCGCGGCGCAGTGCCTCGGAAGCCAGCTGTTTCCGCTCCGCGATCTCGGAGATTGCCGCCTCCGATATGCGGCTGACGGTGGGGCCACCGACGATTCCTTTGCTCGCGAGCTCTGCGATTATTGTTTTCAACTTAGTGTTAAACTCGACGCGCCGCTGGTTTAGCGCACTCGTGTACGAATTCTTGGCAAGTTCGATAACGTGCGCCTTTAGCATCGTCGTCCTAGAGCATCGGGCTTTCGGACGACTCGATCGGGGATCCGGAGAAAACCGGGACCCCTTTTCATGTGTCCGGCTCTTCTTGGTATGACCCGCTGAGTCTCGTAGTCGCCAGCCAACCCCTAACGCTAGCGGCGTCTTTGAATTGCCAGGCGAAATGGCTCATCCTCGCCAGAAAGTTGATTCCGATGACCCGCAGCTGATGGACCTCGGTTTCCGCAACGTCGCGTTGCCCGCGATGCGAGACCTCGCTGCGCCGGCCATAGAGCGACACAATTCTGTCTCGAAGCTTCGCCCTCTCCTTTGGGGTGCGCTCCAAAATATAAGCGACACCTTCGCTAACGTCTCGCGTGATCGGCGCGTTGGATGCCGTGAAGAACATTTCAAGTGCCGTGATATAACTCGTCACGCGATTCTCGGGATCGCTCTGCCGTTCTGCGTTAGCTATCCAATGCATCGCGTCAACGAGAAGAATTTCGTAGTCTGAGTACGATGACCGGGGCTTTGCGATGGCATCCAACAGCGCGGCGAAACCGTTCTGTCGAAACTCCTCCACGATGGGCTGCGACAATTCGAAGCGATGCGCGTGCGAGAAACTAAAGGAGCAAGCCCCGTGGCTGCCATCGACACTCATCAGCACCATCGGCGGGCGCGGCGCAGGCACAACACCGCCAGCAACATTAACTTCAGTGAATGACTTGCTTATCGCGACGAGTTGCGCAAAGTCCAGCAATGGCTCAGCGATGCTCGCTGCGTCCTCCTTTGCCTTATCATCGTCCCCTTCGACAATGACTTCGCAGCAAGTCCAACCCTTGAGTTGCTGAACGTACCCCAACTGTTTGGCTAGCGCTTCGGGCTTTTGTTCGTCCGGAATTAGCATTGTCTCAAGAATGCGCTTAAAAGATTCAGCGAGCCCTTCGAATTCGGCATCGTCCATAACGAAAAGCCTGCGATCGTCACCGAAATTAATGCTACTGTTGACCGTCACGCCATTAACGGTAAATATCACCCGATACTTCGGAGCGATCTTGTCTAGTTCATCGGCGATGCCTTGCATTGCCCCTCTCACTTCGTCAAATGTGGAATCCTTGCTAACGACAGATAGCCCTGTGGTCTTAGTCCTGTTGATGAATCCCCGGGACCACTTTGATGTCCACGGTTCACGGAAGAACTTTTTGTGAAATTTCCGGTACGCGGCCTTTGTCTCGCTGCGCTTAAATCGTACTGTGTATAACCCGATATCTTGTATTTCCCATACCGGATCGGGAAAGGACATCGCCGCCGGCGCCGGACCTTCGTGAGCGTATTCTCGCCAAAAGGCAAAATACGCATCAGCCATACTCTTGATCTGTTGAGGTGTTGTAGGTGGCACTATTTCTGAGGAGCGGAGGACTCGCGCCTACGATGTGTCATCGACCGCGGATCCTATTCAACTGCCTCATGGTCAGCCGCACATCTACGCCTGCGTCCGCAAGAGCGCGTTCAAATACCCGGGCGAGCCGCCCGCGTGCCTTCTTCAGAACGTCGCCCGTTGATTCGGCTCGTGTCGCGAGCGCCTCCGCGAGCACGCATTGCCCTAACTCACGACTCCAAGCAGCGCGCTTGTTCGGAGAGCGTCTCAGCTCTTCCATTTCTTCAACGAAGAGCTTAGCAACGTCCGCATAGGGCGCAAAAACGGTACGCTGAAGTTGCTCGATTTCTGGACAGACGCACTCCTTATCCAGTTCGACCAGAGCGTCCGTTAGGGCCCAAGCGTCTTCTGCGTCCTTGGCGGGAGATAGCGCCGGTAGACATGGCGGTCTGTTACGCCGATCTGGCGTGCTAGATCTTTTCGTGAAAGGCTAAGTCGCTTTAGAGCCAGCGCCGCTAGATCACCGACCCGTCCAAGATCCACCGGTCGGCGAGCGACTGACATTTTTCCACCAAGAGGCTCGCCCGTGTCAGCGGAGTGCGTCACGATTTGGGGGATTCTTTCCCACGATGCGACCCGCCTCCGCGTTAGAGACCTTGGCCAGATCCCAGTACGGCGGCCTTTCAGGGTGCGCGCGGGCGATCGGCGTTAGTCGAAGCGCCGCATACCGGGCCGCTGCCGGGCGGCCGGTTTCGAAAGCAACCCAAGAGCGTCTTGAGGCGGCATTTCACCTACCCCTCCAAGATCTCGGCAAACCAATCGTCGACGTAATTCTGGAGTCGTTGTGATCACAGATAGTCTCGAAAAGGACACCACGCCAATGCCATTAACGAAGCCTACCGCTCCGAGCGCAACCAAGTTTGCCGGCATCCAGGAGGAGGTCGTTGCGCTGCGGCAACAGGAGCGCCAGCTCGAGGAAGACGTCGCCACGACGTTGCTCGCCGGCGAAAGCACCGACGAGATCGCGGCGAAACGCGCAGAGATCGCGCGCCACATCGACGAGCGTGGGCACGCGCTGCGCGCGCTCGAACCGCTGGTCATACGCGAAGCTCGTGCACAGCTACTCGCGAACATGGAGGCGGCGCACGAGCGCGGCCGCCAACAAGGAGCCGCCGTCGAAGCGCAAAAGCTCAAAGTCGCGGCCGCTGCCGCGGCGCTCGATCGCGAGGAACTCGAGTACACGCGCCTTCAAAATCAGGGCAGCGGATCGTTCAGCGCCCAGCTCGAGCTAAAGGCCCACCGGGAGAAATATCCTGGCGTCTACGAGCCAACGCTATGACGCCGAAGAAAGTGACGAAGTTAGGCGCCTCGGCGCCCGGCGCGGTTCGACCGACAACGAAAATGTCAACAGTTCTCGAAGCCGTCAAGGCAGCGCGCGCCGAGCGTAACGAACGCGTAAAAACGCCACGAAAGAAAGCAGCCGCAAGCGGATTGTTCGAAGCAGTCGCGGCCGCCGGCGATCCCAACAACGCCATCGCGATCGCCGCACTGCCGGCACAGCCACTCCCCAAGCCGACGGCGGAACAGATCCAGGAAAACGGCGGCGGAGTTCTCGGCTATCTCAAGGCGGCACGCGCGATCCAGCGCGCGGAGCCGTCAAAATCGTGATTTTCGCGGCTCCGGAGGTGCGAGAGCGGGGCTTGCGGATAGAGGGGGGTCGCGACAGGAACCGCGGCCTCTCGGCACGCTGCGGCGATCGGGCCAACTCCTTGCCCGACCTCTCAGTTGCCAGGGCGCCGACGGCGCTAATGTCCCGCTGTCGGCGCTCCCTTCTCTCGATGCCCGCGTTTCCGCAACGACATTGGAGCGCCAGAAAAACGCCGTGATTCAAAAAAACAGCCCCGCTCCGGAGCAAACGGAGCAGGGCGCAGACCAGGTCCAACCGAGAGTACACGACCGTTTAGCGGGCAACGGTTGGCCTTCCTTTGCGATCTCGAACCTCCGACCGGTCACATTTGGAAAAGTCCGCGCCCTCTTCGACCTTTGCATCGGCCCGGTAACGCTGCTGGAATGCCGACTCGTCGTTGACGACGCCGGCGCTCCGCAGTTTGTTTCGCCGAACCGAATCAAAGAAGATTTCACGAAGGTGTATCGCGCGACGACAGAGCTCGATCGTAAGTTCGCCGCTCTCGTCTTCGAGGCGGTCGTCGAGCAGCTTGCGCCGGCGCCCGCGCAAACGCGCCCAGCACGTGCGCGCGCCGTGAAAGGCTCGACGCCAGAAGGCCGCGCCTGGGCTGTGGACCAGGAAGCGCGGTTCGAGCGGCGGCCCGAGGAGTTGAAAAGCTCGTGATCGAGTCGCAGCGCATCGTCGGCGATACGGGCTGGGATCCGGAGAAGCTCGCCCTCGAAGACCCCGAGCGTTTTCGGCAGCTACTCGAAAGCTTCCACCTGCTCAAGGGCGGCGCGTTGGGTCGACTGCCGCACGTCGCCGAACTCGACGCCGCGCGATACTTCGCCGCGGACTGCAGCGAGCATTTGCGGTATTGCACGGCCGCCGGCGGCTGGCATATCTGGGACGGCCAACGATGGACGCGAGACGACAACGGAGCCGTCGTGCGACTTGCGGAGGCTCGCGTAGACCGCATTATCGACAGCGCAAGCAGTGAGCCTGACCTTAAAGAGCGTCAGCGACGGCTGAACCTCGCGATGGCGCTGCGCAAGCGTCGCGGCATCGAGAACGTCATCGCGCTTGCGGCCTGCGAGAACGACATTGCCGTGGGAAAGCCAACCGCATTCGATGCCGATCCCTGGCTGCTCAACGCCGCCAACGGGACGATCGACCTTCGGACGGGCCAGCTGCGGCCGCACTTCAGCGGTGACCTCCTAACCAAGCTCGTGCCGATCGCGTTCGACACGGTGGCGCGCTGCGACCGATGGGAAGCGTTCCTGCGCGAGATCTTCGCCGGCAATACCGCAACGATCGACTACCTGCAGCGCGCCGTTGGCTACAGCCTCACCGGCGCCAACCTCGAGCAGGTCTTCTTCGTCCTGCACGGCTCAGGCGCCAACGGTAAGACCACGTTCCTTGCGACGTTGGTGGCCATCACCGGCGAGTACGGCCTGAACGCGCGCCCTGAAACCTTTGTGGGCCGGCGCGACAACGCCGCGACGAACGACCTTGCCCGGCTGCGCGGCGCGCGCTTCGTCAGTTCGAGCGAGATCGCCGAGGGCAAGCCGCTCGACGAAGCCTTCGTCAAGGCAGCCACCGGCGGCGACATCATCAGCGCTCGCTTTCTCTACGGCGAGTATTTCGAGTTCGAACCGGTCTTCAAGCTCTGGCTGGGCACCAATCACAAGCCCGTCATCCGCGGCGTCGACGAGGGCATCTGGCGACGCGTGCGACTCATCCCATTCGAACAGCGCTTCGACGGCGACCGCTGCGACCCGGATCTCCGCGCCAAGCTCGACGGCGAACTCCCGGGCATCCTGGCGTGGGCCGTGCGCGGCTGCCTCGCATGGCAAGAACGCGGGTTGCGCGCCCCCGAAACCGTCACCAAAGCCACCGCGGCATATCGAACCGAAATGGACGCCTTCGGCGCCTTCTTGGACGAGCAATGCGTCGTCGATCCGAAGGCCGTCGCGTCGGCCGGCGATCTCCTTTCCGCCTACCGATCGTGGGCAGAAGCAGCCGGCGAAAAGCCGCTCACGCAGCGTTGGCTCGGCCTCCGGCTCGAAGATCGCGGCTTCCGCAAGAAGAGAAACCACGCCGGACGCGTCGTTTGGTGCGGGATTGGACTCCAAAATGAGCCGTAAACGCCCTTTCGCTGAACCTTGCGAATCTTACGAGGCACTTTTCGTAAAGTCCCCAATTGCGCGCGCGTTTGGGGAAGTTTACCGAAAAAGCCTATATCGTTCGCAAGGTTCAGCGGCGCTTTCGAAAGGACTGTTTTGAGCAGCGGAAGGCCCTGTACAATCTGCACGCATCCACTCGGCGCACAGATCACCAAAGCCCTCGTCGCCGGCGGTTCGAAACGAACCACTGCGGCACGTTTTGGCGTCAACGAAGCAAGCGTCCAAAGGCACCGGCGAAACTGTCTGCGCATTCGAAGCGAGGGAACGAGCCCCGCCGCGGCCGCCGAGCAGGCGCGTCCTGCTGGTTCGGGGCGGTTCGACCGCGACAACCCGAAAGAGCTTGTCTCGATGACAGCACGGCTCGTCGACGAAGCACTCGAGCTGCTCGAGCACGCGAAGACGCAGAAAGATACACGTACGGCGCTTTCCGCGCTTCGCGAGGCGCGCGATGGCCTTGCATTGCTGATGCGGGCCGCGGGTATGCTGGCCGGCGACGGGACGACGATCGCGATCGACGCGCGCCGACAGTCGATCGAGGTCATTTCAGGTCTCAGCACCGACGATCTTCGACGCTTGGCAGCGCTCTCAGACGATGCTCTGGACGTTACCGATAACCGATCGTTATCGCGCGCCGTTTCCGGGCCTTCTGACGCGCTCAATGCCGAAAGAGGGCCGCAGAGCCTCGCCGACGCCGACGCGGCTGCCAGCAACGAAAGCACGGCAAAGGAGCACGCCTCGTGACTCGCCGGATCGAGACCGCACCGGCGATTCGACTCGCCGCCCGCCAGGAGCTCGCGCGACGTCGACTGCTCGACTTTGCCAACCTGTGCGTCGATGGCTTCAAATCCGCACGCCACCTTGAGCATCTCGCCGCCTTACTCGAGCGCGTCGAGCGCGGAGATCTTCGCCGGCTGGTCGTGACGTTGCACCCCGGCAGTGGGAAGTCGACGCTGCTCCAGGCGTTCGCGGCGTGGTATCTCGGCCGCAACCAACGACGCCGCATCATCGCTGCGTCCGCCGGAGCAGAGCTGAGCGAACGTAACAGCCGCGCGACCCGAGCCTTATTCGCCGAAGATGCATGGCCGTTCGAAGTGGCGTTGTCCCAGGACACGCGTTCCATGACGCGATGGTCGACGACCGAGGGCGGCGGCATGTTCGCGATCGGCGTCGGTGGCCTTGTGACTGGCTGGCGCTGTGACACGATCCTCTGCGACGACTTGATGAACTCCGCCGGCTCGCAAGGAGAACGCGACGGCCTGTGGAGCTGGTTTCGTGAGGTCTTGACTCCTCGACTAGATGCGGGCGGCGCGATCATACTGACGTGCTCGAGGTGGGGTGAGGACGACATTGTCGGCCGTATCCAGGATTCACCGGACGGCAAGGAGTGGCACGTCGTCCGCCTGCCGGCGATCGCCGAGAAGGACGATCCGCTCGGCCGCGCGGTTGGCGAGGCGCTCTGGCCGGAACGCTGGCCGGTCGAAGAGTTGCTGAAGCATAGGACGTCGATGGGATCGCGTGCCTTCGAGTGTCAGTTCCAAGCGAACCCGGTTCCGTTTGAAGGCAACCTTATCAAAAGCGAGTGGCTGCAGCGCTACAAAGTCGCCCCGGTGCAGTTCGACAAGGTCGTCTGTGCGCTCGACGCGGCCGCGAAGATCGGCGTGCGCAACGATTTTTCGGCGATCGCGAAGATCGGCGTTACGCGCGATACGTACTACGTGCTCGAGGTCTGGCGCGACAAGGTCGAGTTTCCGGCGCTGGTGCGTCGAGTGAAACAGCTCGAGGACGAAGATCCGAAACCATCGGCGATCTATATCGAGGACACTTCAAATGCGACCGCGCTTATTCAGCAGCTCAAGCAGGAAACGCGTTTGCCGATCGTACCGGTCGCCGCGAAGGGATCGAAGGAGTCGCGTGTCGAGGGCGTCACGGGGACGCTCGAGGCCAAGCGCGTGTATCTGCCCTTGGAAGCGCCGTGGCTGTTGGACTTCGAGCGCGAGCTCCTGGCGTTCCCGGCTGGCAAGCATGACGACCAGGTCGATGCTTTCACGCTCGCGCTCTCGCAACTTCGGCGCAAGCGCTTCTCCGCGGCCGCACTCGTCGGCTACGACCTTCGGTTACCGACATCGCATTACGAGCCTCTGCATTCTGGCGGCATCGCCGGCGGCCTACGGCGTATCTCATGAGAGTTTCCAAGCTGGTCCACGCTCAAATGCTCTATGCCGCTGGTAAGTGTAACCCGCCAAAAGTCAGGGTGCTGTGACATCACAACCAGTTATCGGTAACGTTGCCGAGCACGAAAAGAAAGTGGTTATCGGTAACGGCGAGTCGGATGCGCCATCGTCGAACTTAGAATCGGTGAGTACCGCATGGAGCTACGTCGTCGTATCGAGCGAGCAGCAGAACGAGACGCTCGAAGACCAGGCGCGCTGGGCACGTGACGTCGCTGCTGCGAACGGGTGGACGATAACGCGCAGCTTCTCCGGTGTCAGCACCGGGAAAGACGGCGTTCGCAAACTTCTTGAAGACCTGCTTGCAGAGCTGCGCTCAACGCCCAAGGCGCAGCGGCCGCAACGAGTCCTGACCATTCGCATCGATCGGCTCGGGCGCGGCGACGGACTTGAAGCGATGGGGGCGTTGGCGCAGATCCGCAGGCTTGGCGTTATTTTGCACACTCGGACCGACGGCGACGTCCGTCTCGAACGCGCCACCGACTCAATATTGCCGGCGATCATGGCGATCACGGCCGGTATCGAGAACGAGGTCCGCTCCGAAAAGTGGAGGGCGGTGCACGCGCGCCGGCGGGCCGCCGGTCTACACGTCGGGCAGGTTCCGTTCGGCGTTGTGCTCGTCGACGGCCGCGCGGTCCCATACGAACCCGAGGCGTCGATCGTTCGCGCAGTCTTCAAGCATGCGGCCGACGATCATTGGGGCTACACGCGCCTGGCTACTTTTGCGCGGGAGCGCGCACCCAGCAAACGGCTGAACGACGGATCCGATCGAGCCTACCGTTGGGCGCCCGCGACGATCCGGACCCTAATGAACTCCAAGACGCTGCGCGGTCTCGTGGTCGACGAGGATCTTTGGGAGCGAGCTCGCTCCGCTCGAGCGCTGGATTTCAGGGCGCGCGCCCCGAGGCGGTTCCCGTGGCCGCTGCGTGGAGCCGTCCGCTGCACCTGCGGGAGATTGCTTCGTGGCCATACCGGCGGCGTCGAGGGTTGGAAAATCCGCTATTTGTTTTGCTCCGACCCCTGTCACAGCTCGCCGCATCCGGCACACCGCGCCGACAAGCTCGAGCAGCAGTTCGTCGAGCTGTTGCGCCAGCTCTGGGCGCAAGATGACTTCGTTGTCGATAAACGATTCGCCGACGACGCGATGAACGAGGCGCAGCAGCTCCTGAAGAGTGCCCGCAAGGCGGCCAGCGCCGCAGAGGAGCGCCGCAGCAGGGTCTGGGCGCTAGCCGAGGAGGGGCAGATCACCGGAGTGCAGCTCCGCGAGCGGCTAGACGAGGTCGACGCGGCCCGTAAGGTCGCGAGTGCGGACCTGGCGGCCGCCGAGCGATCCATCGTGGAGGCTCGCGCAAGCGAGAGGTCCCTCGAGAGCGCTAATGCGATCCTGTCGCAGGCGCCGGCGATCTGGGAAAGCGCCGATGCCGAGAACCGAGCCGCGATCGCCCGACTCGTCGCGGCGCTTCCCGAGATCGGCGGTCTTTTCTGCGATCCGGGCCGTAAGAACGTCTTGCTTTGCGCCGCGGATTTGCCCGAAAATTCTTTTTGCTCAAACAAGGGTAAGAGCGACGATAGCATCACGAAGAAGTTCATTCAGTCGATCACCGAATGATCGCTCCGGTTCCTTCCGCACGCTCACGTCGACTACGAGAGGGGCCGCCGCGGCCGACGACGATCTCTCCGACGCGCAACGGGCGCAACTCGCCGCCCAGCACGCGGCATTCGACTTTGAAGTCGCGCAACGAGCGGAGCTACTGCGCGAGCACGAAGCCCTTCAAGCGCTGTTGATGGAACAACTCAAGAACGAAGATGAAATCATGAAGAAGTGGATTGCGCTGATCTAGTCGCCAGGCAAATACACCGCGGAGCTTAAAGGAACCGTAAACTGCGGATTGTGGACCTTCTTCCAATGATTTTTGGAAAGTAGTCCGATATCCAGCCATCCTCTGGACCGCCCGTCCGCCGTCCCGTCGCCGACCACGATTCGCGCGTCCGTACTATCGAAACCAAACCCGTGCGGATCGCATCCTTGCGCGCAGGGCGCCAGCGTATTGAACGGTGAGTCGCCGTACCTCACCGGGAGCGCGTATTGGTAGATCTGATGGCTAGAGTCTCCCACGTTGAGCACCGTTCCGGCGTTGCTAATAGAGAAGCCGGCGATATCGCCATCGCTGATCGTGAAGGTTTCGAGCGGCAAGCCTTCGTTGGTGCTCGGATTGGTGGTCGGATTGGTTATTTCCACGACGCCGTAACGGCCGGCCCCATAGTCCCGAACCCACA
>DASXDV010000166.1:0-31883 GCA_036490465.1 Candidatus Tumulicola sp. | reverse complement strand
CGCTCGTCGAGCAGGAAAATTCGGCGTCGAATCGCAAATCTGCGCCCTACTACTTTGAATAACGACATCGTTCAACAAGTCAACGTCGAAGACGAGATGCGGGAGAGTTATCTCTCGTATGCGATGTCGGTTATTGCGTCGCGCGCCCTCCCCGACGTTCGCGACGGCCTCAAGCCGGTGCAGCGCCGCATTCTCTACGCGATGCGCGAAATGGGCTTCGACCCGAGCAAGCAGCATCGCAAATGCGCCGGTATCATCGGCGAAGTGCTCAAGAGCTACCATCCGCACGGCGATCAGTCGGTGTACGACGCCCTGGTCCGTCTCGCTCAGGACTTCACGTTCCGGTACACGTTGGTGGACGGCCACGGCAACTTCGGGTCGATCGATCCCGATCCGCCGGCCGCCTACCGGTATACCGAGGCGCGCCTGGCCCGCTCCGCACTCGAACTGCTGGCCGACATCGACAAAGAGACCGTCGAGTTCGTCCCCAACTTCGACAATCAGGGAACCGAACCGACCGTGCTGCCGGGGCGTTTGCCGCAGCTGCTGATCAACGGCTCTTCGGGGATCGCGGTCGGAATGGCGACCAACATCCCGCCGCACAACCTCGCCGAGATTTCGGACGCGGTTGCGGCACTAATCGACGATCCCGAAACTAACGACGACGCCCTCGCCGACATCGTTTCGGGGCCCGATTTTCCGACCGGAGGAACGATTCTCGGCCGCGAGGCGATTCGCGAGGCCTACAAGACGGGGCGCGGTTCGATCGCGATTCGCGGGAAGGCCGAAATCGTCGAAGATCGCGGGCGGCACAAGATCGTGATCACCGAGATTCCCTATCAAGTATACAAGTCGCGCATCATCGAAGCGATCGCCGAAGCCCATTCCGAAAAGCGCATTCAGGGGATCGCGCGCCTCGACGACGAGTCCAACCGCAAGGGTATGCGCGTCGTCGTCGAGCTGCAGAGATCGGCCACCCCGAAGGTCGTGCTGAACCAACTCTTCAAGCATACGCCGCTTCAAGCCACCTTCGGGTTCAACATGTTGGCGCTCGTGCCGGTCGGCGAGCGGCGCGCCAACGGCTCGGTCGCGCTCGAACCGCAGGTCTTGTCGCTCAAGCAGCTGCTCGAGCACTTCATCGCACACCGCCGCGACGTCGTAACCCGGCGCACGCGGTACGATCTGCGCAAAGCCGAAGAACGGGCGCACCTGCTCGAAGGCTATCGGATCGCGCTCGACAACATCGACGAAGTCATCGAAATCGTCCGAGCGAGTCAGACGACCGACGAAGCCAAACAGCGGCTGTCGGCCCGCTTCGGGCTCACGGAGGTGCAGGCACAGGCGATCGTCGACATGCGCTTGCGCACGCTCGTCGGCCTAGAGCGCAAGAAGATCGAAGACGAATACACCGAGCTGATCAAAACGATCGCCGAGTTGCAAGACATTCTTCGAAACCCGCGGCGCGTCGGCCAGATCGTCAAGAGCGAAACGCTCGAAATCAAGAAGCGCTTCGGCGACGAGCGGCGCACCGACATCCAGCCCGCCGAAGACGAGATTTCGATGGAACAACTCGTTCCGAACATCGACGTCGTCGTGACCTATACCGTCGGCGGCTATATCAAACGCGTAACGGTCGACACGTTCCGGACCCAAAATCGTGGAGGCCGCGGCGTCGTCGGGATCGCCAATCTCAAGCGCGAGGACGTCGTCCGAAACTTCTTCGTAACCAAGACGCACGATCACGTCCTCTTCTTTACGAACAAGGGCCGCGTCTATCGCCTGCGGGGGTACGAGATTCCCGACACGACGCGCCAAGCGCGCGGTACGGCGCTCGTCAATCTCTTGACGCTTCCTCCGGGCGAAGAGGTCTCGGCGGTCTTCCCGATCGAGCAGTTCGGCGGCGAGCGCTATCTGGTGATGGTGACCAAGCGCGGCATCATCAAGAAAAGCAAACTCGAGGATTTCGCGAACGTTCGCCGCAACGGCCTCAACGCGATCAACCTCGACGAGGGCGACGAACTCCTCGCGGTCGATCTTTCCGACGGATCGCACGACATCATTCTGGGTTCGGTGCGCGGGATGGCGGTGCACTTCAACGAGAAGAACGTTCGGCCGATGGGTCGCAACGCGCGCGGCGTTAAGGCGATGACCCTCGAAAACGGCGACGAGATCGTGGCGATGGACGTGCTCGCCGACGAGCGCCGCGAGGTCTTGCTCGTAACCTCGTTAGGATTCGGGAAGCGGACGCCGATCGACGAGTATCGCCACACCTCGCGCGGCGGCAAGGGCGTCAAGGCGTTCGCCCGTCAGCGCGACGACATCGGTCAGGTGGTCGATCAGATTCTGGTCGCGCCCGACGATCAAATCCTCATGATCACGTCCGGCAACCAGGTGATTCGCCTCAAGGTCGGCGAGATTCGCAAGACCGGACGCGACGCCAAGGGCGTGCGGCTGCAGCGCCTGGGCGACGGCGAAGAAGTTATTGCCGTCACCAATCTCGGCAAACAGGCCAAACAGATTACCGATATCACCGGCGAACCCCAACAACCCGAACTCTAGACCTGGCGCTGCAACCTCGGCGGCGCCGGGCGAGTCTTGAGCCTACGGAGGAAATGGCGTAATAACGATGAGCGGATTACCAGACGTAACGCAGACCGACTTCGACAGCGAAGTCTTGCAGAGCAGCCAGCCCGTGCTGGTGGATTTTTGGGCGCCTTGGTGCGGACCGTGCAAGATGCTCGGGCCGGTCGTGGAGAAAGTCGCGACGGCGCACGCCGGCAAGGCGAAGTTCGTCAAGTTGAACACGGACGACAATCCGAGTCTCGCGGGAAAGTATCAGGTTTCGGGCATTCCCTGTCTGATTCTCTTCAAGGGCGGACAGCCGGTGGACCGGATCGTCGGATACGTCCCCGAGAACGTTATTACGTCCATGCTCGGCAAACACGTGGCCTAGATCGACGCCGAGGCACGCCGGCAACTGCCGGCCATGCATCGTTTGTTGGAAGATCCCGCGCTCGCGCCGTACGAAGCGACGTTCGGGAGGGAGTTCGTAAAACGCGCGGTCGAGCGAGTGCTCGACCGCGTTCGCATTCGTAGCGCGACCGGCTACGCCGGCGTAATGACCGCCGTTGTGGCCGAGCTGAGCGATGCGCGCTCCGACGAGTTGATTCCGGCGATCAATGCCACGGGCATCTTGACGCATACGAACCTCGGGCGCGTGCCGCTCGCCCGCGAAGCGCTGGCGGCCGTCGAGCGGATCGCGCGCGGCTACTCGAACCTCGAATACGACGTGATCTCCGGCGAGCGCGGCTCGCGTTACGACCGAGTCCGTGCGGCGCTGCGAGAACTCACCGGCGCGCCCGACGCCCTCGTGGTCAATAATTGCGCGGCCGCCCTCCTGCTAGTCCTCGACTCGTTCGCGAAGGGTCGCGAAGTCGTCGTCGCGCGCGGCCAGCTCGTCGAAATCGGTGGAGGCTTTCGAATCCCCGACGTGCTCGCGCGCACCGGCGCCGTGCTGCGCGAAGTCGGAACGACCAACCGCACGTATTCGCACGATTTCGCGCAAGCGCTCTCGCCGAAGACGGCGGTCCTGCTGCGCGTTCATCCCTCGAACTTTCGAATCGAAGGTTTCGTTCGCGAGGTCGACGGCGCGGAGCTCGCGCGCCTCGGGCGCGGTGCGGGGGTGACCGTCGTCGAGGATCTCGGAAGCGGCGCGCCGGTCGACCTCGCGGAGTACGGACTGCCGCACGAGCGGACGATCCGCGACGCCCTGGCCGACGGCATCGATCTCGTGACCTTTTCGGGCGACAAGCTCTTGGGCGGTCCGCAGGCTGGGATCGTCGCCGGCCGGGCGAGCGCGATTGCGCGGCTACGAGCGAATCCGCTGTTGCGCGCGCTGCGGGTCGACAAAATGACGCTTGCCGCCCTCGACGCAACGCTGCAGCTGCACCGCGATCCCGCGTCGCGCAACCGCATTCCGCTCTACCGCATGCTGGCTGCAACGCTCGCCGAGTTGCGCGCGCGCGCCGACCGGTACGTCGCCGCGCTGCCGACCGCGACGGTATCCGAAAGCGATGCCTACGTCGGCGGCGGCGCGCTGCCGCAAGCCCGTTTACCCTCAATTGCGATAACGGTTCCAAACCCGCGACCCGATCTGTTGGCCGCCCGCCTGCGCCGCGGGGATCCCGCGATCGTCGCGCGCGTCGGCGCGGGACGCCTGCTGCTGGATCTCCGGACGATTGCACCCAAGGAAGACGCGGCGGTCGTCGCCGCGCTGGCTGCGGACTAAGCCTCGCCCGCTTCGAACCAGCCGGAGGGAACGACGTCGAGATTGACGTTGATCTGTTTGACTTCGGTGTAAGCGTCGTAGCCGTAGGTCCCCAACTCGCGCCCGAACCCCGATTGTTTGTAACCGCCCCACGGCGCTTCGTTGTAGGTGGGATGGTACGTATTGATCCAGGTGATCCCGGCGCGCAGTTTGCGTATGACGCGATGGGCCTTGGCGGCGTCTTGCGTGAACGCGGCACCGGCCAAACCATAGATCGTATCGTTGGCGATCGCAATCGCTTCGGCTTCGTCCTCGAAGGTTTGAACGACCAGAACGGGGCCGAAGATCTCTTCCCGAACGATCCGCATGTTCGGATCGGTGCGGGCGAAGATCGTCGGCTCGATGAAGTTTCCGCCGGCGAGCGCGCCGCCGATTCGATTCCCGCCGCAAAGGAGTTGGGCGTCTTCCTCGTTGCCGGCTTGGATGTAGGCCTCCACGCGTTCCCGGTGCATGGGCGATACGATCGGTCCCATCTCGGTTTGCGGATCGAATCCGTCGCCGACGCGAATCTTGCGGGCGCGTTCGACCAGGCGTTCGACGAAGCGGTCGTGCAGCGAGGATTCGAGCAGCAGACGGGATCCCGCCGAGCAAACCTGGCCGGCATTGGCGTAGATGCCGAACAGTGCGTAGTCGACCGCCGTGTCGAAGTCGGCGTCGGCGAAGACGATGTTCGGCGATTTTCCGCCGAGCTCGAGCGAGACTTTCTTCAAGTTGCCGGTAGCCGCTTGCATCACGCTGCGACCGGTCTTGGTGCCGCCGGTGAACGCGATCTTATCGACCAGCGGGCTGGCGGCGAGCGCGTGTCCCACCGTCGCTCCCGCGCCCGTAACGACGTTGACGACGCCGGGCGGAAATTCGAGTTGTTCGAAGATCTCCGCTAAACGCAGCGCGGAGAGCGGCGTCAGCTCGGCGGGTTTGAGCACGCAGACGTTGCCCGCCGCGAGGGCCGGGGCGAGCTTCCAGACCGCCATCAGCAGCGGGTAGTTCCACGGCACGATTTGACCGCAGACGCCGATCGGCTCGCGCACCGTGAAACTCTGCGACGGTCCCGGAACGTCGTACGTCTGCCCGTGCGGTTTGGTGGCCAGCCCGGCGTAGTAGCGAAAGCAGTTCGCGGCGTCGATCGCATCGTACTCGCACTCGCGCAACGGCTTGCCGTTGTTGAGCGTGTCGATCCGGACGAACTCGTCGCGGCTCGCGTCGATGGCGTCGGCGACTTTCATCAGGAGCATCGCGCGATCGGCGGCGCCGATCGAACTCCAGGGACCGTCGTCGAAAGCCTTGCGAGCCGCCCGAACGGCAATTTCGGCGTCGGCCTCGCCACCCTCGGCAACGGTTGCGATCGTTTGGCCGTCGGACGGGTTGACGAGGTCGCGAGTCGCCCCCGTTTCGGCCATTTTCCAGCGTCCGTCCACGTACATCGGAACGACGCCGTCGACCCGCGGCAAATTGCGTAAGATCTCGGTCGAGGCAGTGGCGTTCCCGCCCGGAATCGTCTGCATCGTCGTTACGCTCCCGTCTTGGCCGGCTCGGTCATCGCGTCCAAGCTATCGGCCAGAGCTTGGCACACGTAGTCGGCCTGTTCCTCCGCGATCGTCAGCGGCGGTTCGATCCGAATCGTGCGCGCGTTGACCAGCGTGCCGGCGACCAGCACGCCGCGATCGAGCATTCGCTTGCCGAAGTCGAAGCCGGTGGCGTGATCGCGAAATTCCAGCGCCATGAGCAATCCCATTCCCCGAACGTCGCTTACCAACTCTTCGTGACCCGCGATTGCCCGTCGCATGGCTGCGAGCATCCGCTCGCCCATCCGGGCGGCACGTTCGGGCAAGCGCTCCTCGACCAGGACGTTGATCGTCGCCAGCGCGGCCGCGCATGCCAGCGGGTTTCCGCCGAACGTCGACGTGTGCAAGAACGGGTTGTCGAAGAGCCGCGCAAACACGTCGCGCCGGCCGATCACCGCGCCCGCCGGCATCACCCCTCCGCCAAATGCTTTCGCCAGGCACATAAGGTCCGGAGCGACGCCGTAGCGCTGGCAGCAGAACATCGTTCCGGTGCGGCCCATGCCGGTCTGCACTTCGTCTAGGATCAACAGCGCGCCGAAATCGTTACAGAGCGCGCGCACGCCGGGAAGATAGTCGTCGGAAGGAATGTTGACGCCGCCCTCGCCTTGAATCGGCTCGAGCAAGACGGCGCCGACGTCTTCGCCGACCGCCTTGCACGACGTCATCATGTCGCCCAATGCCGGCAAATCGTTAAACGGAACGTGCTCGATGTTCGGCAGCATCGGCCCGAACGGCCGGCGAAACTCGGCCTTGGCGCTGGCCGACAACGACCCGTAACTCTTCCCGTGAAAGCCCTTGGTCGCGGCGACGATCGTTTGCTTGGAACCGTCGTAGCTGCGCGCCAGTTTGAGTGCGCCTTCGACCGCTTCGGTTCCGCTATTGCAGAAAAATGCGAACTCGAGCCCCTCGGGCGCGATCATTGCGAGCGCTTTCGCAAGCATCGCGCGCAGCGGATCGAGCAGGTCCTGGCTGTGCAGCGGCTGGCGCCGCAGCTGATCGGTAACCGCCTTGACGACCTTCGGATGACGGTGGCCGACGTTGAAAATTCCGAATCCGCCGAGGCAGTCGATGTATTCGCGGCCCGCTACGTCCCGATACGAGTTCGGTCCGGCGTCGGCCCACTCGACGATCGCTTCGGCACTCGCGAGGCTCCCGGCTTTGCGATATTCGAGAAAACCGGGATTGACGTGATCGCGAAATCCTTCGATCGTCTCGCGCGTGATCCAGCTCGCATCTTCGGGCGTAATTCGCCGTGCGTCGATCAAATCCAAGACGCGCTGGGTATACTCGTAGACTTCGCGTTCGTTCGTTTGTGGAATTTTCAACCTGCCGCGGGCGAATGGGAGCGAAAAACCGCGTCCGTGCTGGCCGCCAACACCGCTAACGCCTCCGCGAGATCGTCGTCGCCGATGACCAACGGAACGAGGATGCGGACGACGTTGCGTTGCCCGGCGAGCATCAGCAGCAAGCCGCGCTCGCGAGCCTCCGCGACGATCTCCGGGGCGCCCGACGACAGTTCCATTGCGACCATCGCGCCCAGCCCCCGCACGTCTCGAATCTGCGGCCAGCGCGCTTGGAGCGAGCGCAGCGCGTCGAGCAGCCGAACGCCGATTTCGCGCGTGCGCGCCAAGAACGCCTCGTCGATGATGTCGAACGTCGCCAACGCCGCCGCGCACGCGACCGGATTGCCGGCGAACGTGCCGCCCAGGCCGCCGGGCTCGGGCGCGTCGACGATCTCCGCCTTGCCGGTGACGGCGGCCAACGGCAAGCCGCCGGCCAGCGATTTGGCGACCGTCATTAAATCCGGCTCGATACCGTAGTGCTCGCAGGCGTAGAATCTGCCGGTGCGGCCAAAACCGGTTTGGATCTCGTCGGCGACCAGCACGATCCCGTGCTCGTCGGCGATCCGCCGAAGCTCGCGAACGAAGTGCGCCGGCGCCGGAACGAATCCGCCCTCGCCCAGGACGGGTTCGAACACGATCGCCGCGACGCGCTCGGGTGAAACCGCGCTCTGGAAAATATCCCCCAGCGCGGCGAGCGCGCGTTCGGATGTAATGCCTTGATGTTCGTACGGAAACGGCGCGTGATAGATTTCGCTGCAGAACGGCCCGAAGTGCTGCTTGTAGGGTTCGTTCTTCCCGGTCATCGTCAGCGCGAGCAGCGTGCGCCCGTGATAGCCGTGCCGAAATGCGACGACCGCCGGCCGCCGGGTGTATTCGCGCGCGATCTTGACGGCGTTTTCGATCGCTTCGGCGCCGGTCGAAAGCAGCAGGGTTTTCTTGGGAGACGGTCCCGGAGCGCGCCGGTTCAGGGCTTCGGCGACCGCAACGTACGGCTCGTACATCGTGACTTGAAAACAGGCGTGGGTCAGCAGCTCGGCCTGACGCGCGATCGCGGCCACGACCTTCGGGTGCGCGTGTCCGACGTTGAGTACGCCGATTCCGCCGACGAAATCGAAATAGCGGCGGCCGCGCGCGTCCCACAGAATCGCTCCTTCGCCGCGTTCGACGAACAGCGGGTGAGCGGTCGCGACTCCGCGCGCGACGGCTGCCCGCCGCCGGTCGGCGAGGGCATCCGCAACACGAGAGCTTGGCAAGTCTGGTTGGGTCTTTTGCAGGGCGAAGCGCTTTCAAGGAGGCGGCGTTCTTCGAGTGTAAACGCTGGCGGCAGGCCCGAAAACGTATGCCAAGCACAATTTTACCACCTTTTTTGGAGACCAATTCCAAAAAGGGAAGCCAACTCACCGTTCGGGACGTGCTCGGGTTGACGAGCCTAGCCGGCGCGCGCGTCGTCGCCGGCGAGGCCGGCCTCGACCGCCCGGTATTGTGGTCGCACGTCGTCGATATGCCGGACCCCGCGCCGTGGGTCCCGTCCGGATACTTTCTGCTCACGACCGGATACGGGTGGCCCAAAGAGCCGGCGGCCCAACGCGAACTAATTACGGCGCTCGCGGTTCGCGAAATCGCCGGCGTTGGTTTGGCAGTTCCCCGCTACGTTCGCGAGTTTTCTCAAACCGAACGCGCGGCGGCCAATCGCGCCTTTCTTCCGCTCGTCGAGATTCCGTTCGAGATTCCGTTCGCGCGCGTGACCGAGGAGTTGCACCGCGCGATCGCCGCCGAGCCCTATCGCATCATGGAGCGGGCCGATCAGATTCACCACGCCCTCGTTCGCGCCGCGTCGCGCGAAGCGACCTTGGACGATCTGGCGCGGATCCTCTGCCCGCTGATCGGCCGGTCGGTAACGTTTGAAGATCCCAGCGGCAAGCTGCTGGCTCACTGTTCGATCGACGATGGCGCCGACGCCGTTCGCCGCGAAACCCTCGAACGCGCGCAGACGCCGGCGGCGATGCTCCGCGCGCTGGAAGCGTGGGGTTTGTATCGCCGCCTGCGCGGCAGCGAAAAACCGATTCGCGTTCCGGCAATGCGGGAAATTGGGTTGGCACCGCGGGTCGCGTGTCCGATCCGGCTGGCCGCCGAACTCGTGGGAATCGTCTGGATCTTGGAAGGCGGGGAGCCGCTGTCGGAACTCGATCATCGCGCCGCCGAGTACGCCGCCCTCGTGGCCGCAATCCACATCGCGCACCAACGCGAACTGGCGTCACTCGAAGCGAGTCTGGGATATGCGTCGGTACTCTCGTTGCTCGAGTCGGACAGCGACCCGACGCCGGCCGCGCAGGAGCGCGCGCGACTGTTGGGATTCGATCCCGAGCTGGCCTATCGGGTCGCGATCGTCGTGCTGCCCGAAGAAATGCCGCTCGGGCGCGAAGGTTTCTTGCGCCGCGATCGCGTCGCCGCCCGGGCGCGCGAAATTCTCAAAGGGTTTGGCGCCGAGCAACTCGTCGCGGTCGTCCTCAATCGCGTCCCGATGCTCGTGCCCGGTACCGTGAAGGTCGAAACCGTGCTGGAAGCGCTCAAAGACGAAACGCTCTCGATCGTGGCGGGTCGCGAATATTTCGGCGCCGCCGGCGCGCGGCGCAGCTATCGCGAGGCCCTTTCGTTGATCCGCCATCGTCATCGCAAACGCGTCTGCAACTTCGACGACGTTTTGGTGCCGCGGGTGCTGGGCGGCGATCCCGAGGCGCGCCGAACGTTCGTGAACGACTTGCTCCTGCCGCTCCAATCGCAACGCGGAGGAAAAGCGCTGGCCGACGCCGTGCTCGGTTTGGCCCGCAACGGATTTCGAATGCGCGAGACGGCTCGCGCCCTGGGGATTCATCCAAACACCTTGCGCTACCGTCTCAACCGCGCTTCGGAAATCCTCGATCTGCAGTTCGACCAAACCGACGTCCGGTTCTCGCTGCAGCTCGCGGCCCGGCTGCTCGAATTCGACGACGGTTTCGCGCCGGCCGCGGGCGTTGGAGCCGTAGGAGTGCGGTTCCCGGAAGCGATAGAGTAGCGAAGTGTCGAGATCGCCGATATTTCGGGCGTTGCGGAACGTGGCGGCCCGCCAGGATCCAACGCGTCGCGCATTTTTGCGATCGGCGGGGTTGGCGACGCTCGGCGCCGCCGCCATTCCGCAGTTCGTGGCGTGCGGCGGTTCGCAAGCGCGCGGTCGCGAGCGAATCGCGATCGTCGGGGCGGGCATTGCCGGACTCGTCACCGCCTTGCACCTGCGCGATGCGGGCGTCGAAACCACGATCTACGAATCGTCGGATCGCGTCGGAGGCCGCATGCATTCGGAGTGGGCCTACTGGAGCCAGGGGCAGCACACGGAATGGTGCGGTGCGATGGTGGATTCGACGCACGTCAACATGCATCGGCTCGCGCGCCGTTTCGGGCTTCCCCTGCTCGATACGCTGGCCGCGCGCGCCCCTCATTGCGGCGACACCTGCTATCTCGACGGCGCGTATTACCCGATGGCCGATGCGGACCGCGACTTTGCCCAGATCTATCCGATCATGCAAGGCCAGCTTGGAAAGCTCAACGAGAATACGACGTATGCAAACGCGACGGCGGAGGCGCGCCGGCTCGATGCGTTGAGCTTGCACGATTGGGTCGTGCGCTACGTGCCGGGCGGCCCGGCCTCGCGCCTCGGCCGTTTGATCGAAGTTGCCTACTGGAACGAGTATGGCCGCGATCCGACCGAACTGAGCGCGCTCAATCTCGTGGAACAACTGGGCGATCAGCGGCGCTACGCGCGCAATCGCGAAATGAACGTGCTCGGATATTCGGATCAGCGCTACATTTTTTCCGGCGGCAGCCAAGCGTTGCCCGAAGCGATCGCCAAAGCGCTGCCCGCGGGCGGGATCGCCTTCGGACGCCGGTTGCTCGCGATCGCGCGCCGTTCCGACGCCGCTTACGCATTGACGTTTTCCAACGGCGCGGCGACCGAAAAGATCGTGGCCGATCGGGTCGTACTGGCGATTCCGTTCATCGTGCTGCGCGGCATCGACTATTCCGGCGCGGGATTCGACTCGGCCAAGAAGCGCGCCATCGACGACCTCGGCTACGGATACCACACGAAGCTGCACCTGCAGTTCGACCGGCGCTCGTGGAACGGTTCGGGCCGGTGGCCCTCGCCGACCAGCGGCCAGATTTGGACGACGCTGCCTTCGCAGAGTGCGCTGGATTTCTCGCTGGGACAATCGGGACGCGACGGTTTGCTCGAGGTCTTTACCGGCGGCCCGGCGGCGATGATGGATACCCCGCCGATGCCGTACGCGCGCGTCGGCGACTCCGATGCCGTGCGGCGTCACGTTCGCAGCTATTTCGGACAGCTCGATCAAATCTGGCCGGGAGTCTCGGCGACGTGGAACGGCAAGGCGACGTTCGGTAACGCGCAGGCGGATCCCAACATCCTCGCGAGCTATTCGTGCTGGTTGGTCGGCCAATGCACGACCATCGCCGGGCACGAAGCGCTGCCGCAAGGGCGCGTGCATTTCGCCGGCGAGCATACGTCGGTGGCCGATCAGGGATTTATGGAAGGCGGGGCGGAGTCTGGCTTTCGCGCCGCGCGCGAAATTCTCGAGGACTATCGCATTAAGTCGACCGGCTGATGGCCATCGTGGGTACGGCCGGCCACGTCGACCACGGAAAGTCGGCGCTGGTCGCGGCGCTAACCGGTACGAATCCCGACCGGTGGATCGAAGAGCGATTGCGTGGGATGACGCTCGACCTCGGCTTCGCCCACCTCCGGCTTGGCGACGACTTGGAAGCCGGGATCGTCGACGTTCCGGGTCACGAGCGATTTCTGCACAACATGCTCGCCGGAGCGACGGGAATGGACGTGCTGCTGCTGGTGGTGGCGGGCGACGAGGGCGTGATGCCGCAAACGCTCGAGCACCTCGAAATCGTACGGTACCTCAACGTTCGCCGGACGATCGTCGTCATCTCTAAAATCGACCTCGTGCCGGCGAACGAGCGCGCCGCGGCGCGCGCGCGCATCGTTGCGGCGCTGCCCGGCGCGACCGCCGAGGCCGCCACGATCGAGGTGTCGAGCGTGACCGGCGAAGGCTTGCCGGCGCTGACGGCGGCGATCGCGCAAGCCCTGCGCGAACTGCCCGCGCCGGCTGCCGGCGCGCCCGTATACCTGCCGATCGATCGCGTTTTTGCGTTGCCGGGCCGCGGGACGATCGTTACCGGTACGCTCGTGCAGGGGACCGTTACCGAGGGCGACGTGCTCGGCCTCGAGCCCGCCGGAAAGCGCGCGCGCGTCCGCAGCATCGAAGTCTTCGGCGTACCGCAGCGCGCGGTCGAAGCCGGTTCGCGCGTCGCCCTCAATCTAGCAGGCGTCGACCGGAGCGAAATTCAACGCGGAGAAACGGCGGTCGGCAAAGAGTTCGAAGCGCGGAGAAGCTTCGCCGTCCGCTTTACGCCGGCCGCGAGCGCCTTGCCGGTGCTGCGTCGCCGAACGCCGGTACGCGCGTATCTCGGAACGGCGGAAATTCTTGGAACGCTCGTATTCGAACGACCGCCCGACGGAGTCCGCGAGGTCACCGGTCAACTCCACCTTCGCCGGGCCACCGCGGCAATTCCGGGCGTCCGATTCGTGGTGCGCCGCCCATCGCCCAAGACGCTGCTCGGGGGCGGCTACCTCGAAAGTGCGGACGTTGCGGGCGGCAACGACGTAACGCCGCCGGCAGAGGAGGCCGTCGCGGCAGCGTTGCGCGGCCGCGGGTTGGCCGCGGTCGAGCTCGGGGAACTCGCAACGGCCGCGAACTTGCGCGAAGAAGTGGCGCGCGAGGCGCTCGCGGCGCTGGCGGCGCGTGACGACGCCGTGATCGTGCGGCGTCCGCCGGCATTTGTCGATGGCGCCGCCGCCGGCGAGTTGTTTGCACGCGTGCTGGCGCATCTCGAACGAGCGCAGCACGACGAGCCGTGGGCGATGGGCGTTACGTCGCTCGCGCTCGCCCGCGCCGTCGGCGTCGCCGAGCCGCTCCTCGTCCGTCTTTTGGCCGAGTTCGTGGAACGCGGACGGATGGCGGGGCGCGCGGGATACTACGCCACGCTCGATCACCGGCCGGCGCTCACCAGCGAGCAAGAAGCGTTCTTGCGCGGCCTCGTTCCCGCGGAGGCCGGATCCTCGTTCGTGCCGGTCCGTTTCGCCGAGGTCGCGGCCGCCATTCGCCGGTCGGGCCCGGCGGGCGCGAGCAAAGCGTTCGATACGTTGCTTGCCCGCAACGCCTTGATCAAGGTCGGCGAGGACCTCTACTTAGGATCGCAGATTGCGGCGATTCGCGCGCGCGTCGAGGCGCACTTTCGGCAGAACGAAACCATGACGGCGGCGCAGTTTCGAGATGCGATCGGGACCTCCCGAAAATACGCGGTGCCGCTGCTCGAGTGGCTCGATGCGAGCGGCTTGACCGTGCGAGACGGAGATTATCGCACGCCGCGACGCAAACCGATCGCAGCCTCGGCCGCGGGCGACGCGGAAGGAGACGCATCCCGCGTTTGGTAAGCGTACGGTTATGCCGTTTCGCCGTTACCTCCGCGGTGCGGTCGCGACGTGCGCCGTCTTGGCGACGTTCGCGCCGGCGGTCGGAGCCTACGCGGGCCCGGACCCACTGCGCAATTTGAAATACCGCTCGATCGGGCCGGCGATTGCCGGCGGACGCACCACCGCGTTCGTGGGCACCGATCGCGACGCGCGTCTCTACTACGCGGGCGGGGCCGACGGCGGCGTTTTCAAGAGCGTCGACGGCGGCGTTTCGTGGAATGCGGTATTCGATCGCGCATCGTCGGCGTCGATCGGTGCGATTGCGATTTCGTCGCGCGATCTCAACGACGTCTGGGTCGGCACCGGCGAGGCCAACCCGCGAAACGACGTCGAGAGCGGCGACGGGATCTGGCATTCGACCGACGGCGGAAAGACGTGGACGCACGCCGGTCTCGACGACGCCGGACAGATTTCCAGCATCGCGATCGATCCCAACGATCCGCGCGTCGTCGTCGTGGGCGTGCTCGGTCAAGCGTTTCGCGACAGCCGGACGCGCGGCGCGTACCTCACGCGCGACGCCGGCGCGCACTGGAAGCGAACGCTCTTTACCGGTCCCTCGAGCGGGGTGTCGGATTTGGTGCGCGTTCCCGATCGCCCGGCCACGCTCTTTGCCGGGATGTACCAATTTCGCCGCCAGCCCTGGATGATGACCAGCGGGGGCCCGCACGGCGGCCTCTATCGTTCCAACGACGGCGGCGCGACGTGGCGGAAAGTTACCGGCGGCGGCTTTCCGGGCGGTCTCACCGGTCGGATTGGCCTCGCCGCCGCCAAGGGTGGCCGCATCTACGCGATCGTTCAATCGAAACTCGGCGACCTGTGGCGCTCGGACGACGGCGGTACGTCTTGGAAGCTCATGCCGCACAGTCCGTACGTGGGTGCGCGGCCGTTTTATTTCAGTACGATCGCCGTCGATCCGGTCGATCGCAATCGCTTGATCGACGTCGGGCTCGTCTTATCCATGAGCGACGACGCCGGCCGGACCTTTCACCCGATTTCTGAAAACGCGGGCTGGGATTACCATTCGGTATGGTGGTCGGGGGACGGGCGTCGCGTCGCCGTAGGCACCGACGAGGGCGCCATTTTGTCGGCCAGCGGCGGTGCTCACTTTTGGCAGCCTTACGATTTGCCGTTCGCACAAGCCTACCACGTTGGATTCGACGACGACCTTCCCGGTTACCGAGTTTGCATCGGGTTGCAAGACGACAGCTCCTGGTGCGGCCTCTCGACGGCGTATAACGGGATCGGCGTTCTGAATCGGGACTGGCAGACGATCGGCCCGGGCGATGGAATGTGGGCGCTCGTCGATCCAACCGATCCCGATCTCATTTGGAGTACGTCGACCAACTCGGACACGGGCCAAGTGTTTTTGTGGAATCGCCGGACGCAACAGGCCGACGAAGTTTCACCTGTGGCAACCTACAATAGCCGGGCGCCCGCGTCGCTGCGCTACCGTTTCAACTGGGACACGCCGATCGCGTTCACGCACGAGACGCCGCCCCGAGTTTTGGTTGGCGGTAACGTGCTTTTTGCCAGCGCCGACCGCGGTCGTCATTGGACGCCGATCAGTCCCGACCTCACCCGCGACGACAAGGAGCATCAGCGCGCTTCGGGCGGTCCGATCACGCTCGACGTTTCGGGCGCCGAAACGTCGGACACGATCCTCGACGTCGAAACGTCGGTGCTTGGCCGTGGTCTTTTTTGGGTGGGCACCGACGACGGGTTGGTGCGGCTCACGCGCGACGCCGGCGCGCATTGGGACGACGTGACCCCCGCGGGCGTGCCCCCGTGGGGTCGCGTCGCGACGGTCGACCCGGGGCACTTCGCCGCCGGCACTGCGTACGTCGCCATCGACCGCCATCTATTGGGCGACGATCGACCGTACGCATTCGCAACCGACGACTTCGGGAAAACCTGGCGGTCGATTTCCGCGAACCTTCCGTCGAACCGGTTCCTTCGTTCGCTTCGCGAGGACGTCGACGATCCGAACCTCTTATTCGCCGGAACCCAGCGCGGCGTGTGGGTTTCGTTCGACCGCGGACTGCACTGGCAATCGTTGCGCCTCAACATGCCCGCCACCGCGGTGTACGACCTCGAAATTCAGCCCGCGAGCGGCGATTTAATCGTCGCGTCGCACGGACGCGGCGTTTGGATTCTCGACGATCTCCGCCCGCTGCGCGGCTTGACGAAGGCGCAGTCCGCCGGTCCTGCGACATTTTTTGCTCCGCGCGCGGCCTACATGATGTGGGAGTGGTCGCCGGTCAACGTCTTTAGCAACGGTACTTTGCCCGCCAACGAGTTCGTCGGTGAGAACCCCGACTATGGCGCGCTGCTGAGCTACTACCTCACGCAACCGGCGCGCAGGCGGCCGACGCTGACGATCTTCGACGCGAACGGCCATGCGGTTCGGCATCTGGACGGGACGGGCGTGCCCAACGCCGCCGGCATCGATCGAACCAGCTGGGATCTCGCCGAGGATGGTCCGGAGCAGTGGCACGGAACGTTTCGCGAAAATCGCGGTCCCGCCGAAGGGCCCAACGTCGTGCCGGGAAATTACACGGTCGAGTTGCGAGCCGGCGGCCAGACGCTCCGGCAGACGCTCGCCGTACTCCCCGACCCGCGCGATCCCGCGCCGCTGAGCGACTACCTGAAGCGGCACGACTTCCTGACCGAGCTGTTCGCGGAATTCGGCGGCACGAACCACATGCTCAACGGCATCGACGCGGCCCTCAAAAACGCCAATCGGACGCACGCTGCGGCCTTGCGCGGATTTCGTGCCGAGTTGACGTACGACGCGCGAAACGTCGAGGATCTTCGCGAGCCGCCGGGGATTCGGGAACGCCTGGTCGATCTGATCTCGCGCTTGTCCAGCTCGTTTCAAACACCCACCGCGGCCCAAGCCGCAGAAGGTGCGGATTTGAAAGCGCTGTACCAAAGCGCGTCCGCACGCTACGCCGAAATGATGAAGCCATGAACGTCGAAAAGATGACCGAACGCGTGAGCGAGGCGCTCAACGCCGCCTACACGCGCGCGCTCGCCGAGCACAACACCCAAACGACGCCCGAACACATGCTGGCGGCGATGTTGGAGCAGGAGCGCGGCATCGCGCCCGACGTTCTGTCCAAGGCTGGAGCCGATCCGGCCGCGGTCGCGCGGGCCGCCGACGAGGCGATCGGACGGCTGCCGCGGCTAAGCGGCGCAAACGCCGACAGCACGCAGGCCACGCTCTCGCCCGAGTTGTCGCGGGTGATGACCGCGGCCGAAAACGAGGCACGCGCCCTTTCGGACGACTACGTGTCGGTCGAACACGTGCTGCTCGCGATGGCCCAGTCGTCGGGTGAAATCGGCCGAGTCTTTCGCGACGCGGGCATTACCAAGGACACGCTGCTGCGGGCGTTGCGCGAGGTTCGCGGAAACCAGCGGGTGACCACCAAGGATCCCGAAGGAACGTACAAATCGCTGGAGCGCTACGGCCGGGATCTGACGCTGGAGGCCGAGCGCGGCAAGCTCGATCCGGTGATCGGACGCGACGAAGAGATCCGACGCGTCGTCCAAGTGCTCTCGCGGCGAACGAAGAACAATCCCGTACTCATCGGCGAGCCGGGCGTCGGCAAGACCGCGATCGTCGAGGGCTTGGCTCAGCGGATCGTGCGCGGCGACGTGCCCGAAGGTTTGAAGAACAAACGCGTCGTCTCGCTGGACATGGGCGCGCTGATCGCGGGCGCCAAATATCGCGGAGAGTTCGAAGAACGTCTCAAGGCCGTCCTCAAAGACGTGGCCGCCTCCGAGGGACAGATCGTGCTGTTCGTAGACGAACTGCACACCGTCGTCGGTGCGGGGAAGACCGAAGGCTCGATGGATGCCGGAAACCTGCTCAAGCCGATGCTCGCGCGCGGCGAGCTGCACATGATCGGCGCGACGACGCTCGACGAGTACCGCAAGTACATCGAGAAGGATGCGGCCCTCGAGCGGCGTTTCCAGCCGGTGTTCGTCGACCAGCCGAGCGTCGAGGATACGATTTCGATCCTGCGGGGCTTGAAGGAGAAGTACGAAGCGCATCACGGCGTGCGGATCAAGGACGCCGCGCTGGTCGCGGCGGCGACGATGAGCAACCGCTACATTTCCGACCGCTTTTTGCCCGACAAGGCGATCGATCTGGTCGACGAAGCGGCGGCCAAACTGCGAACGGAGATCGATTCGATGCCGCAAGAGCTCGACGAGGTATCGCGCCGCGTCATGCAGCTCGAGATCGAGCGCGAGGCGCTGCGCAAAGAGACCGATGGGGCCAGCCTGCGGCGCCTCGAGCAGCTGGAGAAAGAGTTGGCCGGCCTGCGCGAACGGCAGACGAAACTTCGCGTGCAGTGGGATGCGGAAAAAAATTCCGTTACGAAACTGCGCGGGATGCGCGAGCAAATCGAGCAGACTAAGGTCAAGATCGAACAGGCCGAGCGGCAATACGATCTCAACCGGGCGGCCGAACTGCGCTACGGGACGCTCGCGCAACTGGAGAAAGATCTCGCCGCCAAAGAAGGCGAGCTTTCGCGCAAGGACGGCGCGCGACTTTCGAAAGAGGAAGTCGACGAAGACGATATCGCCGAAGTGATCGCGCGCTGGACCGGCATCCCCGTTTCGAAACTGCTCGAAGGCGAACGGCAGAAGCTGCTCCATCTCGAAGAGGAACTGCACCGGCGGGTCGTCGGACAGGAGGAAGCGGTAGATGCCGTCGCCGAGGCCGTGCTGCGGACGCGCTCGGGCTTAGCGGATCCCAATCGTCCGATCGGATCGTTCATCTTCTTGGGGCCGACCGGCGTCGGCAAGACCGAGTTGGCGCGCGCCTTAGCCGAGTACTTGTTCGACGACGAACGCGCGCTGATTCGCGTCGACATGTCGGAGTATCAGGAGAAGCACACCGTCGCGCGGCTGCTCGGCGCGCCGCCGGGATACGTGGGATACGATGAAGGCGGCCAGCTCACCGAGGCCGTGCGCCGCCGTCCCTACAGCGTCATTCTGTTCGACGAGATCGAGAGAGCCCACCCCGACGTCTTCAACGTCTTTTTGCAGATTCTCGACGACGGGCGCCTGACCGACGGTCAAGGCCGCACGGTCGATTTCAAAAATACGATCGTGATCATGACGTCGAACATCGGCAGCCATCGGATTCTCGAACATCGCGGCTCGTTCGACGGCGCCGACTACGCCGTTATGCGCGCGACCGTGCTCGAAGAGCTACGCCAGCATTTTCGCCCGGAATTTCTCAATCGCGTCGACGAGATCATCGTCTTTCACGCGCTCACCGAGAAGCAGCTCGAGGAAATCGTCGACATCCAGCTGCGCCGGCTGCGCAAACGGCTGGCCGAACGGCGGATCGTGCTGGACCTTTCCGACGCGGCAAAGCGCCACATCGTCAAAGTCGGCTACGATCCAAGCTACGGCGCGCGCCCGCTCAAGCGAACCATTCAGAAAGAGCTGGAGACGCCGCTGGGGCGCAGGCTCCTCGCCGGCGAGATCGCCGAGGGCGACACGGTCGACGTCGGATTCGACGACGTTCGCGGCGAGTTGACGTTCGCCGTCGGCGCGAAGCAGCCGGTAAGCCCCTAGGCCTCTCCGCGCGCCGGCTTGGCTATTTGACGCCGAGGCGCTCGAGCGCGTGGGCGACGCGATCGGTGGAGGGGTCGTACCCTTCGAGGACTCCTGCGACGATGCCGTGGCGGTCGATGACGAACGTGTGGGGCAATCCAAGCATCGCGGTCTTGGAGGCTGCCCGGGCGGCGGCGATTTCTTTGGGATCCTTGAAGTACACCCCCATCCAGCGTTCGTAGGCCTGGAATTGATCCGCGGTCATCGTGGAGCGTGCCCGATAAACGTTCTGGATTTTTTGGTATTGGTCGTCGGGTAACCGGCCCTTGAGCGAAAGAATCCCCGCCTCGGTGATCGTGCTGGGTAGAATGATTCGTTTCGTGGACGTTTCCGGCGGTTTGGCGCCGCTCGGCACGTACGATTCCACCGGGAACGCAATGGCGAAGCGCGCGATCAGCTTGCGGGCGACGGCGGGCGGGTCGGTGTAATCGATGCCCAGGAAGGTCACTCGATCGCGGTACTTCGCGTACTCGGCGACGGTTCGGGGCATCTCTTGGATGCAAGGTTCGCACCACGACGCGAAGGCGATCACGACGGTCGGCCGTCCGAGCGCGACCCACGGGCGCGCCGGACCGTCGAGCGGAACGAACGTCATGCCGGTCGCGGATTTGCCGAGCATCTGCGCCAGCTCGGCTGGATTGCTCGGTTGTGGAGGCGTCGCCGGCGATGCGGCGAGACAAAGCGTCAGCCCGGCGGCCGCGAGAATCGGGCGCACCGGCGTCAACCTTTACCGGCGCCTACGCGCTTGCGGGCCTTGAGACGCTCGCCCTCGTCCAGCACGCGCTTGCGCAGCCGGATCGACTTCGGCGTCACCTCGACGAGTTCGTCGTCTTCGATAAACTCAATCGCGCGCTCTAAGGAAAGTTCGTCGGGCGGTGCGAGTTTCACGTTCTCGTCGGAACCGGCCGCGCGCATATTGGTGAGTTTCTTCGCGCGCACGACGTTGAGGGCGATGTCTTTGTCGTCGTTGCCACGACCGACGATCATGCCTTCGTAGACGTCGACGCCCGGGCCGACGAAGTATTCGCCGCGCTGTTCGAGACCGACCAGCGCGTAGGCGGTCGTGCGGCCGGTTTCGCTCGCGACCAGCGCACCGGTCCCGCGTCCGGGAAGGTCGCCCAGCCACTCTTGGTGATCGTAGTAGGTATGGGACATGATGGCGGTTCCGCGCGTTAGCGTCAGGAGTTCGCCGCGCAACCCGAAGATCGCCCGCGTCGGCATGGTGTATTCCAGCCGCCGGGATTCCGCCACGTTGATCATGTTCGACATCGTGGCCTTGCGGCTCCCGAGCGCCTCGATCACCGCGCCAGAGTATTGTTCGGGCACGTCGACGACCACGTACTCTACCGGTTCCCAGCGTTTCCCTTCGCGCTCGGTGACGATCACCTGCGGTTTGGAGACGGCAAGTTCGTACCCTTCGCGGCGCATCGTCTCGATGAGAATCGAAAGATGGAGTTCGCCGCGCCCGCGGACCTCGAACGTATCGGGCGACTCGGTGTCCGCGACCCGCAGCGCGACGTTGGACTGCAGCTCGCGCATCAACCGTTCGCGAATCTGACGGGAGGTGAGAAACTTCCCCTCCTTGCCGGCAAACGGTGAATTGTTGACGCTGAACGACATCGAAACGGTCGGCTCGTCGACCGAAACCGCGTGAATCCCTTCGGGATTGCCGGCGTCGGCAATCGTGTCGCCGATGTTGAGCTCCTCGATTCCCGAGACGCAAACGATATCGCCGGCCGAAGCCTCGTCGACCTCGATGCGTTCGAGCCCCGCAAACGTCAGCAACGTCGTCAGACGCAACCCGGTCACCACCCGGCCGTCGCGCCCGACCTTGGCGATCGGCGCGTTCGGCCGCGACGCGCCGCGGAAGATGCGGCCGATGCCGATTCGACCGACGTAACTGTTGTGATCGATCGCCGAGATCAGCAGTTGAAACCCGCCTTCTTGAGCGGGCGGTTCCGGAATGCGTTCGACGATCGTCTCGAACAACGGCTCGAGCGACGTCCCGGCTTCGTCGAGGGCGCGTTGGGCGATCCCGGCTTTGGCATTGGTGTAGATGACCGCGAAGTCGGCCTGTTCGTCGTTGGCGCCAAGCTCCACGAAAAGATCGAACGTCTCGTTCACGACTTCGCGCGGCCGTGCGTCGCGGCGGTCGATCTTATTGACGACCACGATCGCTTTGAGATCGAGCTCGAGCGCCTTGCGAAGCACGAAACGCGTCTGGGGCATGACGCCCTCGGCGGCGTCGACCAGCAGCAGCACGCCCTGCACCATCTGCAGCACGCGCTCGACCTCGCCGCCGAAATCCGCGTGGCCCGGGGTGTCGACGATGTTGAACTTCACCGGTCCGTGCCGCACGGCAGTGTTTTTGGAAAGGATCGTAATTCCGCGCTCGCGTTCGAGCGGATTGGAATCCATCACGCGCGTCGCGACGTGCTGGCCTTCGCGGAATACGCCGCTCTGCTTGAGCATTGCGTCGACCAGCGTGGTTTTTCCGTGGTCGACGTGCGCCACGATCGCGACGTTGCGAAGATCTGCTCGGGTTTTCATAGTTTAATCAGGGTGTTTTAGCAGCGGGGCAGCGCGAACCAAAAGGTGGTTCGGCCGTTTGGGTCGCTTTCGACGCCGATCGTGCCGTTCATCTTGGAAACCAGTTCCCGGCAAATATAGAGGCCGAGTCCGGTCGAGTCGTTATCCTGCGTCAGCCGGGCGAATCGTTTGAACAGTTTCTCGCGATCTCCCTCCGGAATGCCGGCGCCGTCGTTCGAGACGGAAATCGCGATCTCGCGGTCGCCCGAAGACTTCACGTCGACGTCGATGGACGTGTCGGGCGTCGAGTACTTCACGGCGTTGGAAAGCAGGTTTGCCAGCACTTGAACCAGGCGCCCCTCGTCGGCTAGAACGCCGGCGGTCGGATCGAAGTACGCGACCTTGAACGTCCGGTCGGCATGTTCGCTGCGCATGCGGGCGACGGACTCCTCGATGATCGAAACCGGAAGGACGCGCGTGATGTGCAACGATAGCCGGTCGGCATCCATCCGCGAAAGCAGGAGAAAGTCTTCAAAAATCTTCGACAGACGGGTGGTCGCGCTGCCGAGCACGTTCAGCAGTTCGGCGCGCCGCTCGGCGCCCATGGTTTCGTAGTGAATTTCCAGCAGCGACGCGGCGCCGCCGATCGCCGCCAGCGGCGAGCGAACTTCGTGCGAGACTTCGCCAAAGAACTCGTTCTGCAGCCGGGCGCTGCTTTCGAGCAGTTCGCGGCGCGCCACCTCGGCGCGATGAGCGCGCGAACTCGCGAGCGCCAGTCCGACCAAGTTGAGAAAGAGCTGCATTTGACGCAGCGTATCGACCGTGGGGACCTTGCCGTCGAGGGGATCGTCGACCGAGATGTAGCCGAGCATCATGCCGTCGCGGTCGGGCAGGACCAGGGTCAGCGAATCGCGCTGGTGCCACGCGTCGGGAGCTTGGCGAGGCGATTGCGACACCTCGCGCTGCACGGGGTTGAAGAAGCAGTGCGGCAGGACCTCGAACTCGGGCAGCAGCAGCGTTTTGATCTCGTCGCGGGCGACGCGCTCGCCGAGCCGGTCCGGGTTGATTCCGGGGCGCGCGCCCAGCAGCACCCGCCGGTACAGTTCGCTGCCCGGCTCGTCGGCGGCGACGATGGTAACGTAGCGAAAACCAAACAGGATCGAGACGCTTTCGGCGATCGATTCGAGCGAAGAGACGATATCCCGCGCCTGCAGAATGTCGTGAGTAATCGCGAGCAGCCGTTCTAAAAGGTCGCCGCTCGCCGTAGGGGTCTGCGCGATCCGCATTTGCCTCGTAAAGCTTGTCGAGTTCCGCCATAGCGGGGCGACCCGTGCCCGGGAACGCTGTTTCGGTTGCCGTGATGCGCCTGCCTTTGGGCCGCTACCGTCCCGCCGGAGCGCATCCGAAACGTCGCCGGGTGATGGCGGGTTCAAGGGTGGAATGACGGATTCTTTCCATCCGCTGGTCGGTCAGTGGTTTGCCGAGCGTTTCGGCCGGCCCACCGAGCCGCAGGTCGGGGGCTGGCCCTCGATCCGCGCGGGTGGCGACGTGCTCATCTCGGCTCCGACCGGGTCGGGCAAGACGCTAGCGGCCTTTTTGCAGTGTTTGGACGATTTGATCCGCCGCGCCGCAGCCGGTGAGCTGCCCGAGCAAACGCTGGTCGTCTACGTCTCTCCGCTCAAAGCCTTAACCAACGACGTGCGCAAAAATCTGGAGGTTCCGCTCGCCGAGCTGACCGCTCGTGCCGCCCGGCTCGAGATGCCGCTGGCGCCGATTCGAACGGCGGTCCGCACCGGCGACACCACGGCTTCCGAGCGCCAACGCATGTTGCGCAAGCCGCCGCACGTGCTGGTCACGACGCCGGAGTCGCTGTTCATCCTGCTTACGGCGGAAAAGTCGCGAGCGCTGTTCGCCAACGTCGCGACCGTGATCGTCGACGAAATTCATGCGGTGGCCAACAGCAAACGCGGATCGCATCTGATGCTGACGCTAGCTCGTCTCGACCATTTGGTGACGACCGCCGGTGGGCGCCGGCCGCAGCGCGTCGGGTTGTCGGCGACGATTCGGCCGCTTGAGCGAATCGCGGCGTTCCTCAGTCCGACGGCAAGCGTGGTCGACGTCGGAAGCCGCCGCGCGATGGGCCTGGCCGTCGAGCTTCCGACCGAGGAACTCGGCGCGGTCGGCAGTGGCGAAATGTGGGCCGAAATTTACGATGCCGTCGCCGAAAAAATACTCGCCAATCGCACGACCCTCGTGTTCGTGCCTACCCGCCGGATGAGCGAACGGGCGGCGTACGCCTTGGAGCAGCGACTGGGCGAGGGCATCGTCATGCCCCACCACGGCAGCCTGGCGCGCGAAGCGCGCTTTGAGGCCGAAAATCGACTGAAGAACGGCGAGCTGCGGGCGGTCGTGGCGACTGCGTCGCTCGAACTCGGCATCGACATCGGGACGGTCGACCTGGTCGTGCAGTTGGGCAGTCCGCGTTCGATCGCGACGGCGTTGCAGCGCGTCGGCCGCTCCGGGCACTGGGTCGGGGCGTTGCCGCAGGGTAGAATTTACGCGACCACGCGCGACGAGTTGCTCGAGTGCGCCGCCCTCGTGCGGGCGTTGCGCGGCGGAGCGATGGACGCGCTGGGCGTGCCCGACGCGCCGCTGGACATTCTCGCCCAACAGATCGTGGCCGCCTGCGCGGCCCACGAGTGGAATGCGGACGCACTCTACGCGCTCGTGCGCTCGACGTATCCGTATCGCAATCTTTCGCGGGCGGCTTTCGACGACGTCGTGTCGCTCGTCGCCGACGGGGTCGCGACCGCGCGCGGGCGGAGCGGAACGTTCCTTCACTACGATCGCGTCAACGGCATGCTGCGCGCGCGGCGCGGTGCGCGGATCGCGGCCATCACCTGCGGCGGTGCGATTCCCGACACCGCCAACTACGCCGTCGTCGCCGAACCCGAAGGCCAGCTGGTCGGAACGCTCGACGAGGATTTCGCCGTCGAAAGCATGGCCGGCGACGTGTTCTTACTCGGCACGAACTCCTGGAAAATTCGGCGGGTCGAAAGCAGCGTCGTACGAGTCGAAGACGCGCACGGTTCGCCGCCGACCATCCCGTTCTGGAACGGCGAGGGGTTGGGCCGAACGATCGAGTTGTCGCACGAGGTTTCGGCGTTGCGCGCGGCCATCGACGAACGCAACGATCCGGATGCGATCGCTTTGCTGACGGGCGAGTGCGGCCTCAATCCTTCGGGCGCGGAACAGGCCGTCGCCTACGTGCGGGCGGCCAAGGCCGGGCTGGGCGTGGTTCCCACCGACCGCACGATCGTCGCCGAACGCTTCTTCGACGAAGGCGGAGGAATGCAGCTGATCCTCCACACGCCCTTCGGCGCGCGCATCAATCGAGCGTGGGGATTGGCGTTGCGCAAACGCTTCTGTCTGTCGTTCAATTTCGAGCTGCAGGCGGCGGCAACCGACAACGGGATCGTGATCTCGTTGGCCGAGCAACACGCGTTTCCGCTCGAAGCCGTGTTCGAGTACGTGAAATCGGCCAGCGTCGAAAGCGTGCTCACGCAGGCGATGCTGCCCGCTCCGATGTTCGAGGCACGCTGGCGCTGGAATGCGACGCGCGCGCTCTCGATCGCGCGCTTCCGCTCCGGGCGCAAGGTTCCGCCGCAGCTGCTGCGGATGCGGGCCGCCGACTTATTGGCGGCTGTTTTCCCCGACCAGGTCGCATGCCCGGAGAACTTAAGCGGACCGATTCGGATTCCCGATCACGTCCTCGTCCGCGAGACGATTGCGAACTGTCTGCACGAAGCGATGGATTTGGAGGGGCTGACTTCGATCTTGCGCGACGTCGAGTCGGGCGCGATCCGGACGGTGGCGGTCGATACGGCCGAGCCTTCCGTTTTCAGTCACGAGATCCTCAACGCCAATCCGTTTGCCTATCTCGACGACGCTCCGTTGGAAGAGCGCCGCGCCCGAGCCGTGCAGCTGCGCCGCAGTACGCGCGACGACGCGGGCGGGGCCGGCATCCTCGATCCGGCCGCAATCGCGGAAATCGCGCAAGAGTCGTGGCCGGTCGTGCGCGATGCCGAAGAGCTGCACGATGCGCTCGCGACTTTGGTCGTGCTGCCGCCGGTCGCATCCTGGGCGACGTGGTTCGAGGACCTGGTCGCGCAGCGACGGGCGGCGACGCTCGTGATCGAGGGCACGCCGTTGTGGGTTTGTGCTGAACGGCTCGCGCTCGCGCGGCTCGTGTATTCCGATGCCGAACTGCGCCCGACGATGACTGCGGTCGCGGGCATGCCGATGGTCGAGTTGCCGGAGCAGGCCGTAGCGGAGATCGTGCGGGGCTGGCTCGAGTCCAGCGGTCCGGTGACCGTTGCGGAACTCGCCGCGCGTCTCGCGCTCGCCGAGGATGCCGTGGCCGCCGCGATGCTGCGGCTGGAGACCGAAGGACAAGTGCTGCGCGGACGATTCCATCCGGGTGCTGCCGGCGAAGAGTGGTGCAACCGGCGCGTGCTCGCGCGAATTCATCGCTTGACGATCGGGCAGCTGCGGCGCGAGATCGAACCGGTCACCAGCGCGGACTACGCTCGTTTTCTCTATCGGTGGCAGCACGTCGCGCCGGAAGCGCGTCTGCACGGCATCGACGGAACGCTGCAAGTGATCCGCCAACTCGAGGGCTACGAGATTCCCGCCGCGGCATGGGAAGCGCAGATTCTGCAGCGGCGCGTGGCCGGATACAAACCCGAGTATCTCGATCGCTTGTGCTATTCGGGCGACGTGATGTGGGGGCGCATCTCCGAGCATCCGGCGCTGATTCCCAACGACGAGGAGCGCAAGCGTCGCGTGCGGCCGACCAAGCTCGCACCGATCGCACTGCTCGCGCGCGCCAATGCCGACGAACTGATCGTGCGCGGCGAGTACGAACCCCAGGGTCTGTCGCACGCCGCCCGCGAGGTTCTGGCGGCGATCGAACGGCACGGCGCGCCGTTTTTTGCCGAGATCGTTCGCACCACCAAACGAATTCCGGCCGAGGTCGAAGAGGCGCTCTGGCAACTCGTCGCCGCGGGATTGGTCACCGCCGACGGCTTCGACGCGCTGCGCTCGCTGATCGACGCCAAGCGGCGTCTGGGAGAAAAAGGACTGCGCGCGCGGCCGCGATCCTCGAGCGGGCGTTGGACGCGGCTAGTTTCCGCCGCGCGCGCCATCGAGCCGGATCTCTTCGCGCGCCGGCTGCTGGCGCGGTGGGGGGTTGTTTTCCGCGACGTCGTCGCCCGCGAGACGCTGGCGCCGCGCTGGCGCGATGTGCTATTTGCACTACGGCGGATGGAGGCCCGCGGCGAGATTCGGGGTGGCCGTTTTATCGCCACGCTCGTCGGCGAACAGTTCGCACTTCCCGATGCGATCGACGCGCTGCGCGCCGCTCGCCGCGAGGGCGTTGCCGGAGAGACGTTCGAGCCGGTCTCGGCATACGATCCGCTCCAAATCGTTAACGCCTATTTACCCGCCGCCAACCGCACCGAACTCGTATCGGTTTCCTAGAAGGGCCGGCATCGACCGCCTGGGAAGCCTCCGCCTAAGCGGCGGGATGAGCGCCGAGTGAAGGAGATTCGTCATGAAACGTGTGGGTATTTCTCTATTTTGCGGCGTCGCCATTGCCTTGGCATCGTTTACCGCCGGAATCGCGAGTCCGCCGAGCGTCACGGGAACGTGGTCGGTTCAACAGACGGGCTTGAACGGTAATTCGGTCGCGACCGTCAAGCTGACGCAGTCCGGGATGGGCATCGTCGGAACCAATGCCAAGAACGGAACCGGCTTTACCGGTTCGTTCGTCAACGACACGCAAATCAACGGAAAGTGGCACGGCCCCAGCGGGGCCGGATGGCTGACGGTGTACGTTAGCCCCAACGGACATAGCTTCAACGGAACGTGGGGCTACAACGGCCGCAAAGCCAACGGCTCGTTCGTCGCCAACAAGATCCTGCCGCCGTCTCCGGTAACGGCCGCGGGAACTTGGAAGGTTGCCGGCGCGGGCGGTCCCGCAGCGTTCGTTGGCCAGATGCGGTGCACGCAATCCGGGCCATCGGCCGTCTGTCACGTCGGGCCGATTATCATCAACGGAAAGTTCCGGACCAGCGATAAACTGCGTGCCACCTGGAGCGGCGGCGGGAAAACCGGCTGGTTCTCGTTCTGGTTCAACGACGACAACAACAGCTTCAACGGCATCTGGGGTAACGGAGCCGATACCACGCCGCCCGTCGGGCGCGTGGTCGGGCAGCGGGCGCTCTAAGCACTCGTTTCTGCGGACGTAACGAAAGCGGCGCAGCCCGGCGGCTGCGCCGCTTTCAATTGTGCGGCTCTCTAGTTCGTTCCCGAGTCGAACGCCACGCCGATTGGGGTCCGCCGCCGGTCCGGTAGGTATGGTCCAATACGCCGCCCGGGAACGTGTACGCCGTGGCGCCCTTCGCGGTGGCGCCCAGCAGCAGCGTGCCGTCGGAACCGAGCGCGATCTGATCGAACTGGCCGCTCGTTAGGCGAAGGCCCGTCGGCTGACCCGATTCGGTAAACTCTTCGACGCCGCCGCCTTCGTTGGCAACCAGAAGATTACCGGCGGCGTCGGCTGCGATCCCGTACGGATTCCCGCCGAAGAAAATTGGGAGCATCGCGGCTCCTTTTTGATGCGCGTGCGGGAATGCCAGAACCGTTCCAATCGTTCCCAGCACGATGCTGGCAAAAAGGTTGCCCCGAGCATCGCAGGCGAGAAAAAAGAAAAATCCGCCCGCATACGTCAACGCTCCCGTGGGATGGCGGCTGCGGTGGGCATACACCGCGATGTTCGCACTCCCGCCCCCCGAGCCGAGAATGTTCGCGACGTAGACGTTTCCGTTCGGACAAACCGTTACGTCTTCGGGCTGATTCTTGCCGTCGGTCAACCGCTTGAACGGCGACGCGGCGCCACGCTGGAACTCCAAGACGTCGCTGGAGCCTCGATTGGCCACGTAGAGCGTGCCCTGCGCGTCCACGTACATACCTTGCGGATAATTCACGCCCGTGGTAATGGTGCGGAGGCGCTTCCCGTCGAGGCGGAAAACCTCGATCGCGTTATCGGACTCTTTCGAGACGTATACGACGGCCGACGTCTTCGCGTTTTCGGCGAACGCTCGTCCCAACGGTTGCAACGGGCCGCCGCTTCCGCCGGAGCATGCGGTCAGTGTAGCCAGCGCGAAGCCGGCGGCAACGCAGCCCATCAGTCGCCGAGTCGTTTGGAGCGAAGCTCTCAATGCCGTGCTTTCATCGAACCGACCTCCCCGGCCAGAATCACGGACCGGCCGATTCAAAGATTTACGCGTCGCCCGACGCCGGCCCCGCTAAGGTGCCGGATGGAGAACTCCCCGGCTGGTGGTTCACGGTCCAGCCAAACTGGTTGCCTTTCTGAAAAGTGCCTTTGATGCGACCGGCGACTCTGTGGCTGACCTTACTAGTGGCGAGACTAAGCCCGCACGGATACTTCCTACCCGTAGCGATCGCGTAGGTCGGCTACGGACGAACTAGTCATCAGTCGATATCGACAAGGATGAGGCGCCTGCGGCGCGTCTAGCGCGCGGACTGCTGCGTAAGTCTTTGACGGCGGCCTGCTCGCCCGAGACGTTATGATGTCGAGAATCCCGATGTGGGGCGAGCCACACTTGTTGCTCGCGTTGGATTGCCAAAACCGGTCGTCGTCCAAATACAGACTGTGAATGCAAAGTCTCGACGGGGTGAGCGCCATCGTCTTCCAGCCGCGCTGATTGTAAATCGTGCGCCCGACGGCCACTTTGCCTTCCTTAGCTATCTGAGCAACGTTCGCGCGAATATTGCTTCCGTCGCAAACGGGATCACCGGGAATAAGGAATGAAACGTAGCTTCTGATTTCATTGCAGACGGGGTCCTGTTGATACCATAGCTTGGTCCAAAAGATGCCCGTGCTGGGGTCGTTTCCCGACAATAGAACCGATTCGTCGTCCGTAAACATCACGCCGTATTGGTCGTTCTCCCATTGCAAGGCTGCTTCCGACATCGGAGGACGGAGCACGTTAAAAAAGTACCGCGTCTTCTCGAGCGCCGTTCCGAAGGTAACGAAAGCACGAATTGATGCGAAGTCGTCGGAGATATCGGCGTTGGTGTTCTTGGTTTGCTCCTTAAGCGTGTACAGTCGAATCAAGGAATCCATTGCGATTGTGGAGCCCAGGCTGTGCGCGAGAATAAGCACGCGATCGTACCGCTTCGTAGCGTCAGCATTCTTAGCCGACATGGTGTTGCCAATGGTACTCGTCACGTTTTCGAGAATCGACTCTCGAAGCGCGTAGAATGCTGCGTTTTGATCTTGCGTCGTGTAAATTTGGACGTCTCCGAAGAAGTCGACAACGAAGGACTGAAGGAGCGTTCGGAGGAGGACGAACGAGCCGGCGGATAGGACGAAATAGACGACGAGCAGCGGCTCGTGAACGCGTTTGAACGGATAGAACTCGGTCGATGCCCATTCGAACAGCAGGCCGATTAGAATCAGGGCTCCGATCGCGTAAAAGCGCGAGCGCCGCTGGAGCGTCATCGGGCCGAAATCTGCCCAATGCGTGGCGAGCCAGATTGCGGACTTGACCGCTTGGAGCACGAGAAATGCTCCGACGAAGCCGGCGACGATGAGAACGATGTTATTGGGGTCGAGCATCGACGCCACTTTGCTATAGAACCCATCGGAGGTGATCGTCCCAAGAAGGTCGACCACGGAGATTGATTTGCCCTGGGACTGGCTCACAAGAGCGGTCAGCGAAAGCGCAGCAAAGAACAGCGATCCTAGCAACAACAGGAGCGCTAGGAACAGCGCGCCGCCGACGTAGAAGATATCGACGCTTTTTTATCTCGACTCGCGATATATCGAGCGGCGGTATTGAGTGGGATAAAGACCGAGCGCAAAATCCACGCGATAACGCTGGATGCGGTGGTCTTCCCCTTGTCGAGCGGGCTCCAATAACCCTCGATGACGTCGTAGCAGTCTCGCTGTGGATCGTCGGCTGGGTCGTTAGCCTCATGGACGCGCGTTACAGAGCGAGTTGGAACGTACGTCGTGTTGCCGACGGGGTTGGGTGGCTCCCAGACGTCGCACGACCAGGCTTTCCCAGTTAATGTTCCAAGCTGCGTAGAGAGATTTTCCGCACAGTGATCTTGCATACTGTACGGCGGTTGCGGTGTCACGCCGTGTACGACGACTATGGCAGTTGCCGGCACGCATCACCCTCCATTACGTAGGACTTCGCGAACGATCGTTGTCGCGTCTTCTGGGTTAATATTCCACTTCAGCTCAAATGCTGCTTCCCGCTGCAGAATCGTCGTGGCAAGCTTCGATTTGCCGCGATCGCCGAGAGGGTGCCACACGCGGATCGCCCACCATCGTCGCTTCCGCTGCCGGCACTTCTAAGAGGGCAAGTTAGCTACGCTGGTTCGAAGCCTTGCGCCAGCGTCCCGCGACGTCTAGGAACGCCTGATGCGCGCACTTACCATTCGGGCACGGACCTCGGTCAATGCGATCGTGGCGCTTCGAAGCAGTCATGTCGGACCGGGTATCCGCTTCCTCAAACCCTCAGCATCTAGCAGGGCAGCCTCCGCAGAAGCATCATCGGGCGCAAACAGCAAGAGATACTTGGCGATCTTCTCATATTGGTTCACAGCCACGCCGTGCTGAAGAACCTGAACGTGCCCAAAAGCTTCCGATTGGCGAGCCTCGGCCGAGTCCGCGCGCGTGTGTACTTTCGGCGTGACTTAGTCCTTCAAGGATAAGAAAACGTCATCGAGCCAACTTTCATGTCAACTACAACGTGAAGGGGACTCGATGACGCACTCCAGTGTACCAAAACTCGACCGGT
>DASXDV010000145.1:0-19794 GCA_036490465.1 Candidatus Tumulicola sp. | reverse complement strand
CCCAGGACCGGAGCCCGCCCCCCGATCTTCGCGATTTCGTCCGCGAGACGCTCCGCCAGCGCTTCGCCGCCGCGCCGGACGCCAAGCAGCACCAAGCCATTTTGAGCGTCTTCGGGCTCGAGAATTTCGTGCGCCACTCGGGCGACGATCCGATCGATCTCGTCGCTGCGGATCAACACGCGCTTCTGCTCGACCGTCATTTCAGGGTTCTCCCAGGGCGGCGAGCGCCGCCTCGACGCGAACGAAATCCATCCGATATCCTGCGAGCTTTGTTTGCTCCTTCGTAACCACTTCGGGCGCCGCCTTGGTGACGAAGTCGCCGTTGGCCAGCTTACGTTCCAGCCGCTCGACCTCGCCCCGTAACCGCTGCAGATCCTTGCGGTACCCGGCCGCGAGCACGCCCGGCGGGGCGCGCAGTTCTACGCTCGCCAGACCCTCGGCCTCGCCGTTGCCCACGGGCCCGTCCGACCAAACGATGCTCGCCTTGACGAAATGCGCTAGCGCGGCCCCGCTCGCCGGTGTGACGTTCGTCGGCAACTCGATTTCGACGATCTCCTTCGGTTGAAGCTTGGCCTCGGCGCGCGCGTTGCGCAAACGCTCCGCCGCCTGTTTTATCGACTCGAAAGTTGCGGCTTCTTTGCGGTTGACGGGGATCTCCAGCGGGTCGGGCCAGGTCGCCGTCATGATCGTGGGTCCGTCGTGCGGCAGTGCGAGCCAGACTTCCTCGCTAACGAACGGCGCGATCGGATGCAGCAACCGCATCGCGTTATTCCAAACAAACGACAGGACGGCGGCTCGAGTGCCTGCGTTCTCGGGGCTCTTCGTCGCCTCGACGTACCAGTCGCAAAACTCGTACCAGACGAAGCGCCAGATCGCTTCGGTCGCCGCTCCCATATCGTACCGATCGAGGGAAGCGCCGACGTCGACCACGGTTTCGTGCAAACGCGTCAGAATCCAGCAGTCCGCTCCCGTCATCGTCGCGGGCGCCGGGAGCACGAGCGCGGCCGGCAAACCCTCGGGAAGGGCAAGGATGTAGCGGGTCGCGTTCCAGATCTTATTATTGAAGTTACGCGCCTCTTCGCAACGGGACTCCTGGAAGCGCACTTCCTGGCCCTCGATCCGCATCTGGCGCAAGATGCCGATGCGAAACGCATCCGCTCCGTATTTTTCCACCAACCCGATCGGATCGATCGCATTTCCGAGCGACTTCGACATCTTGCGCCCCGCAGCGTCGAAGACCAGCGGCGTAATGAAGGCTTGAGGAAACGGAAGCCGGCCGAACAGGTGCAGGCCCAACATCACCATGCGCGCGACCCATAAGAACACGATCTCCCCGCCGGTGACCATGACTTGCGAGGGATACCAATAGCGCAGTTCCGGCGTTTGCTCCGGCCAGCCGAGGATCGAGAAGGGCCAGAGTCCGCTGGAAAACCACGTGTCGAGCGTATCGGGATCGCGGATGAGGTCGGTCGTCGCGTGTTCGCGGCGCGCGATGTCACGCGCTTCGGCTTCGGTTTCGGCAACGACCGGCGTGCCGTCGGACACGTACCACACCGGCAAACGATGCCCCCACCACAGTTGTCGCGACACGTTCCAATCGCGAATATTCTCAAGCCACCGTTCGTACGTTCGGCCGTAGCGCTCGGGGACGAACTTCAGGCGCCCGTCGCGGTACGCTTGCAAGGCCGGGGCCGCGAGCGGCGCCATCTTCACGAACCACTGGAGCGACAGCAAGGGCTCGATCACGTCGCCGGTTCGCTCGCTCACGGTGACCGCGTACCGGTGCGCCTCCTCGGCGACCAGCAACTGTTTGACGCGCAGATCCTCGACGATGCGGCGGCGGGCTTCAAAGCGATCCAAGCCCGCGTATGAACCGACGTCCGTTTCGGCACCGGTAATTTTCGCTTCCAGATCGAGGACCGACGGCATCGGCAGATCGTGGCGCAGACCGATTTCGTAATCGGTCGCATCGTGGGCCGGCGTGACCTTGACCGCTCCCGTCCCAAACTCGCGGTCGACGATCGCATCGGCCAGTATCGGAATTTCCCGCTCGAGCAGCGGCGGCACCAACACGCGCTTGCCGATGAGACTGCGATAGCGCGGATCGTCGGGATGGACCGCGATTGCCGCGTCGGCAAGGATCGTTTCCGGCCGCGTCGTCGCAATCACGATCCCGCAGCCGTCACCGTCGGCCCCGGCGAAAGGATAGGTGACGTGCCAAAGGGTGCCGTCGCGTTCCTCGTGGTCGACCTCGGCATCGGAAACGGTCGTCTTTCCCTTTGGGTCCCAGTTGACGAGCCGCTTGCCGCGATAGATCAGCCCCTCGCGGTATAACCCCACGAACACTTTTGTCACGGCTGCCGACAGGCCCGGGTCCATCGTGAAACGTGCGCGTTGCCAATCCGGGCCGAAGCCCAGCTGGCGAAACTGTTCGTAAATCGCGCCGCCGTATTCGCGCGACCATTCCCGGGCGCGTTCGACGAAGGCTTTCCGGCCGAGACCGTCCCGGGTGAGGCCTTCTTTGGCCAATTCCTTGACGATTACGGCTTCGGTCGCAATCGCAGCGTGGTCGAGTCCGGGTAGCCAATCGGCGTTATCCCCCAACATCCGATGGTAGCGGACGAGAACGTCCATCGGCGCATAGGTCGAGCCGTGACCGAGATGCGCGCGGCCCGTGACGTTGGGCGGCGGCATACAGATAATGAAGGGCGGGCGCGCTGGATCCGGCTCTTCATGAAAATAGCCGCTGCATTCCCAATGTCGGTAAAGCCGCGGCTCGACCGCTTTTGGATCGTAGTGTTTGGGGAGGTTCATGGGTTGGCCCAGCGTTCCGCGCGCCGGGGACCGGAACCTCGCCTTTAACCGTTCGTAATGGCAGCTTAACCGTCGCTTGTTAGCATCAGCCCCAATGCCGGATGCCGCCGAAGCTGCGATCGAAGATCTGCTGCTTGCCGGCCGCTGGGCCGCGGCACTGGCTGCCGCGTATGCCTGGCGCGCCGGCGATCTCCGGAGCGAACCGGCGTTGCGCCGCCTTGCCGCCGGCGTTTTTGCATTGTCGGGGCACGATCGTGCCCTCGCCGCGACCGTCGACCCTCGCCTCCTATCGGGCGGCAGGATCGACGAACTCGCCGGCGGCGCGCGATCTCACGATTACGCCGCGAGCGCGTCCGTCTCCGCATGGTCCGGCGACGGCGACGCGGCGTTTCGCGAGTTCGGTCTGGCGCACGAACGCGCTCTCGCCGAAGGCCGTTTTGCGTTTGCGCTGGGAGCGCTCGAACGTTGCGCGCATCATGCGTTTCTCTTCGGCGACCTGCCCAAAGCCCGGACGGCGATCGCCGATGCCGGCGCGCTCGCGATCGAACGGCGCTCGGCGCATTGGCGCGTACGCTGCGCCGCGATCGCGGCGCGCATTGCCGCCGATGCCGGCGAACCGGACGTCGCTGCCGGCATCTTGGAGCGCGAGCGGGCCGACCTGCTCGCGCCCGAAGCGTTGGCCCTCTTCGCGCCGACTGGAGCGCATCTGGCCGTCGCAGCCGGCGATCCGGCGGCGCTTTTAGTCTGGGCTTCGCAGCGCGTTCTCGAAACGGCCTTGCATTCCGACGTTCGCGACGCCGCACTCGCCGCCGCGACGGCACAATTAATCGCCCTTCCCAACGAAGGCCCACCCTATCCCGCGCTCGCCGGCGCCCTTCGGCGCGCGCTGCTCAGTGCCGAAAGTGCGGCCGCTTCCCTCGAACTCTTTACGCTCGCGACGCGCTGTGCCGGCGTCGACGAGGCGGCCTTCGCGCTGCGCGCGCTCGACGCCGTTCCGGCGCCCCATCGCCGATCCGTGGAGGCCCACCGGCAGCTGGCGCAGGCGTACGCCGGATTTCGCTTCGGCGAACGCGAGTCTGCGGTGGATCGTGCGAGCGACGCTGCGCGCGCCTTCGACTCGCTGGGCTTACGTCGCTGGACGAACGAAGCGATGCTGCTGCTCGTCCAACGCGAGCGTTCGCCGGAGCCCGCGGCCCGCCGCCGTCCGACGGCACTCTCGCTGACGCAGCGGGAGCAACAAGTCGCGCATTTGATTCGGCGCGGCGCGGCGAATCGCGAGATCGCGCACGCTTTGCAGATCAGCGAGCACACCGTCGAGCGGCACGTCAGCTCGATCCTCTCCCGCCTGGGCCTGCGCTCGCGCTGGCAGATCGTCGACGGCCGGCAGCCCGACGCCAAATCTTAAAATTCGACACGTTTTCTTAGCATCGGGTAATTAGAGCCGCTAGTGCATTAACGCGACGCCCCGTTTCCCGGGATGCCAAATTGCACGGCGCTCCTTAGCATGGACGTGTGAGGAGCCGGCGTCTCGCCGCCCCTTCGTTGCTGCTGGGGAGTAATCGTTGCTCAAGATCTTGCTTCGACTCGAGAAGCTCGCCGTTTTTCTCGCCGTCGCGGCGATCGTCCCGAATGCGGCTCTGGCCGAAACTGCCGGGATCCTCAACGGAACGGTCACCGACGACCGGACCCACGGCCCGCTCGGCGGGGTCGCCGTGACCGCAAAGTCCCCTAGCGCTTCCTACCGTACCGTCACCGACGCGCGCGGTCACTTTGCATTCCTCAGCGTGCTCCCCGACAACTACACCCTCCAGTTCGAGCGAGCCGGCTACGCACCGTATTCGACCGTCGTCGTCGTTCTTAACGGGTCTCAGCAAAGCGTCAACCCGGCGATGTCGACCAATCTCAAAACCATCGCCACGACGCGGGCGCGCTCGCCGGGCAGCGCGTTCCAGCGGGGCATGACGATCGATACCTACAGCGTCACCGGCTCCCAAATCGAGACGGTGCAGGGCAAAACGTTCAACACCGACGAGAACCAGCTGCTTCGCAGCATCCCGAGCATTACGATCGACAAGACGGGGACCGTCTCGATTCGAGGCGGGTTCGCGTTCGAGGCGGCGTACGAGTTCGAGGGCATCGACTACACGGCGCCCTCGGCCAACCTGCAGAACACGCTGCAGAACATCGCGAACTTCGGCATGCTCAACGGCGTCGGCGCCGTCCAGCTCATTCCGGGCGGGGGCGACGCGACCCATGGCAACACCGGAACCGGCCTTATCCTGTTCACCGCCAAACACGGAACGTATCCCTCGTACGTGCACGTCGACGCGGAAGCGCAGCTGTTTCCGTACCTCCATCAGCTCGGCTTGGAGTGGGGCTGGGCGGACCCCAAACAGCGCTTTTCCAACTATGCCGGCTTCATCGGCGTCCGCGAAGCCTATCAGTACGGAATTCCCGGTACCGCGGCCAACACGCTGGGAACGCTCGGGACCAATGCGGCGACGCTCGGCAGTTTGATCGATCCGAACCAGGTGTACTACGCGCCGCAGTTCTTGGCGTCGAACGACTTCGTCGACAACGCGATCTGGCGTTTCGGCAAGAACGAGGGCCAGCGGCTCCAGTTCTTCCTGCAAGATCAGGAAATCACGCAGACGCTCGACTATGGCGGGTTCCAGTTTTTGCCATACACCACCGGCGGGAACACGGCGGGAAAATGCTCGTCGTACCCCGTGATCGGTCCAAGCGGACCGGTCAACACGCCGCAGCAGAATTTCGCCTGCGATTCGCTCGTCCCGCTGTTCCCCGGCCAGCCCAATGCCTACGCATTCGTCTCGTCGCCCGACTCGCGCAAAAGCCCGTTCCTCGCCTACAAGCTCGAGTACGCCGCGAATCTCGGCACGACGTCGCTGCTCACGGCGCGTTACTTCCGCACCTTCCTTCAACAAGCGCAGGACATGCCGGCGCAGGGCATCTTCGCTTCGCCCTACGGCGGCGAGCGCGTCGGCGGTCAAATCGACGAGGTCACGCAGCTGGGCGCCAACAACGTGCTCAAGGCCGGCGGCATCTACGAGTTCGTGCGGCCCTTCGGCGACCGGTTCGATTACACGTCGTATACCGCGTTCACGGCACCCGCGTATATCGTCACGTACACGATTACCCACCCGAACCAGCCGTTGCCGCTCCCCTATACTTACCAAGGCCTGCTGCCCAATACCAATCCAGCAACGCAACAGGGGCTCGAGCAAGACTTTTTTTCACCGTCGCTGTGCCGGCAACTCGGGATATCGTCGAACTGCGGCTATCTTAGTTCGTACTTTCCGGGCGGCGCGCGCTTTCCGTACGAGCACGACGTGCCGACGGTCGGGCAGCAGATTTACGGTTGGCATCTGCAGGATACGACCCAGTGGACGAATCGTTGGAAGAGCGAGCTCGGCGTACGTCTGGACGGATATAACTTCCAAATCCCAAACGATCCCGGCAGTCCGCCGCAGATCGGCGCGGTCGCGCATCAGCGCGTTTACGAACCGCACGTCGACGTCTCGTACGCCCCCGACCAGCACGACACGATTCGCGTCGGATTCGGTCATACGCTTTCGATTCCCCTGCCGTCGCAGCTCGGCGCCAACGTGAGCCGCGATCCGTACGTGCCGTTTGCCGGCATCCCGTCGTTCGATAACTCGACCGGAGCGCCGGCGCAATACTGCGGTCCTCATGCGAATCAAACGTGCGCGAACTACGCCGATCAGTTGTACTGGTTGACGCGCGATTACCGTTTCGGCAGTTCGACGCTCGAAGCGCCGCTGCGCGGCGCCACCTTCACCAACATCGACCTATCCTGGGCGCACGAATTTCGCGACGGTTCGGCGGTCAAGCTAACGCCGTTTTATCGCCGCGGCTACGACGTCATCGAGCAAACCGCGCAAATTATCGGCTTCAACTACGATACCGGGACCCCGATCTACGGTGACGTGCAATACTCCAACCTCGGCATTCAAAAGGCAGCCGGCATCGAGTTGCTCTACACCAAGGACGTCCCGATCGGGCTCTCGATGCAGGTCGGCGCGACCTACATCAGCCAGTTCGGCAACGAGCCGCCCGGAGCGTTTCTACAGCCGGCCGCGCTCGCGCTCGGCGTGACGTACCGTTCGCCGGGCCTGTCGCCGTTTCAACTCAACGCGGCGTTTAATTGGCGAACGTCGCGCTGGCGGATCAACCCGATCCTTGCGGTCAACGCCGGCTACCCGTACGGGGGCGGCTATTACACGGCCGTGTATTGCAATGGTAAGCCCGTGATCGTGCCCAGTTCGAGCCTCTCGACGATCTTCTCGCAAACGCCGGGGTACATCGATCCGCTCGATCCGGGATCGTGCACGGCGCCCAACATCGCTGCGACGCGCGGCATCCACGAGCCCGGCTTGCCCGGCGGCCTGCTCACGACGCCGCGCGTGAACGCCGACCTGACGGTCGAGTATTCGCCTCCGGCAAACGGCGTGGCGAAATCCGTTTTCGGGCTGCAGGTCAAAAACGTGTTCAACCAGATCTACAACGTCCCGATCGTCAACGGCTGCTACGGCATTCCGGTAACGACCGGCTTGACTAGCGGCTCGGCACCGTGCACGTATTCGACCCCGCAATACGCACCGCCCGACGTCACGGCGCACGGGCAATCGCCATATCTGACCTATCCCAACGAACCACCCATTTCGTTCCGTCTTTACTATCAGGTGACCATATGATGCGTAACGATGATGCGTAACGTTTTGCTCGGCGCCGCGATGGCATTGCCGCTGCTCGCCGCCTGCGGCACCGGCGGCGCATCCGAACCGCCGGTAACGTCACTCGATCCGGCCGTCACGAGCAAACTCCAGTTTGCCGTCGGCGTGGCAACGATCGCATCCAACGGCGGTCAAAGCGTGGCCTACGGACTCAATACCGTGCTCACGCTGCGCCAGGCAAACGGGCTGTCGGGCACGCTCTACAATGTCCCCCAAATCGTGGGGCCGTCGAGCTTCCTCGTACTCGATTCGACGCAGACGGGCGGTCAAGTGCAGTCGGCCGGTTCGGATCTCGGCACGAATCACATCACCTGGGGCACGCTGAACCAATCCCTCTGGACCGGGCCGCCGCGCGGGATGAAGGCGTCGTCGACCGGTGCGTTCGGCTACGGCTTGTGCCCGTGCAACGCCGACTCGGGGCCGCAGAACGGCACGGCGCCGCTATATCAAGCCTTCAACCTGCCGGTCTACGGCAACAACGAAGAGCGCTTTTACGGTGGGCCGCCGGCATTCCCGGCGATCGACCCATCCCTCCAAGCACTCGGCTTTCAGGGTTATTCACTGGGTTTCACCGATTTCGCCGTCGCCCCGGTTCTCGGCGCGTACCGGCTGTACGCCGCCGTTCCGCCGGCATACACGACGCCGCAGAACCCCACGCCCAGCCCGAATCCCGACGGCACGCCGACGCCCGCGCCGGGCGTGCTCGCCGCCACCGCGCAGCTGACGTTGCTCGCGCCGCTCCCGGTTTTCGAAACGCCGTCGTTCGTCCCCGACGGCAAGGGCGGCGGCACCGTCGGCGTCCGCGTCCCCAAAGGCGCCACCGAAGCGCTCGTCGTCGTACGCGCGCTCGGCGGCAGCGGCACGGGCGCCTGCGTGCAGACGCATACGATCGACTCGTACGCCACCGTCGTTGCGCACCGCGCCGGAACCCAAAAGCTCGCGCTCCCCGACGACGTTGGTCCCCTCACCGATTCCGGACAGCCGACGGCGACGATCTGCCCGAAGGGGACGTATCAGATCTACGCGGCCGGCGCAGACTATCCGATGCTCGAGGCGTCGTACCCGGCCAACCTCTCGCAAATGCCGCGCATCGCCGGCCGCAACGGACGCGCCGACATCACCACATCGGACATTCTCGAGGGCGCCTACCCGTGAAGGCGCGCACCGCGCTGACGATGCTTGCTGCCGCACTCCTTTGCGCGTGCGGAGGCGGCTCCAATACACCCGACGGTCCGGTCGTCAACTCACCCGGGAGCGGAGGCCGGCAGCCCGGGCTGCCGCTGGTCGACGTTGCGCTCACCGTCACGATTCCGCCGCAGCCGCACCACGGCATACGGCCGAATTACGTGTCGCCGAACACGCGCTCGATCGCCATCGGTCTGGTATCCGTCGACGGCAACGGCATCTCCGGCGTGCCTAACGCGATCGTCGAGACCGGGGCGTCTGCACGAAACTGTCACCGCGCGGACGGCGGCATCACCTGCACGGCGACGATTTCGGGATCGCCCGGCTCCGACTCGTTTGCCGTTTCGACCTACGACGGCACCAGCGCCACCGGCGCAGTTCTCTCGATCGGCACGGTATCATCGCACGTCGGTGGCAGCGGAAAGGTCGCCGTCGACGCGATGTCGCTCGACATCGGCGGCATCATCGCATCGCTGGAACTCTCCGTGTCGCCGAAGATCGTTCCCCGCGGAAAGCCGGCGGACGCTGCCGTAACGCTCCAAGCGCTCGACGCGAGCGGGGCGACGGTCGTCGGCGGGAGCGACTTTGCCTCGCCGGTTACCCTTGACATCGAAGGCGACGTGGTCCACGCGTTCTCGCTGATCGACGGGCACCATCGGGCTTCGTCGCTGACGCTCGCGAAGCCGCCCGGCGCGATTACCCTTGGGTACGACGGCGATAGGCAGGCCGGCAGCGTCACACTGCAAGCATCGGTCGCCGGACCGCAGAGTCCGACGGCCAACACGCCGTTCGCGCTCAAGGGCCGTCAGCCGCCGCCCCCGGTCGGCACGATCTACGTACTCAATTTGGGTGCGAACGACGGCAAGGGGGCGACGGTGACCGCTTACGACGGTTCCGCCGACGGTAATGCCGCGCCGTTGCGCGATCTGCAGCTCGATGCCAAACGCTTCGCGCGTAGCATTGCCGTCGACGCGCAGGGGCGGCTCTACGTCGGCTATTTCGACTCGGCGCTGGGCTTTTCGCCGGGCACCGGCCAGCCCGACAAGGGCAACGAAGTTGCGGTGTATGCGGCCGGCGCCGGCGGGAACGACGCACCGGGAGCCACGATCTCCGCCGATTCGAAAACTAAGAGCACGCTCTATCCCACCGCGATGGCCTTCGATCCGGGCGGCAATCTCCTGACGTACGGCGCTACGACCATCGACGGAAACAACGGCGACGCGGTCCTCACTTACGCGAGCGACGGGTCGGGTTCGTCGGTGCCGCTCGACGCTTTCGACTTCTCGTCGCCGGTCGTCAACTATGCGGGTCCGGTGGGCCTCGCGCTCGACGCCGGCGGCAATGTTTACTTGAGCGGGGCGCTCAAGGCGCCGCTGGGTCAAAATTACGGCGTCTTCGTGGCGTCGGCCGCCGACATCGGCAATCCCAGCGCCAACGTCGCGCGCACGATCCCGTGGGATGCGAACACCCAACTAGCGCCAGGTCTGGCCAACGTCGTTTCGCTGGACTCGGCCGGCGAGATCTTCGTTTCAAACCAACAGCGCGAGGGCAGCGGCAGCGCGACGTCCTGCCAAGGTCGCGCCAACGTCTTTGCATCCGGCGCGACTGGCGGCGTAACCGACGTGCCGCCACTGCGCGTGCTCGTCCTCGACGGCGTGTACACGGCCGATCCGACCTGCTCGTCGTCGCGCAATCCGCTGCAGGCCAACTTCCCCGCGATCGCCGTTTACGGCGAGACGCTGTTCGCGGCCGACGACTTCAACGACGCGGTCGCGGCCTACGCCACCAGCAAAGGCGGCATCGTCGAACCCTCGATGCGCCTTTCCGGCCCGGCGACGCTGCTCGATGCGCCGATCGCGGTCGCCGTCTCATTGCTTTCCGGTTCGGCCCAGGCCGGTCCGGCAACCGGCGCCCGCGCGCCGGCCCCGTCCCTCGCCCACCCCGTTCACTTACACCGGACTTCGCAGGGTCCGATAAAGGATTAAATCGCACATGCACAAGGCACTCGCTCTCCTCTCGCTGGCGGCTGCAACGACGCTCGGTTTGAGCGCCTGCAACGGCTCCGCCGGCAGCGGCGCCGGCGTCGCCCCTTTGCCCAACGCAGCGGCGGCGCATCGGTTTCACCCGCAAGACAACGGTCCCCAAGACCTTCACGCGGGCGGCGCAACGTTTCCCGCCTACGCATACAACCTGGCAAACCAGCCGGTCGGGCTGTACAATTATCCGCAAACTCCTCCGGGCGTCGGATCGCTGTTCAACGCGGCGCCGACGACCGGAACCATCTACTACTGTTTGACCGGCAGCGGTGCCGGCCGCAAAGCCTTTGAAGGCGTCGGCGACGATAGCGCGCCGCCGACCGGCCCATGCGCTCCGCTCGGGGCCACGCCGACCGGGTTCGGCGGCCGCATGGATCCGCTTGACTTCGTCGGCAGCGACCAGGCCATGCCGTCCACCGAATATGCCGGCTACAAACAGACGCGCGAGCCCGCCCACGGGAAAAATTGGGGCGAGCCGTTCGAGTTTCCGACCATCGGCGGACCGATCGTCTTCGGGTACCGCGCTAAGGACTTCGGCATCAGCAGTAAGATGAAACTCTCGGCCTGGACGTACTGCGCCCTGTCCAACGGCACTATCAGCGACTGGAACGACGCCGCGATTACCCAAGACAACGGAAAGTCCGTCACGGGTGGAACCTCCGAGCCGATCACGTTCTACTTCCGGTCCGATAGCAGCGGCACGAGCTACCTTTTCACGAATCATCTCAACACGGCGTGTAACGTCAATTGGAAGGCGCCGTACAACCAGCCGCCGTACGAGAGCGCCGGCCACAGCGCGGCCTGGACGTTCGGCGTGAACCAAATATGGCCGGGACCGGGATCGTCCGGCGATCCGAATCCGCACTTCATCGGCGAAAGCGGCAATCCAGGCGTCCTAGCGGCCATCCAATCAGCGCCGTTCGGGACCGGTTACGTCGAAGGCGCCTATGCCAAGGCCGCCAACCCGCCCGTCGCGCAAGCCCTGCTCGGCAACGGCAAGCGCAAGGGCCAACAGTTCTTCGCCGATCCGACCAATAAGAGCCAAGTCGCCAACGCGCTCAAGAAAGTCACTGCCGCAGCAATCACGTATGGCGAAGGCAGCGACGGCCTGCCGCTGGGCACGAGCCGTCCGGAGTGTATCCTCTACGTCGATCCGGGTAACTTCGCGAGTCCGCCGGCGGGTACGTCGTACCCGATCGTCGGCTCGAGTTACTTCCTCTTCTACGGCAATAACCACGGCATCCACGTCTCCGACAAGACATCCCTCATCCACTACATCGAGTCGCCGGCCGCCCAGAAGCTCCTCGGTAAACTCGAATACACGCCGCTTTCGTCGTCGATTCAGAGCGCGGTCGTCACCGCGCTCGATGGCGGCAGCGGGAAGAAACCCTGCCTCAAATAGCCTAGTCGTCCTGCGTCGTACGCGCCGCCTCACCGCGGCGCGTACGACGAATTCTTTTTTTCGAAAGCACCGATCATGATCTTTTCGGGCCGCTTCGCGCTAACCGCAGCCGTCGTGCTCTCAGGAGTAGCGTGCTCGAGCGTATCGAGCGCTTCGAGCCTACCGGCCTCCCCCTCCAAAGTGCAGGTGCGCTTCGTCGAAGGCGCACCGCTATTGCAGACGCTCGTCAACGGCGTGCCCACAAGTATCGGTAGCGCCTACCTGGCCGTCGGCAGCCGCACCGTCGCATCGCAATTTCCGTTCGGGTCCGTCACGCCGTTTGCACCGTTTGCGGCGGGCGCCCTTTCGCTGGAAGCGCGCGACAGCCTCGGTTACTCCGTCGGACCGCTAAAAACGCCGGCGCTGGCCTCCGGGAAACGCTACACGATCGTCGTCACGGGAGCGTACCCGCACTATAGTGCGCTCGCCTTCACCGAACCCGATCCCAGTACCGGCGCGACGCTGGCGATTTACGCTGCATCCCCGTCGGTGCCGTCCGTCGACTTCGGTTCCTTTGCCACCCGGGGGCAGGCCCGGTACCACCGCTTCGGCAGCGTCAAGTATGGCGCACTCGCCACAGCTGCCCTTGGAAAACAGGTGATGCAGTTTGGCGCCTACGTTGGGAACGGCACGCATCCGCTGTCCAACGGAACGATAACAATTGCCGCGGTCAATCCGTTCGATGCGCGCGGCGCGTTGCCGTTCCACGCCGCATCGCGCTTTTCGCTTTTTTTCGTGGACGCGTCCGGCGGCGGCGCCGGTCCGCTATTCGGGAGTCTCGATCCGTGAATCTGCGAACCGCATTCCTTTCGTTCGCTAGTTTGGCCGCCGCCACGTCGTCATTCGCCGCCTGCGGCGGCGGCAACGGCAGCGGTCCTGCCCCGTTAGCGCTTTCGTCGCCCCCCCTGCCGACCCCGACACCGCCGGCGGGGCGGTTGTATGCCGATCACTACGGCGTGCTCGACGAGTACGCGCTGCCGCTGCACGCCGATGCGAAACCCGTGCAGCGCTTCGTCGAAGCCCCCGGCGCCGCGTTGCCGCCGCAGATCGCGGTGGATCCCTCCGGTAAGATTGCGGTCGCCACGCCGACCGAACTGCGGATCTTTCATCCGCCGATTCGTACGCTCGCGCCCGCCCGTGCCAACTTGAAGATCGCCCTGTCGCCCGCCATCACCGAGATCGGCCCGGCCGGCGCCGATCTCGTCGACATCGAATACGACCCTAATGCGAACCTGTGGCTGCTTAACGATTTGGGCGGCGAGGTGTCGGAGATCGCCGCGCCGTTGTCGCGTTCGAGCGTCGCCGCGCTCACGATTGGGTTCGGCGCGCCGGGAAGCAAGACCGCCGGGTATTCGGCGTTGGTTCAGGCGCGCTTCGACGTCAACGCCGCGCTCTACGTCTACGCGAACCAGGCCAATACGCAGCGTTCGCGGATCTTCAAAACGAGCTTCCCGTATGCGAAGCCGCCGTCGTCGCTCGGCATCGATTTGGCGCAAGCCGACTTCGTGGATGCCACCCAGTACCTGCCCAGCAGTCCGTATCAGGCGCCGCTGGCGCTGGGTCAGTACTTCGGCGGTCTCGCATCGCCGCCGCCCGGTCAGCCCCCGCCGCAGCCCGTCAACGTGCTGGCGCAGTTCTCTCAACCGTTCTTTCCCGTCCAAGGCCTGTTTCCGGAAGCCACGGCCGGCACGATCGTCGGTGCGCTGATTGCGGACCCGCCGCGGCGCGTCTTCTACGTGCTCGATGCTGCCAACGGACGTTTGGAGGAATACACGCTACCCCTCAAACCGCACGCCAAGCCCGCCTTCTCCCTGCCGTGCGCCGGGGGCCCCACACTCTGCAACGCCAAGAGCGAACATCTCTTCCTCGCCCCGTAGGTCTATGCCGGTTCTTTCTTCTGTTCTTGATAGATCAGGGTGGGCGACTCTTTTTTCTCGATGACATCCTTGTTGACGATGCACTTCTTGACGCCTTGCAGAGACGGCAGGTCGTACATCACCTCGAGCATCGTCTCTTCGAGAATCGAGCGCAGGCCGCGGGCACCGGTTTTCCGGCTTTGCGCCTTAATCGCGATCGCGACCAGCGCTTCTTTCGTAAACTGCAGATCGACGCCGTCCATGTTCAAGATCTTCTGGAACTGGCGGACCAGCGCGTTGCGGGGCTCCGTAAGGATCCGGCGCAACGCCAGTTCGTCGAGCGCATCGAGGGTCACGACGATCGGCAGCCGCCCGATGAACTCCGGAATCAATCCGAACTTGAGCAAGTCTTCCGGCATGAGCTGCTGGAGCAGTTTGCCGACGCGGACTTCGCGCTTGCCCTCCGGCCGCGCGCGGAAGCCCATATTATTGGCGGCCACGCGCGATTCGATGATTCGCTCGAGACCGTCGAACGCGCCGCCGCAGATGAACAGCACGTTGGTCGTGTCGATCTGAATGAACTCTTGATGCGGATGCTTGCGGCCGCCTTGCGGAGGGACGTTGGCCGTCGTGCCTTCCAAAATCTTTAGCAGCGCCTGCTGTACGCCCTCACCGGAGACGTCGCGAGTGATCGACGGATTTTCGCTCTTGCGCGCGATCTTGTCGATTTCGTCGATATAGACGATCCCTTTTTCGGCCCGCTTCACGTCGTAATCGGCGGCCTGAATCAACTTGAGCAAAATATTCTCGACGTCTTCGCCCACGTAGCCCGCCTCGGTCAGCGAGGTGGCGTCCGCCATCGCGAGCGGAACGTCGAGAATCTTCGCGAGGGTTTGGGCCAAGTAGGTCTTGCCCGAGCCGGTCGGTCCGACCAGCAGGATGTTCGACTTCTGCAGTTCGACGTCGTCGGCCGTCCCGCCGGCGTTGATCCGCTTGTAGTGGTTGTAGACCGCTACGGCCAACGACTTCTTGGCGCGCTCCTGCCCGATCACGTACTGGTTGAGAATGTGATTGATCTCTTTGGGCTTGGGAATATTGCGTAGGCGGAGGTTCTCGTCGACGTTCTTGTAGAGCTCTTCCTCGATGATCTCGTTGCAGAGCTCGATACATTCGTCACAAATGTAGACGCCCGGGCCTGCGATCAGCTTGCGCACCTGCTCCTGCGACTTGCCGCAGAAACTGCACTTGAGCTGACCCTTCTCGTCTCCAAAGCGGAACATATGCGCTCGGGTTTCCTCCTCGATTCCGGTCAAGCCGGCGCCGGCGTACTCCGCTGGTCTTCGAGAATCTGGTCGATTATCCCGTATTCCTTGGCTTCCTCGGCGGTCATGTAGTAATCCCGGTCGATGTCCCTGAGTACTTGCTCGAGCGGCTTCTTGGTGGTCTCCTCGTAGATTCTCGCCACCGTCTGCCGCGTCGCAATGAGGTCGCGGGCCGCGATTTCGACGTCGGTGGCCTGGCCCCCGATTTGGGACACCCAGGGCTGATGGATCAAGATCTTAGCGTGCGGTAACGCAAAGCGCTTGCCGGCCGCGCCCCCGGTCAGCAAGATCGAACCCATCGACGCGGCCATTCCCATACAAATCGTTGCCACATCGGGCTTGATGAAACGCATCGCGTCGTACATCGCCAGACCCGCCGTCACGCTGCCGCCGGGAGAGTTCACGTACATGTCGATGTCCTTGTCGGGATCTTCCTTTTCCAAGAACAGCAGTTGCGCGATCGCAAGATTCGCGAGGTGGTCGTCGATCGGTCCCCCGACGAAAACGATTCGGTCTTTGAGCAGGCGCGAATAAATATCGTACGCGCGTTCTCCGCGCGCCGTCTGCTCGACGACCATCGGCACCAAATGTCCCATACCGTGCTTACTCTTTCATTTTCATCATTATGGCGTTGCGACGACTGGATCGGACGCCCGTTGTAACTACGACGCGGGCTCCGGGGTTTCTTCGCTCGGCGGCGCCGCCCCGGCACCGGCCTCGGCGTTATCGATGAGGAAGTCAAGCGCCTTATTGCGGACGATGCCGTCCATCAGCGTCAGCACGCTGTTTCCCAGCGCCTCGCGTACTTTCGCAACCGGCTGGCGGTATTGCCGCGCGAGGGCGTCGAGTTCGGCGGAAATGTCGGCCGGCGTCGCCACGATATTCTCGGTCCTGGCGATCTGCTCGATCAAGAGCGTCCCCTTGACGCGCGCCTCGGCTTCCACGCGGAACTCGGCGCGCAGCTGTTCTTCGGTCTTGCCGAGTGCCGCGAGTTGCTCGTCCAGCTTGCCGCCGGAGCGCGAGGCCGCCTCGTTCACCAGGCGATCCACTTCGGCCGCGACCATGGTCTCGGGAAGCGCGAATGCGTGGGCCGCCAGCAACTTTTCCATGATGGCGTTACCGACGGCGCGCCGTTCGCGGGCCGCCGAGATCGCTTCGAGACGACGGCGCACGTCGGCGCGCAGCGCGTCGAGCGTCGAGTTCTCCGACATGCTGCGGGCGAACTCATCGTCGATGACGGGCAGGTCGAGACGTTTTACGTCGTGCAGCTTCACGGCGAAGACCGCGGTTTTCCCGGCCAGGTTCGCCTCGGCGTAGTCGTCGGGAAAATGCGCTTCGACTTGCCTCTCTTCTCCGCCCCGCATCCCGACGATACCGTCGACGAAGCCGGGAATGAAGCGCCCCTCCGAAAGCTCGGCAACTTGGTTTTCGGCGCTGCCTCCCTCGAAGGGAACCCCGTCGATCGCACCGCTGAAATCCATGGTCACGACGTCGCCGCCTTCGGCGGGCCGGTCGACCGGAACGAGAGTGGCCCGCTCCTTGGCCAAGGCCGTGACGCTCCGTTCGACGTCGGCGTCGGTCACGACGAAGCTCGGCCGCGGGACCGCAACTCCCTTATAGCGGCCCAGCGTAATTTCCGGACGCACCTCGACGGTGGCTTTGAGCCGGACCGGGCGCCCGTCGCGTTCTTCGAGGACCTCCATCTTGGGGCGGTCCACCGGTTCTAGATCGTGCTCTCGCACCGCCTTGGCGTACACCTCGGGGAGAACTTCGTCGATCGCCTGGTTCGTGATGTCGGTCGAACCGTAGCTCTGTTCGAAGACTTTGCGCGGCACTTTCCCCTGGCGGAATCCGGGTAGGCGCACGCTCTTTACGAGCTTGCGAAACGCGCGGTCCTCGGCCGCCGCGAGCTCGTCGGCCGAAATCGAGATTTCCAATTCGACTTGGGTTGGGGCGAGCCGGGTCAAGGTCGAGTTCGTCAGGGCGTCGGTGCTCCGCAAGGACGGAAGAAAGCTGGGTGGGATCGGTTGGGAACGAGGGTCCGGCGACGGACCCTCGGTACGAGATTGGAGCGGAAGACGAGATTCGAACTCGCGGCCCTCGCCTTGGCAAGGCGATGCTCTACCACTGAGCTACTTCCGCGTGCCGGGCCGGTCGAGCCGAGGGTGCGTGGGCAAGCAGAGACTCGAACTCTGACGGGTTGCCCCACTGGAACCTAAATCCAGCGCGTCTGCCAGTTCCGCCACATGCCCGCCCGGGTCGCCGCGCAGCGACCCCGATAAATAGGCCGCCTCCGGTGCTTTTCCTCCCGGCTGGCCTCGTGGCGCGGCCCAAGAAAAAAGGGCCCGGCGAAAACCGGGCCCCCGTGAGTTGTCGGGATTCGACTTCCTCGGTGCGCGCCTACTTGGTGGTGGCGATTCCGATGTTGCCGGAAACGCAGCTAGACGATGCGGAGCAGGCCGTGATCGCCTCGTACCACTTGTATATGCCCTTGCTTGGTTTAATTTTCTTTTTCTCGGTGATCGTGATCGTTACCGGATTGCCCGGGTTCGGATCGAACGTGCTCTTGAAATTCGTTGCCTTTTTTCCTTTTTTGGTAAAAAAGCTGCCGGTCCAGGTGTATGGTGCCAGCGACCCGCTGCACGAACCCGTGCTCGAAACGCAAATTCCAACCGATCCGCCGGTCTTCGCGCTGACTTTCGTGCACACGAAGTCCGACGAGGGGCACGCTTGGTCGTGCTGAGCGCCTACGACCACGAGATGAAGCCCGCTATGGGCTGCCGGCGCGAACGATTGGGATCCGCCGGGCAGAGTCTGCGAAGCGCCGGAACAAGCCGCGAGCCCAACGGCGACGGCAAGTGCGCTTGCGGTAAGAAAAGGCGTGATGCGCAAGATCGATCTCCTTAGTAGCTACGTGTTGACGCCGAGCCATCGTCGCTTGATGGCGCGGTGCGATGAAGTGCTCCTTTGGTCGCAGTTTTCCCTTCAACCGTCCGGTCTCGGCGCGAAGAAAACCGGTCGCGCGGTAGTGGCTGCCGAGACAGGTCCGAGACCGCCGCGCGACGTACGCACGGCGATGAACGTTCCTCACGACGGTCACGCCGCCGGTTGGGAATTCGTCGCAAACGAGCGGGTTCTTCGGATCAAACAGTTTCGACAAGTGGATGGCGAGATCGTCGCAGCCTATCTGCACCTGGAAGTCGACGACGAAGGGGCGGCGCAGCGCATCGCCGAGCCGATCGTCGCTATCCTCAACGATCCAAATAAGATTAGCGGGATGTGCGAGGTGCGCGATGGCGGCATTCTCTATGTCCGCCGGCCGGCGAAAGCGAAAGAAAAACCGTAACTCCAAGACGGCGCTGGCGATGCGCTGTTAAAAAAAACCGGGCTCCTGATTTACTACGTCGAGTTCTACGCGTCGCCGTCGTGCTACGGTTCACTTCCCGCTCCTTGCCACCCGCCGGGCTTCTGAGTTTGAATGCGCACGTCGGGCGGCTTCGCGTCCAAGGCGCCATCTTAATCGTCCGTCCTCACGGTTCACACGAAGCGATCCCTCCCCTTGGGGTCTAGGAGGAGGCTCAAACGACGTCATTGTTTTATTTTCAGCTGAAGGAAAAAGGCCCGCGGACGCGCGTAGTGCGTGCCCTGGAGCGAGTTGTCCAGCGTGATAGCGAACCGATCGTTGAGCACGTTGACGATCGAAAGGGTTGCGGTAACCTTGGAGCCGAGGCTCACTCCTTTTTCGACGTTGAAGACGAGATGCGGCGGCACTTTGCAGTTCACGGCGTCGTTGGTTATGCACGCGTCGTCCCCGGCGACGGCATACGGCGGCGGACCCGGAAAGATCTGCCCTCCTTCGCCAATCGAGAGACCGCTACCATACTCGGCGTTGATCGAGAACCAGCCACCGTAGGCATCGTTAAAGACCCAACCTGCGGAGGTGTCCCAATGCTGATCGTGATCCGCCTGAACCAATCCTCCGCCGGGCGATACGTAATACGGCTTCAGGCCGCCACCGGGCGTCGAGAGATAACCGCCTAACGTACAGTTTTGCAACAAGTTGGTCTCGCAGATGAGACTGTTGAGCGCGATGCTATGCGTGACCGATGCGTAGATGCGGCCGCCGCGCGGCATGTTCACCTGATAGTAAAGCGATTGCACGTCTACGCGCCCAATCGGGAAGTTGATGTCCTGGTGCAAGTTTGTTGCGCCGACCTGCGTGTCGTCGATCCAGTCGGTCGAGACTTTGTGCATTACGCGAAAGCCGAGGTCGCCGTTCTCGATCGGCAAGTGTCCACCCAGTTCGTAGAGCGAGTCGCGCTGCGGACGAAGGTCAAACGTGTCCGGCGGCGGGAAGAGGTAGAG
>DASXDV010000111.1:0-3455 GCA_036490465.1 Candidatus Tumulicola sp. | reverse complement strand
TTCCGTTCCGGCTGGTATACTAGTTTCTGGATGCGATATGATCGGCTATTCGGCGTCTCCCGTTTACGTCGATCCTTCTGTCACGCCGACGGATTTCTTCATTGTCGACTGCCCAGGATACAATGACCGAAACACACCACTGTCGGCAACGCCAGTTCAACTGACAGGAGGTGTGAGTGCATCCCAGTGCGCCCCTCCATATTTTGGACCGTCAGTAATTTCGTACCTGAGTTCTTCGCCAGTTACGCTCACGGTGTTTGGACAGGCAATTACCTCAAACGTGTTCATCGTTTTTCTTCCGAGTCCGTACGACGAGTTCTCTTTTAGTGCTGTTCCGACGAGCTTTATGTGGATAGGCCAGTAGCTGGTTTTATGGGGCCGAGAGCGGGCAAACCGTTTTTGAGCCGGGTCGAGTGTTTCGGATCGCGCGGCGTCCCACGGTGCGTCCAGATGAACTCGTCGATGAACCTTCAGCCCCACTGACGGACAAACGCAATGGCGAGGCCCTTGACGTACAACCTGCGTTAGCCCTCTGCGGCGTGTCCCTTTGTTCGCACCGTCGAAGTCTGCGCCAAAACTTGTAGACGTCCGTTGGGATGAAAATCGTTCCGGGAGCTTTGGGTCTGAGCCCATTGTTCAGGCCACCGGTAATTGTGGGATGTGGTAAGCGTCGGTTCAAGGCCGTCTTGTAGGTAAGCTCTGTGGTTCGCGATGATAGAGGAAACGCTTTTACATCGCGAGGTCTTCATGCCGGGAACAGAAATGCCGCGATCTCGAGCACCGCGCCGCCGCTGGCCGATCTCTGACAAGCGCCGCATCGTCGAGCTGGCGTTACGCGATGGCAGGTCGGTTCGTACGATCGCGCGCGCGCAAGCGGTCCACCCCAACAGCCTGCGCCAGTGGATGGCGCTGTATCAGGCCGGAAAACTCGGTGTGCCGACGCCGACGGTGCAAGCTCGCGCTGGGGCAGCACGGGCGACGTTTCTTCCCGTAACGATCACCTCCACCGGCCGCCCGGCGTCGGCTGGCGATGCTGTAGCCCCAATGTCGTGCAGATCACGCTGCCGTCGGGAAGCTCCTTGCGAATCGAAAGTGGCGCGCTCGATGTTGGTGTTCTCTGCGCGCTGCTTGCGCAGTTGCACCGATGAGCGTCGTGCCCGCGAGCATTGCGGCCGGTACGCGCATCTGGTTAGCTGCCGGCATGACGGACATGCGCAAAGGGTTTACCGGCCTAGGCGCGCTGGTGCAGAACGCGCTGGCGAGCAATCCGTTCTGCGGGCACCTCTTCGTGTTTCGCGGTCGCCGCGGCGATTTGGTCAAGATGCTGTGGTGGGACGGCACCGGGTTGTGTCTGATGGCCAAGCGATTGGAGCGGGGGCGCTTTATTTGGCCGCACGCGCAGAGCGGGCGCGTCTCGCTCAGCGCTGCGCAGCTGTCGATGCTGCTCGAAGGCATCGATTGGCGGCATCCCGTCCGTACCGCCGATCCGTTGCTCGAAGTGTAATCCTCATGGTGGTGTAAACTTGCGTTCGCGCATTATACGAATGCTTGACAGTACCTGAGCACAATTCGTACAATTCGGATATGGAGGCCGCACGCGATACGCTCCCCGATCTCGATGGGTTGAGCGTCGCGGATCTCAAAACGCTGCTTCACGAAAAGCATGAGCAGCTCATCGCCAAGGATGCAGAGCTTCTCGCGCATCAACTGCTGATCGACTCGATGAAGCTGCAGATTCTCAAGCTACGCCGCCTGCAGTTCGGCCGGCGCAGCGAAAAGCGCGAGCAAGAGATCGAGCAGCTGGAACTCTGGGTTGAGGAACTCGAAGCCGCTGATGCACAGTTGACCTGCGCGTTGGACCAACGCCTAGCGCCGGCCGCACGAGAGCCCAAGGCGCGGCGCGAGTTTCCCGCTCACCTGCCACGCGAAGAGCAGGTCATTGCGCCAGGGGAGCCCGTGTGCCCGGATTGTGGTCGTGCGCTCAAGCATTTAGGCGACGACATTTCAGAAATTCTCGAACTCGAACCGGTGCGCTTCAAAGTGATCCGCCGAGTGCGGCCCAAGCTGGCCTGCACCGGCTGCGATACGATCGTGCAGGCACCGGCTCCGGCGCTCCCAATCGAGCGCGGCATGGCCGGACCTGGTCTGCTCGCCCATGTGCTCGTCGGCAAGTACGCCGATCATGTGCCGCTCTATCGCCAAGCGGAGATCTACGCGCGCGAAGGCGTCGACCTCGATCGTACGCTGCTGGCGCAGTGGGTCGGACAAACCAGCACACTGCTCGCACCGCTCATTGATGCATTGCGCCGGCACGTCTTCGCCGCCGACGTCGTTCACGGCGATGACACGCCGATTCCGGTGCTGGCTCCGGGTCGCGGACAGACCAAGACCGGGCGGCTCTGGACGTACGTGCGCGACGAGCGGCCGTGTGGCGGACAGGTCGCCCCGGCCGTCTGGTTCACGTACAGCGCCGATCGCAAGGGCGAACATCCACAGGCACATCTGCACGACTTTACCGGCATTCTTCAAGCCGACGGCTATGCAGGCTTTTCGAAACTCTACGACAGCGGCCGCGTGACCGAAGCGGCCTGTTGGGCGCATGCGCGACGCAAGTTTGTCGATTTGCACGATTTGCATCAGTCGCCGGTTGCCGCAGAGGCGCTCGACCGCATCGGGGCGCTCTACGCCGTCGAGGCAGAGATACGGGCCGCTCTCCCGACGAGCGACGTGCGGTACGCCAGGAACGCAGCCGTCCGCTTCTCGATGCGTTGCACAGCTGGTTTGAGCAGACCATCTCCACACTTTCACAGAAGTCGGCGACAGCCAAAGCTATCCGCTACGCGCTGAGCCGCTGGGAGGCGCTGGGGCGATATTGCGACGACGGCCGCATCGAGATTGATAATAACGCGGCAGAACGTGCTTTACGCTGCGTCGCGTTGGGGCGCAAGAACTTTCTCTTTGCCGGTAGCGACGCCGGCGGCGATCGGGCTGCGGCGCTCTACAGCCTGATCGGAACGGCCAAACTCAACGCGTATAACCCCGAAGCGTTCTTGCGCGAGGTGCTCAGTCGCATCAGCGACCATACCATCTCGCGTATCACCGAACTCTTACCCTGGAATCTGCAGTTGCCAGCCGAGAGCGCTGGAACAGAACTTCCCGCCTCGGCTTAGCTGCGGTTCAAACCTGACAAGCCTTCACGTCAAGACGGCCTCGAGCCGACGCTTACGTCAAATGGTCGTCAGGCGCCCGATCGGCGCGGGCACGGGTCTCGGTGCGTTTGGACATGCTTCGCGCTGACCCCGATTCCGGAGTCCGATAGGCACCTGCACATTGCCGCGAACCAACCCAACGCTTCCGGATAAACGTCCGTATCGAAGACGAATTCCTGTCCCTTCCCGACGGTGTCGAGTTCGACATGCGAATCGAAGACACGCCATTGCGCCGCTCGCGCTTTG
>DASXDV010000197.1:0-18256 GCA_036490465.1 Candidatus Tumulicola sp. | reverse complement strand
CACTTCGAGTGCGATCGGACTCCCCGCTGCGGCGGGGAGTTTCTCGGCGATGCAGGGCGGCAGGACGATTTCGTAACCGAGTCCCCCAGTCTCCACGACCGCGACCTCGCCGCGGCGCTCGCAAAGGGTCCCCGCAATTCGCGAAAACGACATTTACGCCATCATCTCGAGTGGAGCGTGACGTTCAGAAACGCCAGTGCCAGGGCCAATGCGTCGGAGACGTCGTCGGGTTTGGGGGCCGTTCGCAATCCGAGCAAGTGCGTTACCATCGCGTTGACTTGTCCCTTGCGGGCGCTGCCCGATCCTACCAGCGCGCGCTTGACGCGCGCGTGTCCGAGCGTGTGCACCGCGACGCCGGCCTGCGCGGCCGCGAGACATAGGACGCCGCGCGCGTGGGCCATCAGGATCGCGGTAAGGGGGTTGCGATAGGTGGTGTAGAGTTCTTCGATCACGATCGACTCGGGCCGAGTCTGGTCGATAACCTCCCCAATTCCGGCGTGCAGTTCCCGCAAGCGATCCTCCAGCGGAAGGCGCGCGCGCGGCGCCACGATTCCCGCCTCGATCAAACGAACGCGGTTGCGAGTGCTCTCGATGACGCCGTATCCGGTGGTGCGCAGCGCCGGATCGATCCCTAGGATGCGCACGCTACTGCGGAGGATTGCCGTTGACGATCAGTCCGACGGCGGAACCCGGCTTGACGGGCGTTCCCGCGGTCGGATCGGTCCCGACGACGCGGCCGCCGGCGCCGACCGCCGTGGTGTACTGAGTTCGTCCGACCGCATAGCCGTCCGCGGCCAACGTCGCGCGCGCCTTGTCGACGGCCATACCTTCGGTGTCGGGAACCTCTCCGGGAACCGACAGCGTCAAGGTCACGGTCGATCCCGGGGGAAGTTGGCTGCCGGGCGCGGGATCCTGCGTGGCGACCGTACCGTTACCGCCGGCAACGATTTGAAACTGAACTGCCGCCCGAAACCCCGCACCCGTGACGGCGTCGACGGCGTCCTGATAGGCGCGCCCGGCAACCGGCGGTACCGTGACGGCCGGCGGACCGTTCTGCGGTTGAGCCGGAACGCTCTGGACGCCCGTACTCACGACCGCGTAAATCGGTGCGCCTTTTTGGGTCGCTTGACCGGCCGGCGGATTTTGCGACGCGATCGTGTCGGCCGGAACGCCGTTGATCGCGGCCTTTTGCGACGTATCGATGCTCAAGCCCACCTTCGCCGCCAGCGCTTCAGCCTTTCCGACCGACAAGCCCACGACGTTGGGGACCGTTACGGGCTGCGGGCCGTCGGATACGATCAACGTGATGCGGCTGGCTTGCGGAACTTTGGCGCCTGCTTTGGGCAGTTGGTCGATGACGTTGTCCTTTGGGCTGGTGTCGAACTTCCGCGTCACCGTGACCGCAAATCCGAGTCCCTGCAACGTCCGCTGCGCGTCGAGCATCGAATATCCACGCACGTCTTGCAGCCCGATCAGCGGTTTTCCGTTGCTGACCACCAACTCGACCAGCGAATCTTTGGCCACTTTCGTTCCCGCCAGCGGATTTTGGCGAATCACGTGGTTGGCCGCAATGGTGTCGCTCGGACTCTTGATGAAACGCACGCGCAGCCCGGCGTTGACGACCGCCTGCTGCGCTTGAGCGTCGGTCATCGTCGTGTAGTCGGCGACCGCAACCGTCGCATCCAAGGTTGGCAGCGGACGCCCGAAGAGATAATACCCAAGTCCGGTGGCGGCCAACAGCACCGCCACGAGTGCCACCCAGACCCACGGACTTCGCCGGGCGCGCCGGTCGCGCTCCTCGTCGTCGTCGTCGTGCCGGTCGGGCAACGGGGAACGGCGGGGCGGGAGGGATCGCACGGCCCGGTGCGCCTGAGTCGGCGCGTCGTCTTGAATGCGAAAGCCGGCGACGCTCGGCCGCTCGCGGGCTTCGCGCAACGCCGTCGCCAGCTCGCTGGCCGACGCGAATCGGTGTTCCGGATCTTTTTGCAGCAGGCGGTTGACGATTGCCGCCAGCGCGGGGCTCACTCCCAAGCCGCGCGTGTCGATCGTCGGGACCGGGTCGCCGATGTGCTTTAAGGCGACGGTCACCGGCGATTCACCCGTAAACGGCAGCTTGCCGGTGAGCATCTGATACAACACGACGCCCAAACTGTACAAGTCGGAAGATTCGTGCAGCTCGTGCAACTGGGCTTGTTCGGGCGACATGTAGTACACGCTGCCCATCACCAGACCGGGCTTGGTCAACGTCATCGTGTGCTCCGAGACCGCGCGCGCGATGCCGAAATCGGAAAGTTTGACCACGTCGTCCTTGGTAACCAGGATGTTGGCCGGCTTGATGTCGCGATGCAGCAGGCCGGCGCGGTGCGCGTAGGCGAGGCCGCTGGCGATTTGGATCGCGTAATCGAGCGCGACCGGTTCGGGAAGCTTCCCGTCGGCCGCAATGATTTCGCCGAGCGAGGCTCCGTCGACCAACTCCATCACGATGAAATAGGTGTCGTTTTCGCGACCGACGTCGTAGGTGTTGACGATGTTCGGATGCGACAGCCGGGCGGCCGACTCGGCTTCTTGATAGAATCGGCGGACGAACTCTTGGTCGGCCGCATACTGCTCGCGCAGCACCTTAATGGCCACCCGCCGCCGCAAAACCGTGTCGGTCCCGCAATAGACGGTGGCCATTCCGCCCTCGCCGAGTTTACTGTCGAGGCGGTAGCGATTGTTGAAGATGCGTTCCTCGATCAACTCCCGGTCTGCTCCAGGGCAGCGCGCAGCACGTCGCGCGCGATCGGGGCGGCGTACGTCGCACCGTACCCGACGTTTTCAACGACGATCGCCACCGCGACCCGCGGGTTCTGCGCGGGAGCGAAGCAGACGAACCACGAGTGCGAACGTCCCAGCGGATTGGTCGCCGTCCCGGTCTTGCCAGCGACGCTCACGTGCGGCAGCCGCGCCACCGTCCCAGTCCCCCGCTCGACGACGGCAATCATCATTTTGGTCACGTTCGCGGCCGACTCGGCGGATACCGGGCTCGCGAGCGTCCCGATGGAGGAAACGCTCGCCGGAACGCCGCCGCGCACGACTTGGCGCACCACGAACGGGCGCGGCTCCGTGCCGCCGCCGGCAATCGTTGCACCGATGAGTCCCATCTGCAACGGCGTCATCAGCAGCGCCCCTTGACCGAAGCCCATTTGGGCGAGCTCCCCGGGAACGATTTCGTCCTTCGGCGGAATTCCGGCACTGCGGGCCGGCAGCTGGAAATCGAGCGAATCGCCGATTCCCCATCGGTTCAAGTAACGATAGAAGTCGTCGACCCCCATTTTGAGGGCAATTTGCGCGAAGTCGACGTTACTCGAAAGCGCGAACGCCTGCGTGAGGTCGCCGTACCCCGTAGCCTCGCTCTCGTTGTCGTGCAGAGTGAAGTTTCCGATGGCGAGGTATCCCGGGTCGTCGAAGTGCGAGTCCATCGTGACGGTCCCGCTGTCGAGCGCGGCCGCCGCCGTGAAGATCTTAAACGTGGATCCCGGCGGATAGAGCCCGTCTAAGGCACGATTGAGCAAGGGGCTGCGCGGGTCCGCTCCGAGTTCCGAAAACTCGGCATCGAAGTCGTTGGGGTCGTAACTTGGGACGCTCGCGATCGCCAGAACTGCGCCGCTGCGCGGGTCCAGTACGACCCCCGCCCCTCGCGGGTATTTGGCGAGCAGATCGTAGAGCCGCTGTTGCACGGCCGGAAGAATGGTCGTCACGACGTCCGCTCCCGGGGCGACCGCCGAGTCGCCGCGCAGCGCGGCGCGAATCGCAGCCAACTGCGCGAGCGGATCGCCCGCGCTGTCGGGAGGCGTGAGCGCTGCGTCGTACGCGGCTTCGATCCCGCTCGTGCCGTAGCGCGTCGAGACGTAGCCCACCGTTTGCGCGAGCGCCGCACCCATCGGATAGCGCCGAACCGCTCCGGCGCTCTCGGCCAGCACGGTTCCGTCGGTCGCGAGAATTCGGCCGCGATGCGCTTGAAACAGAGCGTGGCGCGGATTGCCCGGCTTCGCGGCGATCGACCCGGCCGCCACGACTTGCACGTAAATCTGGCGGACGGCCAGCACCGCGAACAGCAGCACGAAAAGCAACGACAGCCGGCGGATCGCCCGATTGGTCACGGTGCGACGCGGCTCTCCCGCAACAGCGTAAACCCTCCCTCCGTCCGAACGGCCAGATGGGGGCGTTGCGCGTCCGCCGACAGGAGAACGTCGATCGCATCGCGCGCCGCCGCTTCGTCGACGGCATTGAGAATCAGGACGATTTCGGCTTCCAGTTCGAGCAGCAGCGGGGCCGCGACGTATGCGGCGGCCGGGAGCGTTTCGAAGTGCCGTTGATCGTACGGACCGCTACGCCACGGGCCGCGCCGGCCAAAAACCGCCGCGTGATAGTCCCAGGCGCACAACTGGCGCTCTTTCCATACGAACTCGTCGCGAACGCACAGCCGCCGGCAAGCGCCGCACTGGAGCAGTGTCGCCGGCGGATGCCCGAGCGCGTCGACGACCTCGTCGGGCACGTCCTCGATGTTCAGCACGCTGCCTTCGTCGAGCGCGGTCGGCAGCGGCGCCTGCCAACCGATCCGCGCCAGCAGTTCTACGTCGCGCAGAGGCGCGACGAACGAATGCTCGTCCTCGGGAGGAAACGTCCGGTCGACCCAATCGAATAAGCCCGCCAATGCGATTCCAACGTTCTGCCAGGCGTCGCCGACGACGACGCCGAACGGCGTCCATGCCAACGGGATCAACCGCGCCGTAATCGCGCCGCCGTGGGGCGCAAAACTGTTGACGACGGCCAGCATGCTCCCGTTTCCGCCGAGTGCGAAAACGCGCGGCTCCTCGGCCTGGTCGACGGCTAAGACTCGATCGTCGCCGGCGCGCTCGTCCGGTACTCTTGAAGGCTTCGAGGCGGACCCGGCGTGCTTGCGAGCGCCTCCGCGAGCGCCCGCGCCGTATCCAAACTGGTCAAACACGCAATACCCGCTTCGACCGCCGCTCGGCGAATCTTGTAGTTATCGGAGATTTCCCGCGCACCCTTGGCATCGTTGATCACGAGATCGACGCCCCGAGTCACGATCAGGTCGAGAACGTGCGGCGAACCGTCGGCGATCTTGTTGATCCGTTCGGCCGGGATTCCGGCCGCTTCGAGCACCGCTTGCGTTCCCGGTGTGGCGATCAACGTGTGACCGAGTTCTGCGTAGCGTTTCAGGACCGGCACCGCCTCGCGTTTCTCTTCGTCGGCAATCGACACCAAAAGGCGCCCTCCGCTGCCGGGTAGGCGAACCCCCGCTGCAAGGAAACCCTTGAGCAACGCGCCCGCAAAATCCGCATCGATGCCTAGGACTTCGCCGGTGGACTTCATTTCCGGACCGAGAATCGTCTCGACGCCCCGCATTTTAGAAAACGAGAAGACCGGTACTTTCACGACGACGTAGGGAACGCGCGGCAGCAGTCCGACGCCGTATTCCATCGCGCGCAGCTTTTCGCCCAGCGCGATCCGCGTCGCGGCGGCCACGATGTTTATGCCGGTCGCCTTCTGAATGATCGGCACCGTGCGGCTCGCGCGCGGATTGGCCTCGATGATGTGCAGCGCTCCGCCGTGGACCACGAACTGAATGTTGATGATTCCGCGGATTCCGAGTTCCCGCGCGATGGCCGCCGTGACCTCGGCAATGTGCCGCTCCATCGCCGCATCGATGGTTTGCGCGGGGTAGACGCCGATCGAATCCCCGGAGTGAATGCCGGCCCGTTCGACGTGTTCGAAGATTCCGGGGATCATCACGTCGTCGCCGTCGAAGACCGCGTCGACCTCGACCTCGAGACCCCGCAGGTACTTGTCGACCAACAGCGGCGCATTGGGAAGAATCGGAGGCGCCGACTCGGCGTAGGACGCCAGCTGCCCTTCGTTATAGACGATTTCCATCGCCCGTCCGCCCAAGACGAACGATGGCCTGACCAATACCGGGAAACCGAGTTCGCGCGCGATCGCACGCGCGTCGCGGAAACTGCGCGCCGCTTTTCCTTCGGGGCGTGCGACGCCCAGACGCGCGAGCGCCGCATCGAACTGTTCGCGATCCTCGGCCATGTCCAGCGTACGCCGGTCGTTGCCGAGAATCGGGACTCCGCGCCGCTGTAGTTCGGGGGCGAGATTGATCGCCGTCTGACCGCCGAAGGCCAGCAAGACGCCGCATGCGCCCGTCGCGCGATAGGCAGCCTCGACTTCGTCGGCGCCGGGCGGCTCGAATACCAGCACGTCGGAGACGTCGAAGTCGGTAGAAACCGTCTCCGGGTTGTTATTGATGACGACGGGCGACCGGCCGGCCTCGCGCAGCGCCCAGGCGGCGTGGACGCAGCTATAGTCGAACTCGATCCCTTGTCCGATGCGAATCGGCCCGCTGCCGACGACGACGACGCCTTCCTTGCGCGGTGCCCGCATCTCGTCGCTTTCACCGCGCGAAAGGTAATAGTAGGGGGACTTAGCCGGAAACTCCGCGGCGGCGGTATCGACCATGCGAAATGCCGGTACGCAAGCAGTTCCGGCGGGCAGCGCGGCTACGTCGGAGGCGTAGCCCCACTCGAGCGCTTGAGCATAGTCGGCGTCGGTCGGGTGAACGCGCAGCCGTTCTTCGAGTTCGACGAGGTCGGCGAACTCGTTGAGCCAGAAGCGGTCGATGGACGATAGCTCCGCAAGCCGATCGATCGTCGAGGCGCGATCGTTCGACCAGTCGAGGGTTCCCGGGTACACGGCACGCCGCAACAACTCGCAGATTGCAAACAGCCGGTCGTTGGTGGGCCGCGCGGCGACCGATTCCAGTTCCGCGACGTTCCACTCCGTGAATCCGCCGATCAGGGTTTGGCGCTTGAGATCCAGACCGCGAACGGCCTTCACGAGCGCCGCCCGGAACGTTCGTCCGATACCCATCGCCTCGCCCGTGGATTTCATTTGCGTTCCCAACCGCGTGTCGGCGATCGGGAACTTGTCGAACGGCCAGCGCGGAATCTTTACGACGACGTAGTCGAGGGTCGGCTCGTACGCCGCCTTCGTCACGCCGGTCACGGGATTAGGAATCCGGTCGAGGGTTTGCCCGAGGGCAATTCGCGTGGCGATTTTCGCGATCGGATAGCCGGTCGCCTTAGAAGCCAACGCCGAACTGCGCGAAACGCGCGGATTGACCTCGATGATCGCGTACTCGCTGCGCTGCGGATGGAGCGCGAATTGGATGTTGCAGCCGCCCTGAACGTCGAGCGCGCGGATGACGTTGATGCTCGCCGTTCGCAGCATCTGGTATTCGTAATCCGACAGGGTCTGCGATGGCGCGACGACGATCGAATCACCGGTGTGGACGCCGACCGGATCGACGTTTTCCATGTTGCAGACGATGATGCAGTTGCCCGCGCCGTCGCGCAAAACTTCGTACTCGATCTCCTTCCACCCCAGCAGCGACGTCTCGAGCAACACTTGACGAATGAGGCTCGCGTTGAGGCCGCTGTCGAGCGTCTCGCGCAGTTGCGCCTCGTCATACACCACCCCGCCGCCGGTCCCGCCGAGCGTGTACGCCGGGCGCACCACGAGCGGATAGCCCGAACGCCGGGCGAACTCGACGCCGGCATCGATGTCGGTGACGATCGTGCTCTCGGGAACCGGCTCGCCGATTTCCTGCATCTTGCGTTTGAAGCGCTGGCGGTCTTCGGCGAGTTTGATCGTATCGATCGGCGTTCCTAAGAGCTCGACGCCGTGGCGCGTCAAAACGCCGGCGTCGTCGAGTTCCACGGCCAGGTTCAAGCCCGTCTGGCCGCCGAGGGTCGGCAGCAATGCATCGGGGCGTTCGCGGGCGATGATTTGCTCGACGGAAGCGACGGTGAGCGGCTCGAGATAGACCGCATCGGCCACTTCGGGGTCGGTCATGATGGTGGCGGGGTTGGAGTTGACGAGGACGGTACGGTGGCCTTCCTCCCGCAACGCCCGGCACGCCTGGACCCCCGCGTAGTCAAACTCGGCAGCCTGACCGATGACGATCGGTCCCGACCCGATGACCAACACGTTCCGGGGGGGCATGCTCGGGCGGTTTCATTAGCCCGGCGGTGGGACGAGTCCTGGAGCCAACGACGCCGCCTCACGAGCCCGACGGTTTGAAGGCTCCCAAAATCGGGTATGCGACCGGCAATGTCGCATCGGCACGACCTGGACCGTCGCGGCTTTTTTGGCACCGCAGCGATGGCTTTGGCCGCGGCGCAGCTAGGCACGTTCGGGACCGCGAACGCGCAATCCAATCCCCCGGCGTCGCCGAACGCGCCCCCACCCCCGAACGACGTCTCGTTTGGAGCGCTCAAGCAAATCGACGCCGGCGTTCTAAACGTCGGCTACGCCGAGATCGGCCCCGCGACCGGACCGGCGGTCATTTTGCTGCACGGCTGGCCCTACGATATTCACAGCTACGTCGAAGTCGCTCCGTTACTCGCCGCGGCCGGTTATCGCGCGATCGTTCCCTATCTGCGCGGCTACGGAACCACGCGATTACTATCGGATTCGACCTTCCGAAACGCCCAGCAATCGGTCGTCGCGTTGGACGTCGTCGCTCTGATGGACGCCCTCAAGATCGACAAAGCCGTTCTCGCAGGATTCGATTGGGGAGCGCGCACGGCCGATATCGTCGCCGCGCTTTGGCCGCAGCGCTGCATCGCCCTGGTTTCCGTGAGCGGCTACCTGATCACGAGCCTTGCGGCGAACCTTCAACCGCTGCCCCCGGCGGCCGAGTTGGGATGGTGGTATCAGTACTATTTCGCAATTCGGCGCGGCGCGATCGGCTACGCCGAACACCGGTACGACTTCAACAAACTCATCTGGAAAATCGTCTCGCCCAAGTGGAACTTCGACGATGCGACCTTCGATCGCACGGCGGCGGCCTTTAACAACCCCGATCACGTCGCTATCGTCATTCACAACTATCGGTGGCGCCTGAGTCTCGCTAAAGGCGATCCGAAGTACGACGATCTGGAGCAAACGCTTTTTGCGGGCCCAACGATCGCCGTCCCCACCATCACGATCGCAAGCGATTTCGACGGTGCGGCGGCCGCGGGCACGGCGTATGCGGGCAAGTTCTCGGGTAAATACTCCCACCGAATCCTCGATGGCATCGGCCACAACGTGCCCCAAGAGGCCCCGCACGCCTTCGCCGACGCCGTCATCGCCGCAGCGCGCTCTGCCGGCTAGCCAAGAAAAGCGATGCTCGTTCAATCGGTTCTCTTTACCTTCGACGAGCGCGACGCCGACCGGGCCGAGGCGATGCTGCGCGAGTTGCGCGATGCTTCCCGCCGGGAAGCGGGCGTCATCGCCTTCGACGTCGGTCGAAGTGCGGACAAGCCCAACGTGTTTGCGCTCTGGGAACAGTACCGGGATCGAGCCGCGCTGGACGCTCACGCTGCGACCGAGCATTTCGCCCGCCTGGTGCTCAACGGAGTCCGGCCGCTGGCACGACAGCGCTGCGCGGAGATCGTCTTCCCGATCTGATTCGACGGCGCGGCCTCTTTAAGCGCGCCCGCCGGCGGCCTTGGCCAGCTCCTTGCCTTTGGCGGCTTCGGGAACCATTCGGTCCAGTCGCGGCTCGAGAACTCGGCGCATCTTGGCCAGACCCTCGGCCGCCCATTTCGCGAGCGCCGGAATCTGCGAATCGTCTTCCCGGTCGACCCCGATGTGGTTCATCGTTACGATCTGGGCGCGCCGTTCCGGGCTGAAATCCCACTCTAAGTCCGCGCCGCCGAGGGCCGACTCGATTTCACGTTTCTGCGCGCGCAAGCGTTCGAAGATCGCCCGGTTCGCCTCCGCGTCGGCAAGCGAAATCCACGCTCCGACGCGCAGAATATTACGTGAGAACGACGACCCGTAACGGATCCCGCCGTGGGTCGTGTGCAGCATGAGTTCGGAACGCGGGCGGGGCGTCGGGAGTTGCGAGAACGTCCCGGCTGCACGCAAGTCGGCCACCAGCGCTTCGTTAAAACGATAGAAGTACACGTCGTTTTCCTCGCCGGCGCCGTCCCGCCGGTCGAGCAGCGTTTTCTGCCACGCGTTGGGAAAGACCGCGACTTTGAAATTGAGCGCCGGCCGGGAGTCGTCGATCTGCATCGCCTGCACTTCGACGGCAAAGAAGCTGACTTCGTCGCTGGTGCGGCCGTTGAGCCAATCCAATGCCGCCCGATGCGGGTCCGTCAGCGACGGCGTGACCCAGACGACCGCGCACGCATCCACGCCGGCCGCGAACGTGATCAGCCGGCCGAGATGGTCGTGGTCGGTTTCATCGAGTTGGCTCTCGATGACTACCGGGCGATCGCGCAAGGTGTCGTGAGCCAAGACGGCCGGGAACGGCGATCCGGCGGGGCGTTCGCGGTTCACCAAAGCGAGGGTCATACCGAGCGCGGCCCCCAGACTATCGAGATTTTGGCCGATCCAGACCGGGAACTCGCGCTCGTCCGACTGCCAAAGTTGGCGTAAGTCGTAGGGTTTTAGAATGCCGAAATGGGTCACGATGCTACCTCCGAAAATCGAAATCGTCGGAGAGCCGCGTACGAGCGAGACTTACGTGCGCAAATACAAAAAAGCGCGAAGCCCTAAAACACCCGCTGCTGAGCCCTCGCTAGCCTTTTCCTTCGCGAGCAGTGAATCGCAGCCCTACCTAGCTAACTAACGACGCCGAGCGGCCGCCCGTGCGGCTCACGGCTGAAGCCGGCCCGCGCGCCAGACCCCGTCTTCACGGACGTATTCCAGGCGGTCGTGCAGCCGGTTCGGCCGCGCCTGCCAGAACTCGAACCGCTCGGGCACGATCAGATATCCCCCCCACGAATGCGGACGCGGAACCGGCTGGCCTTCGAAGCGGGCGTCGAAATGCGCGAACCGTTCCTCCAGAGTGATCCGAGAATCGAGCGGCTCGCTCTGTTCCGAAGCCCAAGCCGCCAGTTGATGTCCGCGCGGGCGGGCGGAAAAGTACGCGTCGGATTCGGCCTCCGAAAGCGCCCTCGCCGACCCTTCGACGCGCGCTTGGCGTTCCAACGGCGGCCACGCAAAAAGAGCCGCCACGGCCGGATTCTCGCCGATCTCACGGCCCTTGCGGCTGAAATACGAGGTGTAGAAACGCAGCCCGCGTTCGTCGAGTCCCCGCAGGAGCACGAAACGCGCGGACGGGCGCGAACCCGGCCCGACCGTCGCCAAGCACATCGCGCTGGGTTCGTTGATGCCGGCCGCAGCGGCGTCGGCGATCCATCCGCGCAAGAGGCTCGCGGGATCGACGCACGGCATGTCGGCATTCATGGGTAGCGTCCCAGACCAAATCCGGCGACGAATGCGACCAGCATGCCGAACGCGCCCGCCAGTGCGAATCCGAGCGCGGCGTCGACGTTCTTTCGTTCCATCGAGGTAACCCGGCCGAGCCGTGCGAGCGCGTCGCGCAGTTGCGTGGCGTTCTCGGCGCGCGCGTACGCGCCGCCGCTAGAACTTGCGTATTGGCGCAGTGCGTCTTCGTCGATCGTGGCGACGTCGTTCGTGCCTGGAATCAGGCCGCCCGACGGCGTCCCGATTCCTACGGCGTACACCGGCACGTGATGCGCGCCGAGCCACTGCGCGACCTCGTTGGGATCCACGCCGGCGTTGTTGACGCCGTCGGTGATGAGGATGACGACCCGATGTCCTTGCGCGGGCAAGTTGCGGGCGGCCGTCTGCAGCGCGTCGCCGATCGCCGTCGCGCCGTTGGGGAGCGGAACGTCGTCGAGCGCTTGCGCAACTTGGGCGTGATCCGCACTGAGCGGCTGCACGATTTCGGCGCCTCCCGAAAACGCGACGATCCCGATTTTCGTCCCCGGCGGCGTTTCGGCGATGAATGCGCGCGCCGCCGCGCGCGCCGCCGCGGCCCGGGTCGGTGCGACGTCCGTCGACGCCATCGACCCCGACGTATCGATGCAGATAAATACGCGACCGTCGCGGGCCGGGACCGGCAGGTTGAGATGCGGCCCCGAGATCGCCAGCAGCGCGCTGGCTAGTGCGGCGATCCACAAAACTTGCAGCGCACGCGGAATCCAAGCGCGCGTCCTGGCCGCCTCAACGAAAAATGCGACGTTCGAATACGCCAGGTCGTGCGCGGTCGCGCGGCGCTGCAGGCGATCGTACAGAAACGCAAAGGCGAGCAGCAAGACGACGCCCACTGCGAGTCGTACCGGATGATCGAAGCTCATCGCGCGCGGACCTCACCCGGGTGCAGGCCGAACGCGCCGGCCAACGACGCGGCGCCATCCTCCTCGCGCAGCAGCCCGGTGCGCCAGTTCGCTCGCGCGAACCGCGCGAGAAGCCGTTCCTCGCGCGCGCGTACGGCTGCGCGATAGGCCGCGCGTTCGCGCCGGCCGACGTACGCGCGGACCCGGCCGCCCTCGGCTCCCCGAAGCCGCACCATTCCGCGTAGCGGCAAATCGTCGTACCACGGGTCGCGAGCGATCAACGCCGTGCAATCGTAGCGCGCGCCGAGCTCACCTAACGCCGGATCGAACCCGCTATCGAGGTCCCACCAGTCGCCGATTGCCAACAAGGCCGTTCCGCGCGGCAGCGCTCCGCGCGCGGTCGCGAACGTCCGTGCAATATCGAACGCTTTCCGATCGGCGGCGATCGTCGCAGCGACGGCGTGAGGCGCGCGCTGCAGCGCACGGGGCGTGATCGTCCCGTCGGCAACGCGCAGACACCGGTCGTCGGCGACGGCGGCGCCAAACCATGCCGCGGCCGCCTCGTACGCGGCCGCTCGCAGCGGCCGCCGGCGGCCGACCCCCATCGAGGGCGAGCAATCGACGATCGCGGCCAACGTTAGGGCAACGTCTTCCAGGATCACGCGCGTCTGCAAATCGCCCGCCCGGGCGGTCGCCGCCCAATCGATTCGGCGCACGTCGTCGCCCGGAACGTAGGCACGCAGTTCGACGAACTCGTAGCCGTCGCCGCGGTAAATCGTCGGCGAGCCGGTGCCCAGATTTCGCGGCCGGCGTTTTGCCCGCAAAAGCGCGTCGCGAAGCCTCACGAACGGCCCATCGTTGCGCTACGGTGCCGCAACGGCGGCGACGAGCGCATCGATCGCTCGGTCCGTACCGATCCCTTCGGTGGCGATCCGGTAATTGAAACCGATGCGGTGGCGCAACGCGTGCGGCGCGATCGCGCGCACGTCGTCGGGCAGCGCGAAATCCCGGCCCGCCATCGACGCGCGCGCGCGCGCCAGATGGGCGAGCGCGAGGGTCGCACGCGGACTAGCTCCATAGTCGATCAAGTCGCCCAGCGCTAGGCTTTGGCCCGCCGGGCTCGCGACCGTCACGCGCTGGGCTTCTCGCGTGACCGCCACCAGTTCGACGATGTAACGCTTGAGCTTTTCGTCCAAATGGACGGCGTGCGCGCGGGCTCGCCAGGCGCGCACGTCGTCCAGCGTCGCGACGGCGCGCAGCGGCTGCGTGTTGGCTACCGCAAAGCGCTCTAAAATTTCGAGCTCTTCCTCGCGGGTGGGATAGTCGACGTTGACCTTCATGAGAAAGCGGTCCATCTGCGCCACCGGCAACGCGTACGTTCCTTCGGAGTCGAGCGGATTCATGGTCGCCATCACGACGAACGGATCGGGCAGCGCGTGCGTTTGGGGTCCGATCGTGACTTGGCGTTCCTGCATCGCCTCCAACAGGGCGGATTGAACCTTGGCCGGGGCGCGGTTGATTTCGTCGGCGAGAACCACGTTGGCGAAGATCGGACCGAGTACGGTGGCGAATGCGCTCTCGCGCTGATCGAAAATCCGCGTACCGACGATATCGCTCGGCAGCAGGTCCGGCGTAAACTGAATCCGCTTGAATTCGCCGTCGAGGGCGGCCGCTAGACAGCGACAGGCGAGCGTCTTAGCCAGCCCGGGAGGGCCTTCCAACAGCACGTGCCCGTTGGAGAGCAGGCCGAGCAAAAGCGCGTCGACCGTCCCGCTCTGTCCGACGATCGTTTGGGCGAGCGCGGCTCGCAGGTCGGCGGGCGTCGCGCCGCTCACGTCGTCAGATACCGTTGCAAAGCGTCGCACGCGTCGTCGATCGCCGGCCGAAGGTCGGCATCGTACGTGAAGGCGGCGCGCTCCAACGCCACCAGCACGCCTCGTAGCGAGGGCTCGGTCGCCTGGGTTCGCGCCAGCACGTCGGCGAGGGTCACGCCTTCGGAAGCGCCGAGCGCGTTCCAGACCGCAGCGCGCGCGCGCACCGCCGTGCCGCGCGTTGGTTCGGCACGCAAGACGGTCAACGCGTCGCGCAGACGTTCGCGCGGCGAGCGCTCGCGCGCGAGCGGCGGGACCAGCGGCTCGGGCGCGGGTGCGAGCGCGGCCCGAACGGCCGGTCGCCGGCGAAACACCAGCACGATGAGGGCGATCGCGCACAGGCCACCCAGAACCCAGATCGTTACTTGGACGGCGAAGCGTCCGACCGACGCCGCTACCGCAACGCCGTCGGCGATTCCTTGACCGGGAGCGGCGCCGATTTGGAGGGTGAGACCATTACTGTAATACTGCTTTGCGCGTCCGTCGCGCGCGTCGATCGCCGCAAGAATCGCGGGCGCGACGACGATCGTTCCGGCTCGATGTGCGAGCACCGCAATCGTCTCGCGATAGGTCGTGCCGCGGCTGTCCGCGCGCACCACGCGCTCGTCGCCGAGTAGTTCGAGTTCGGCGAGCATCGGCAGTTCGAGATTGGCGATTTGGGCGACGTTCTCGCGAACATACAACGTTACGACGAGATGAAAGGGCGTGCCGGCCTGCGGTCGCCCGACGTCGCTGCCTAGCGTGAACGTCTGCACCGTGAGACGCTGCAGCGACTGGGCGCGAGCTGCCGGCGCGCACAGCGCGGCGGCAGTCAGCACCGCGGCCGCTACGCTCGCGCTAAGCCGGCCGATGCGAACCACTGCGTGAAAATTCGGCGTGCGTCGAACGGACCGGGCGACGCCTCGGGATGGAACTGCACCGCCGCGATCGGCAACGCACGATGACGAAACCCTTCGTTGGTTCCGTCGTTGAGATTGGTCATCGTCGCCTCCAGCTCGCCGGGCAGGCTTCCCGCATCGACCGCGTAGCCGTGATTGTGCGCCGTGACGATCACGTCGCCCGCGACGAGATCCTTGACGGGCTGATTTCCGCCGCGATGACCGTAGGGAAGTTTATAGGTCTGTCCCCCGCACGCCAGCGCCAGCAACTGGTGTCCCAGACAAATGCCGAAGAGCGGCTTTCGCCCGATCAGACTGCGCAAGACTTCGATGGTGCCTGGCAGATCGGTCGGATCGCCGGGTCCCGGCGAAATGACCACCGCGTCCGGCTCGGTCGCTAGAATGTCCTGCGCGGAAGCGTCGAAGGGCAGGATGGCGATTCGCGCGCCCAGTGCGTGCAGCTCCCGCAAAATCGCGCGTTTGACGCCGCAGTCGAGCAGCGCGATCCGCGCGCCCGCAGCGGCTCCGGCTTGCACCGACGCGTGCCGCGCCGCCACGCCGGCGACCAACGCCTTCGTCGTCGCCGTACGCGCGAAGTCTACGAGCCGTTCTTCCGCGCGCACCAAGGCGTCCGTCCCGACGGCCAGCGCCGCCCAAATCGTACCGTGCTCGCGCAGCGCGATCGTTATGGCCCGCGTGTCCGCGTCCACCATCGTTGGGACTCGTTGTTCCGCCAGCCAAGAACCCAAGCTCTGGCGGCTTAGGTGGTGCGAAGGATGCTCCGCAGTTTGCTTGATTACGGCGCCCGCAACGCAGGCTCGCGGGTACTGCGCGGCTTCGCCGGAGATTCCGTAGTTCCCGATCATTGGATACGTGAAGGTGAGAATCTGCCCGGCGTACGACGGGTCGGTCAATGCTTCTTCGTAGCCGGTCATGCCGGTATAAAACACGGCTTCGCCGAGCGCGGTGCCCTCGAAGCCGAGGCCGCGGCCGTCGAAGCGGCTTCCATCGGCGAGAAAGAGCGCGGCGGGTGGCTGGGGCACCATCGAGACCCTTGCGTTGGCGAACGCCGCGCCGGTCCCCTACGCGCGGGCGACGCTAGCTCGCTAGCTCGCCGGCACGTCGCGGTAAGCGATCCGGCCATCGACGATCGTCGCAATCGCACGCCGCGGCAGCGTTTGGCCGGCGAACGGCGTGACCTTGCCCTTGGAAGCAAAGCCGGCGGGGTCCACGCGCCAGGTGCGGTCGGCGAATATCGTGACGTGGGCGCGCGCCCCGATCGCGAGATGACCGCCCTCTACGTGCAATATCCGCGCGGGATTGGTCGAGAGCAGCTCGACGAACCGCCGCAACGGCAGATCGGGCAAGGCTGCGGCATACGCACCGACGGCGATCTCCAGGCCGCTGAAGCCTACGGCGGCATTGGCGAAGTCGAGCGCTTTCTCGGCGGCGGTGTGCGGCGCATGATCGCTAGCGAAGACGTCGACGGTCCCATCGCGGACGCCATCGCGCACCGCGCGCACGTCGGCATCCCCGCGCAGCGGCGGATTGACTTTAGCCGCCGTGCCGAGTTCGCGCACCGCATCGTCGCCGAACGTCAAGTGATGCGGGGTGACTTCGCACGTTGCACGGCCGCCCCAGGAACGGGATAACCGTACCAGGTCGAGGCCCACCCGCGTCGTGAGGTGCGCGATGTGCCACGCCTTACCCGTGTCGAGGGCCAACAGCAGGTCGCGCGCGACGATCGCGTTCTCGGCGACGGCCGGACTGCCCGTAAGGCCCAGCTCGAGCGCGACCGGACCCGCATTCATCACGCCGCTGCCTTTGAGCGACGGAGCTTCGCAATGCGAGATAAAACTGCCGCGCACCTCGAGCGCCTCCAACGCCGCCGCGCGTAACACGGCGACGTCGTCGACCGTGTCGCCATCATCGGAGAACGCTACCGCGCCGGCGCGGGTGAGGCCCGCGAAGTCGCACGGTTCCCGGCCCAACCGTTCGCGCGTGATCGCTGCAATCGGATAGACGCGGCACCGCGCCGAGTTTGCAATCGTGCCCGCCAGCGCGTCTAACGCCGATGGGGTATCGAGCGCCGGTCGCGTGTTCGGCATACAGGCAACCGCGGTAAAGCCGCCGCGCACCGCCGCCTCGGTTCCCGTGGCGATCGTCTCCTTCTCTTCGAAGCCGGGCTCCCGCAAGTGCACGTGCATGTCGATGAACCCGGGCGCGACGACGGCGCCGCGCGCGTCGATCACGATCTCGTCGCGGTGAGGTTGCAGGTGTTCGCCGATTTCGACCACCCGTCCGTTGGCGATGCGTAGGTCGCGCAAGGCGTCCAGGCCGGCTGCGGGATCCACCAGCCGGCCGCCGGCGACGAGCAGGCCGTCAGCCACGACTCAGCTGCCGTATCTTCCGTTGACCATCAGATCGAGCACCGCCATCCGAACGGCGACGCCGTGGCGCACTTGTTTGGCGTAGCGCCAGCCCGCAAAGTCGAGAACCGAGTCGTCGAGTTCCATGCCCCGATTGTACGGGCCGGGATGCATGATGACGGCATCGCCGCGCACGCGCTGCAGTCGCGCGGCGTCGAGCCGGTACGCCTCGACGTATTCCAGATCGCTGATCGGCATCGCGGCGAAGCGTTCTCGTTGAATTCGCAGCAGCACGATCGCATCGGCGCGTGGAATCACGGCATCGAAATCGCGCTCGATCGTCACGCCGTCTGCGGCATAACTTTCGGGCAGCAAGCTCTCTGGTCCGACGAGCACGACGGACGCTCCCAGACGCTTCAAGCCGCGAATCGTCGAATGCGCCACCCGACTGTGAACGACGTCACCGACGATCGCCACGGTGCGTCCGGCGACCTCGCCGAACTCCTCGATCAACGTGTAGATGTCCAAGAGCGCCTGAGTGGGGTGCGCGTGGGCGCCGTCGCCGGCGTTGACGACGTGACCGTCGAACGCTCGGGCGATTTCCGCCGGAAAGCCTGCCTGCGGATGCCGCACGACCAGCACTCCGACCCCCATCGCCCCGAGGGTGATGGCGGTATCCTCCAACGTCTCGCCCTTAGTCGCCAGGCTCGCATCTTTGGGCGACAGGTTGACGACGTCGGCACCTAGCCGCATCTCCGCGAGGTTGAACGAGGTAAACGTGCGGGTGCTTTCCTCGAAGAACATGTTCACGCACGCGATCCCGGCGAGGAGTTTGCCGGGCGATTCCCGCTCGAAGGCCGCCGTCCGCGCGAACACGTACGCGATCTCGGCCGCATCGAGATCGCCGAGGTCGATGAGGCTACGGC
>DASXDV010000191.1:0-8789 GCA_036490465.1 Candidatus Tumulicola sp. | reverse complement strand
GGACTGGATCACCGAACGACCCTACATAAGCGAGGAATCTATGCAGCTTGCAATTCGCAACGCACCGAGCTATACTGCGAGCGCGTAAGCAACGCTGCGTGTTGGCTCAAAGTACACACGCGAATGGACGCGCCCCTAGTTGCTGCATTGCCGAGACGTATTGATTATTCATCCGAAAGTCGATCGTTATCTCGCCCATCGCGTATTCGGTGCCCTCATAGCCAGGGTTCCGAACGGCGATTTGAACCCGCTTATGCATCCCGGCCCATTCGGCAAGCAGGCGGGCAAGGCTTCGAAGCCATCGCGCCAAAGCCAACCTTAGCCGTGACGAAAAAGCCTGACGATCGGGAGGCCCAGCGAGAACGCTTCGAGGACCGCAAGACGCGCCGCCTTGTGCGGTTAGAGACCCAGATCGACGACGCTCAGTATCAGCAACTCCTCGCAGTGACGCCTGAGCGCGTTGCAGAAACCGCGCTGCGGCTGCAATCCTTGCTAGACGAATACGGTCGGGTAGCCCGAGAGGAAGGCCCAAGGCCGCCTGAACCTCCCCACGACTAGTCTCTAAATAACGCCTCCACAGTGGACGATCGTTCATATGGGTTTGCCTCCTTTTGGGCAGACGGGTGCATTAAAAACAGCCCGGTATAAGCACCGGGCTGTAGGTTCATTTGACGGTAGGAGGCGCGAGTTAGGGCGAAGTTTTCAGGCCCCGAGGCCCTGCTTCAAACTGACCCACTACCCCCCTGTCACGCCGAGCGGAGCGCCCCGCAGGGCGCGCTTCCACCCCCCTGTCACCCTGAGCGGAGCGCCTAAGGCGCGCAGTCGAAGGACAGAGCTGAGCGCCGAAGGCCGCGCTTCCACTCCTGTCATCCTGAGCGGAGCGCCTAAGGCGCGCAGTCGAAGGGCTGAGCGCAGCGCCAAGACGACCAGGGGCGGCTTCAGGGGTGCTGCGCGAAAGCGATCGGTGGTTGGCCGTAATCTTTGATCGCTCGGATGAGCGCGTTGCAGACCGCCGCTGAACACCTTTTTTGCGCGATAAACGGCGAGGGCTCGCTCGCCTCAAGCGGAAGACTGCCGGCTAGGCCCTAGATAAGGAGGCCAGCCATGCGACTCGTGCTCTCCTGCCTCGTCGCCGCGCTGTTGGCAGCTTGTGCCGCAAGCGGCAACGGCACTCCCTCGATTCAACTTCCCGCCCTGCGGCCGGCCCCCACCGAACCTCGATCTTCCAGCGGGCACATCTATGTCGCCTTCGTAAGCACGGCATATAAGGGCGGCGCTGAGGTGTTCGAGTACGAGCCCGGGACAAACCACCCGATCGCAGAGCCGTACGATGCATACGGAGAGCCTAGCGGGTTCGCCTTCGACTCGGCGGGCTACATGTACTTAGCCAACTACAATCAGCCTGGCGGTTCCGGCAGCGTGTTTGCCCTGGATCCCAATCCGCGCACGATTCGCAAAGGGGTTTCTAACCCGTACTCAATCGCCCTCGACGCAAACGATCGCCTATATGTGGCAAATACGTCGGGCAAAAACAACAGTTCGGTTACCATATACGAACCGCACAGCGATGTCGTCGTCGCCACGCTAACCAGCGGCATATCGTTTCCGCGCTCGATCGCGATCGACTCCGCCCAAAACCTTTATGTCGCCAACTCCGGTACGGGGGCCGGGACGGTCGAGGTATTCCCGCCGAACTCCACCGTGCCAGCCTACTCGATCGTGGATGGAATAAACCAACCATTTGCGGTGGCGCTCGGCCCGAATGGGAACTTATATGTTGCCAATTTTTCGGGCAACACCGTGAGCGTCTATCGGCCGGGAAGCACGAAGCCGTCGCTTACCATTTCGTATCAGGTTTCCTCACCGAGCTCTCTCGCCATCGACCCACTTCGAAAGGTCCTTTACGTCGCGAACTGGGCCTATCCCGCCGATGGGGACATTACCGCCTACAAGCTCACGGCGGGAACGTTCCTGCGGGAGATTACGAAAGACGTTAATACGCCCTATTCGATCGCCGTGGACGGTGCTGGGCGCCTCTACGTCGCGAACTTCTTCAGATTCGTCTCTATTTACAAGTACGGGACGGGAAAGCTGATCGGAAGAATTCGCCACTACTACTATGGATCGGTGTACGTCGCCTACGAGCGCTAAGCGTCCTTCGACTGCGCATCGCTGCGCGATGCTCCGCTCTTGGATGACAGGGTGGAAGCGCATCGCTGCGCGATGCTTCGCTCTGCCCTTCGACTGCGCATCGCTTCGCGATGCTCCGCTCAGGATGACAGGGGCGGAAGCGCTTAGGCGGGTGGGGGAGGGGCGGTGCTGGTGAAGCTCCGGTAAATGCGGATCAGGGCTTCTTTTTGGTCGACGGTTAGGCGCGGATCGAGTTTGATCGCGTGCTCGACGCCGTGGTGGTTGTCCTCGGGGTCGGAGCTGTCGAGCAGACCGGCTTGGGCGTACATCGTTTCGGCCGAAATGTGCAACGCCGACGCAATCTGCTTGAGCACGTCGGCCGAGGGCTTGTAGAGTCCACGCTCGACTTGGCTGAGGTACGGATTCGATATTTTCGCGATCTCGGCGAGCTGGCGCATCGAGAGATTCGCCAGTTCGCGCTGGCCGCGGATGAATTCGCCGAGGCTATTCCACGCCGCGGCAGGCCCGACGGCGTCCTTCTCGTCGCTCACTTGCGGCTGCCGACTGCCGGCGCGAACGGCGGAGCGGATTCGTTGCGTACGTACCGACCGGGTGCGGGTTCGCCTTCGGGCAGCGGATACGGGGCGACCATTTCACCGCCGCGCGCTTGCGCCCACGGGACCCAGTCTTCCCACCAGCTCCCCGCCGTGCGGTTTGCGGTGGCAAACCATTCGTCGGCCGTCTCACCCTTTGCCGCAACCGGCTTGGAGTAGTACAGGCTCTTCTTGCCGCCTGGCGGGTTGACGATCCCCGCGATATGGCCTGAATTGCTCAGCACGTATTTGGCTTCACCGCTCACGTACTGAGTCGTTAAATAGGTTGCGTGCCACGGTGCGATGTGGTCGCTCTCTGCGCCGAGTACGTAGAGCGGCGTCGTAATTTTTCCGAGATCGATCGGCGTATCGTCGATCGTGAATTGGCCCGCCGCGACGATGGCGTTGTGCAGGTAGCAGGTTCGCAGGTACTGCGAGTGCATTTCGACCGGCATCCGCGTCGAGTCGCCGTTCCACGCCAAGATATCGAACGCGGGCGGCTGCTTGCCTTTGAACCAGCTATTGACGACGTAGCTCCAAATCAGGTCTTGCGAGCGCATCCAATCGAACGTTTTGGCCATTTCCGCCGAATCGAGATAGCCGCGTTCGCGCATCCGGGCCTCCAGACGCGAGATCGTGTCCTCGTCGGTGAACACGCCGAGGTCGCCTGGTACGCTAAAGTCGATCAGCGTATTGGTCACCGTCGCGCTGCCGATCCGATCGCCTTGACCGTGCGCTGCCAAATACGCCAGCGCGATCAGGGCCAGCGTGCCGCCGAGACAGAGGGCCGCGACGTCGACCTGTTTGGCGCCCGTGATGTCCTGCACCGCGTCGAGCGCCGCCAGGAAACCCGAGCGCAAATAGTCGTCCATTTTGTAGTGCGACATCGTCTCGTCGGGATTGCGATAGCTGATTGCAAACACCTGATGCCCGTGCTTGACCGCCCACTCCACAAAGGACCGTCCGGGCGACAAATCCATGATGTAGTACTTGTTGATCCACGGCGGACTGAACAGCATCGGACGAGCGTGGACCTTGGGCGTCTGCGGATCGTAGGCGATCAATTCGATCAGATCGTTGCGCATCACGACGCGCCCCGGCGTAGCGGCCAGATTTTTGCCCAGCTCGAATCCCGAAGCGTCCACTTGACGCGGATAACCGCCGTTGTTCTGCACGTCGTCCAAGAAATTGCGCATGCCCTGGAGGAGGCTGTTGCCCTGCGTGTCCATCGCTTCTTTCACGACGCCCGGATTGAGCCACGGCACGTTGCTCGGCGCCATCGCGTCGAGCATCAGCTGCATCGCAAACCGGGCCTTACGACGGGTCGCTTCCGGCAAGCGAGCCGAATCCACCAGCGAGAGCGCTGCCTGCGAACGCACGCGATAATCTTCCACGATGCCGGCGAGCAGTGGATTGCTCGTCCATTCCGGCTCGGAAAATCGCTTATCGGGCGCTGCGGCCGGTACGAAGGCAGTGAGCGCGTCTTGGCCGCTCAACCGGCGCAACATATTCAAGCCGACGTTCTGTTCGGCCAGCGCGAACGACGAAATCCAGGTACTCATGCGCAGCGGGTCGGACATCGCGTCGGCGATGACCGCTTTGAGCGCGTCGTTGAGCGATGCCGGGTCGAGCCCGCTGATCTCGATGCCGTAACTAAGGTCTTCGGCCGTCGTCACATGTACCATCCGCCGTTGACGTTATACACCGCGCCCGTAATGTAGGCCGCCTTTTCGTCGACCAAAAAGCGCACCACGTGCGCGACTTCGTCGGGCTGACCGAGCCGCTGTTTGGGCGTCTGCGAAATCGCCGTTTCGATCGCCTCGGCCGGCATCGCTTTGGTCATGTCGGTTTCGATGAAACCGGGCGCGACCGCATTGACGGTGATGTGCTTCTTGGCGACTTCCAAAGCGACGGTCTTGGTCAAACCGATCAACCCCGCCTTGGCCGCCGCGTAGTTGGCTTGACCGAAGTTGCCGCTCTCACCGACCACCGAACTAATGTTGACGATCCGGCCGAAACCTTGGGCGACCATCGCATCCAAAACGGCCTTGATCATAAAAAACGGCCCCGAAAGATTAACTTGCAGGACCGCTTGCCATTCTTCGACGGTCATTTTACGGACCGTGTGGTCGCGGGTGATCCCCGCGTTGTTGATCAGGTAGTCGACCCGGCCGTGCTCCGCGAGGACCGTTTCGACGGCCTTTGCGCACTCGGCGAACTCGCCGACGTTACCCTCATAAAAGTGGACTCGCGAGGCGCTCCCGTTGAGCGAAACGCGCAGGCGATCGGTCCGTTCGCGGTCGATCGGAAGGCCGAGGACGGCCACCGTGGCCCCGTCGTTGGCCAGGAGGCGGCTGATCGCGCCGCCGATTCCGCGGGAACCGCCCGTTACGATGGCGACCCGCTTTTCGAGTGGTAGATTGCTCACGCGCTAGATTTACATAGCACGCACTCGGTTTACCTTCTGGCTGCGCCGTGCTCCGGGCGGAGGCGATCCACTCGCGCGCAGAAGTCAAGGACCATGCGATTGACGATTCTGGCCACCGGCCTCTTCCTGTTCTTGGCGCCCTGCCTCGCCCAGCCCGCAGCAGCCGCGGGCAACGATGCGTCCGCGACCCTCCGCGCCGCCGTCCAAGCGCTGGGCACCGTCCCGCGCACCGGCGCGCTGTTCACGCAAGGCACGCTCTCTACCGCCGGTCAGAACGGCACGTTTACCGGCTGGCTGGATCTGCGCAACGGCTACAACGTCAGCCACGCGGTGCTCGGACCGCTTTCCGGCGATCAGGGCTACGATGGCGCATCGTGGAGTGCGGCCAACGGCATCACGACCGTCGACGACTTGCCGGCGACCCAAGCGCGCAACGTCACCACCATCTATCTCGCGCTCGACGGTTGGAGCGCACCCAAACCCGGCGACCGCATCGCCGATGCCGGCACGCAAACCGATGGCGGAAAGCCGTATCGCGTGATCGCCGTCGTCCCGCACGGCGGCGTGCCGGCAACGATTTGGTTCGACGCCCGCACGCACCTGATCGCACGGACCGATTTGGCGACCGATGCGGGCACCGTCACGGATCGGTATGCCGACTATCGCCGCGTCGCCGGTATGCAGTTGGCGTATCGTGACGAAAATCGCGACCCTTCCGGCGTCGTCAGCACGAGCGTTTTGACTCGCGCCGCCATTGAAGCGCTTCCCGCCGGAGCGCTGGCGCGCACGCCCTCGGTAGAACGGGGATGGATCGTGGGCGGCGGCAGGCTCGCCCAAATGCCCTTCCGATTTTCGTTCGGCACCACCGGCAACATTGCGATTCCGGTGGCGTACGGGCACAATCAACCCGCGCTCGCGGTCTTCGATACGGGCGGACGCAATTTGCTGACGCTCCAAGGGGCCCGTTCGCTGGGATTCGCGACGGGCGGCGGCTTCGACATCGGCGGCGTCGGGACGTCGACCGTCCGCGCGTCGATCGCCAACGTCGGGACCGTTTCGGCCGGCAACGCGACGCTGGTCGACCAGCAAGCCTTCGTGTTGCCGATGCCGTACGGTCTCCAGTCCATGTTCGCGACCGAGCCGGTGGTCGGGCTCGTCGGCTTCGAGCTTCTGAGCAATTTTCAAACGACGATCGACTATGCCGCGCAGACCATCGCGTTCGCGCCGTTTGCGACGCCGGCGGCGCTGCCGTCCGGCGCGACGGTGCTCCCCTTCCTCAGTAACGGCAGCACTCCGTACGTCGAAGCCTCGATCGACGGCGTTTCTGGCCTCTTCATGGTCGACACCGGCAATGCCGGAAATCTCGTCGTCTTCAAATCGTTTGTCGACGCGCACGCGCTTTTCCGCGGCGCCGCTTCCGTGTCGTACGTTTCCGCGGGTGGCGTCGGCGGCACCGTGCCGCTGCGGCGCTTGCGGGCCCGAAGCCTGCGCCTCGCGGGAACGACGCTCGACGCGCCGATCGTCGAAGTGACCGATCAAAAGTCGGGCGCGTTCGCATCGAAAACGCTCGCGGGGAATATCGGCGCGACCGTCTTGCGCCGCTTCACCGTGCAACTCAACTATCAAAGCCGTACGCTCGCGTTCGCACCCGACTCGCGCGTTGCCGAACCCTTTCTCTCCGACCGAACGGGTCTTTCGCTGGCCCGCGACCCGACGGGCTACCTCATCCTCGGTGCCGCCCCCAATACGCCCGCGGCCGACGCCCATCTCGCGGCCGGCGACCACATCGACATGATCGACGGCACGTCAGCCGACAAACTATCGGCCGCCGACTTCTATAACCTCACGACGAACCCGGGCATCGCGACCATCCAGTTCGGCATCACCCGCAAAGGCGAAACCGCGCCAATCGCAATCACGCTAACCCCCCGCACCTTGCTGTAACGCTCGCTGCAAGGTCTAACGGTGCGGAAGCAGCATCCGTAGGCCGAGCACGACGAGGACGATGCCGGCGATGACTTTGCTTTGCGCGCCCAGGCGAGGTCCCAGGCGTTTACCCAGCACCACTCCGGCCAGGGTTAGGACGGCAGTCACGAGGCCGATCAGCGCGGCCGCCACCGCGATGTTTGCATCGGTCATGGCGAGTCCGAACCCGACCGCGAGCGAATCGACGCTAGTCGCGATTCCGAGCGCGATCGTGGCGGCGAAGGATGGCGCCTCCGGCAACGCGTCGCCGCCCGCGACCCACGCGGATCGTAGCATCCGCCAGCCGACGAAGGCCAGCGTCAAGAAGGCCACGATGCTGCCGTAGCCGCGCAGCATTCCGGCGGCTTGCGCACCGATCAGCCACCCCACGACCGGCGCGACGACTTGGCAGGCGCCGAATACGAGCGGAAGTCGCAAGAGCGAAGTCCATGCCCACGTGCGCGGCTGCGTGGCGCCCATCGCCAGCGCGAGCGCGAAATTATCCATCGACAGCGCCACCGCGATCGTCAGGACGGCAAGAACGCTCACCCGCGACGCCTCGTCATCCTAGAAGTCGTACTCTAGCTGTGCGCGATTGTACTTGAAAATTGGGAGGCCGCCCAGATACGTCGAACCGGGAGCGGCGCCGGGAGCGCAACTCGTTCCCGGAACGCCGCAAAACGTATTGGTTTGCGAGCGTTGGGCGTAGCGATACCGGAAGAACCAGCCCCGATAACGATCGCTCGTCACCGGATTGAAACGGTAGGTTGCATCGAGGGTCCATTCGTTGGTTATCTGGCCGACGAGTTGATTGCCATAGTCGAACCAGGCGTCGCCGGCGATGAAAACGACGCGCTTATTCGCCGACGTGTACGTGGCCGACGCGCGCAACGACGAGCCCGGCGCGCGACGGTCGGCCATACCCTGCGAGATTTGGGTCGTAAAGAGCGGATCGCTCGAGTAGCTGTCGGTGTAGGGGCTGGCCCATCCGCCGTAATAGACGGTCGTCGTTCCGTTTGGGTTCGTGAAGCACTGACCCGCGTTGACCGGCAAGAAGTACGGAAACGTCGTGCCCGGATAGACCCGGCCTCCGGCGGAGATCTGGTAGTTCGCATTGTTGCAGCGTACCGGCGCCGGCAGCGTGACGGTCGCCGTGCGCCACGGTATCGACTCGCCGCTCAAGTCGACGGCCCAGCGCGCGCTCGGATGGACGCCCACCCGCACCCCGATCACGGAGCTATCGATCTTGCCGATGACCGACGCCCCGCTGTTATACTCGACCCCGCCTTGCATCGCGAGGAACGGCCGCCAACCCCGCTGCGAAAAAGCGTAGCGGCCGTCGAACCACCAGATCGACGCGATGTCGGAAACGTTGTATAAGGACCCATTTACGGTGTAGTTGCGGTCCTTCGGCGCGTAGCCGGCACGCGCGTAGAAGAACCCGTCGGTCGTAATGCTGCCGCCGCCGGGCACGTAGACCTCGCTCGGCACGCCGGCCGCCCCGGCCGGATGGCTCGTCAGCATCGTATTGCTTTGAAACGTGTTGCTCGTTCGGTTTTCGAACTGCAGCATGTCCGCGAGTTCCAGCTTCAAACCCGAAGGGGCCTCGTATTGGAAGTCGCCGCCCTGGTACGCCGCCGGTTTCAAACGCGATCCGTCGTACGGCGCCGCCC
>DASXDV010000172.1:0-20728 GCA_036490465.1 Candidatus Tumulicola sp. | reverse complement strand
CGCGCTGCTGCGATTTGCGCCTGCCCCCGAACCGGCGGAATTGGACGATAACGGCGGCACGGGTTGCAGCGCGCTGCCGCTGCAGCCGGCAAGCAACCCCGCCAGCACGGCAACCGCAACGACGCGCGGAGCGCTCACGCGAGCAAACTCACGAGGGGAGGGGCGACGCGGGTTCCCGCATCGGCGTAGCGCTTGGCGCGTCCCACGATCGTACCGGTGCAGCCCCATACGTGGGCCGTCGCGATCGCGACGTCCACCCACGGCTCCCGCGCGTACAGTTCCTCATCGTAGTCCGCCGGTTTGGACGCAACGAGGGTCACGTTGTCGAGCGCTTTGCCGGACAGCTTGGCAGGGTCTTTTTTCGAGTCTCCGGCGATCAGCATGCGAACGACTTTTCCGATTTTCCGATCGTGATACGCGCGCGTAACCTCGTTCTGCGCGTCCACTAGGCGCCCGAAGCGCGCCGAGGCGACGTCGCGCGGTACTTGCTCCCAGCGCGCCGCCGGCGTGCCGCGCCGGATCGAATACAAAAACGTGTATGCGTTGGCAAACGTCCCGCGGCGGACGTAGTCGAGCGTCCGCTCGAAATCCTCGTCGGTCTCGCCGGGAAATCCCACGATGATGTCGGTGGTAATCGCGCAGCCGGGAAGATGGCGCGCGATGAGTTCGACCTTGGAGTGAAACTGGGCGGCGGTATACTTACGATTCATCCGCCGCAGCACCGGATCGCTCGCCGATTGCAGCGGCAGGTGCACGCGCGGATTGAGCTGGGGCAAGCGGCCCAAATCGGCGATCGTTTTCTCGGTGAAATCTTTGGGGTGCGGCGAAATGAACGTCAGCCGTTCGAGTCCCGCGAGCCCCGCAACGGCCCGGCACAGGTCGCCGAAATCGGCGCCTTGGGCCGGATCGTTCCAAGCGTTGACCGTTTGACCGACCAGCATCACCTCGCGCGCGCCGCCGGCAATTTTCGCGCGCACGTCTTCGAGAATTGCGCCGAGCGAACGATGATCGAATCGGCCGCGCACGTGCGGAACGATGCAGAACGAGCAGTAGTACGAGCAGCCGCGCTGGACGTTGACGAAGGCGCGCAGCGGCGAAAACGGGCCGGCCACGGCGTCGGCCGTTCCTCCCAGCGGCATCAGAAGCGCGCGCTCGTCGGAGAAGTCGACCGCATCCGAAAAGTTCGGCTGCCAAGCGGCAAGCTGATCGCCGAGTTGGGCGAGTTCCTTGGTCCCGAACACGGCATCGACGTGGGGCGCGAGCGTGCGCATCCGATCCCGATCCTGTTCGGCCAGGCAGCCCATGACCACCAGCCGCAACGCCGGATCGGCGTCTTTGAGCACTTTAAAGTGGTTCATCCGGCCGTACGCACGGCGTTCCGCATTGTCCCGAACGGTGCACGTATTGAGCACGACGACGTTCGCGTCTTCGGGCTTGCCGGCAACCGCGTACCCAGCCGAGGCGGCACGATCCGCGATGTACTGCGAATCGGCCTCGTTCATTTGGCAGCCGAAGGTTTCGATGTAGATACTCGCCATGAGATTCGCCGGAGGCTGTTCGCGCCGGGTGCCGCCCAACCCCGGTACGAAGGTAGAGGGCCGTGCAGACTGCAGACGATCCGACCGGCGAAAGCGGCGCCCTCCGCCCGGCCACCGTTGCCGTGGTGGGGCGCCCCAACGTCGGCAAGAGCGCCCTCTTCAACCGATTGATCGGCCGGCGGCTCGCCATAGTCGAGGACACGCCCGGAGTCACCCGCGACCGGCTCTACGCCCTCTGCGACTGGCGCGGGCGGACGTTCAGCTTGGTCGATACGGCCGGAATCGACCCGGATGCCGACGCCGCGCACGGCGACCGGTTTGCCGAAATCACGCGCCGGCAGGCCGAAGCCGCCGCCGCCGAAGCCGACGTCGTCGTGTTGGTCGTCGACGCGCAAAGCGGCCTGCATCCGCTCGATCAAGACGTCGCCGCCATCCTGCGGCGAAACCGCCGGCCCGTCGTGCTCGTCGCCAACAAGGCCGAATCGCCCACCGCGGCGGCGGGAGTGCACGCCGAATTCTCCCGGTTGGGTTTCGGGGAACCGGTCGCAGTCTCGGCGATCCACGGCGAAGGAAGCGGCGATTTGCTCGATCGGGTGGTGCAGCTGCTTCCGCCGCAAGCACCCGATGCATCGTCGGACGGCGAACTCGCGCTGGCGATCGTCGGTCGTCCGAACGTCGGTAAGAGTTCGCTGCTCAACGCACTGCTCGGCGAAGAGCGGGCCATCGTCTCGGAAGTTCCCGGCACGACCCGCGACGCCATCGACACGCTGCTCGTGCGCAACGACCGCCGCATCCGGCTGATCGACACGGCGGGCGCGCGCAAGAAGCCCGAAGCGCACGGCGCGATCGAATACTACGCCGCGCTGCGTTCGCTCAAAGCGATTTCGCGGTGCGACATCGCACTGCTGGTGTTCGACGCGATGTTGGGCGTCACGGCCCAAGACCGCCGATTGGCGGGCCTCGCCATCGAGGAGCGTAAGGGGTTGATCCTCGTCGGAAATAAGTGGGACCTCGTCCGCGAACAAGGCGAGTTTAGCCAAGGCGAACTCGCTAACGTCGTGCACGAGCTCGTTCCCTTCGCCCAGTTCGCCCCGGTGACGTTCCTATCGGCCAAAACGCATCGCCGTTTGGGCAGCCTGCTGCCGGTGGTCAATCACGTCGCCGAAAATCTCGACCGGCGCATTCCGACGGCCCAACTCAACGCCGTCGTGCGCGATGCCGTGCTCGCTCACCCGGCGCCGGCCATCGGCGGCAAGCTCTTCAAAGTGTATTACGCGTCGCAACCTGCGACGCATCCGCCGCTTTTCGTATTCGCGTGCAACGACCCGGATCTGTTGCAAACCCACTACCGGCGCTTCCTCGAGAACGTCATCCGGCGGGAGTTCGATTTCGAAGGGGTTCCGCTGACGCTCGAGTTCCGGCCGCGCCGGACCGCCGATCCCGAGTCGTGACGAGCGCCGCCGCGGCGGCCGGGCTCGCGCTGGTCGTTGCATTTCTGATCGGCTCGGTGCCGTTCGGATATCTGATCGGCCGAATTTTTTACCGCACCGACCTGCGCGGTCAAGGTTCCGGCAATATCGGCGCGATGAACGCGCTGCGCACGCTCGGAAAAACCGGCGGCGCCGCGGTACTGGTGCTCGACGGGCTCAAGGGCTTCGTTCCGGTTTTCTTGGCGGTTCGCATCGGTGGACCCGGAATCGCCGCCGGCATCGCAGCGGCGGCCGTCCTCGGTCACTGCTTTTCGCCGTGGCTCGGGTGGAAAGGGGGCAAAGGCGTCGCGACGTCCTTCGGCGCGATCTTCGGTCTGAGCTGGGCGGCCGGGCTCGTGGCCGCCGGCGGATGGATCGCCGGCGCGCTTCTTACGCAGTACTCGTCGGTCGGCTCGATGCTCGGGAGCCTGCTCGCCCCGGTGGCGCTTTGGATCTTCACTCGCTCGCCCGCGGCGACCGTCTACGGAATCGGCGCCGCGCTATTCGTCATCTATACGCACCGCGAAAACCTCGCCCGGCTGCGTGCCGGAACCGAAGGACCGATTCGACTCTTCAAGCGCAAGCCGTAGCACGATTTTGCGACGCGCCAGGGCTTGCGCGCTGCGGGCCCGTATCTGCCGAGGTCATGATCTCGTCGAACGATCTCCGCAACGGCGTCACCATCATCGTCGACGGTCAACTGTGGACCGTTATCGAATTCCTCCACGTCAAGCCCGGCAAGGGTTCGGCCTTCGTCCGCACGCGCATGAAAAACGTGCGCAGCGGCACCACCCTGGAGCGGACCTTCCGCGCGGGCGAAAAGCTCGAGCGCGCAACGGTCGACAACCGGCAAATGCAGATGCTCTACAACGATGCCGACGGCTATCACTTCATGGATCAAGAGACGTTCGAAAACGTTTCGATCGGCCGCGACCTGATCGGCGACCCAGCCGATTTTCTCAAAGACGGAATGGTCGTCGACGTCCAGTTTCACGACGGCACCCCGATCGGCGTCGACCTGCCGGCTCACGTCGAACTCAAGATCGTCGAAACCGATCCCGGTTTCCGGGGCGACACCGCCACCAACACGACCAAACCGGCGAAGCTGGAAACCGGTGCGACCGTGCAGGTCCCGCTGTTCGTCGAGAGCGGCAACGTGATTCGGATCGACACGCGCGATCGCCGTTATATCGGCCGCTCGAGCTAATTCCGTCGTGCGGGTTCGGCTGCGCGCACTAATCGCCGCACTCGCGCTCGGCGCGATCGCCGGCGCGATCGGCGCGGCCCTAACCATCCTCCCGCTTGCCACGCTCCCCACTATCAATCGGATCGCCGATCTCGCGATTCACGTCGGCGCACTCGACGGAGCGCCGCGCCTGGGCTTGCGTCCCGGTGCGTACGACGATACGCCGAACCCGAATCTCGCGATCGTCACCGTCGACGACGCGACCTTGAAAAAAATGGGGTTCCCGCTGCCGCGCGGCATCTACGCGACGCTGCTGCACAACCTGCAAGCCGCGGGCGCGAAAGCGGTCGCGTTCGATATCGAATTCCTCGAGCCCAGCAAGCAGCCCGGTCAAGACGCCGCCTTCGCCGCGGCGCTGGCGCACGTGCCGTCGGTGCTCGGATACTCGCTCGATACGACGACGGCCGGGCGAATCGGCGAACAGCTTCCAACGCCGGTGTTGGCGGCGGCGGCCCGCGCCGTCGGATACATTAGCGTCGACTCTCCCGGCGGGTACGTGCTCGGCCAGCCGCCGGAGATCGAGACGGCCGATCCCGGAAAGGCATCCGGCCGGCGCCTGTTGTCGCTCTCGGCAGCCGCGGTCGAGACCTTTGCGGGAAAACCGCTCGACTTCGCCGCGATACCGAAGGACGCCGACGGCCGCATGCTGGTGTTGCCGCCCAAAACCGCGCACCACCAGGATCTCGTCACCGGGGCCGACGTGCAGACCCAAGCCTTCGCCGGCCGCGGCGTCATGTCGTTTGCCGATGCGATTGCGGACCAACCGGCCGGGTTGCGCGCCTTCGCCGGCGACGCACTCGTCTTCGTCGGGGCCACCGCAGCCGGACTGTACGACGTTTCGACGACCGCCGGGCGTGGGCGCGTGCCGGGATTGTTCATCAACGCCCGGCTCGCGGATCAGCTGATGCGCGGCGCCTTCGTGCGCCCGGCCCCGCTTTGGCTCGACGTGCTGCTGGCCGTCCTGCTTCCGCTGCTCGCAGCGCTGGGTTTCACCTTCATGCGTACGACCTACGCGGTCGCCGCCGCAATCGGGGCGATCGTCGTCTACGCCTATGCGAACCTCTGGCTGTTCGTCGCCCACCTCTACTGGCTCGATCTCGTGCACGTCGTCTTAGCCATGGTTCTGGGAACCACGTTCGTGGCGCTCTATCGCACGATCTACGAAGGTTCGCAGCGGCGGCTGGTCACCAACTTATTCGGCATGCACGTGAGCCCGGCCGTGGTTGCCGAAATTCTGGACAACGACGATCCCCGCCAAGCGCTCGCGCTGCGCGGCAAGCGGGTGGAAGCGACCGTTTTTTATAGCGACATCCGCGGTTTCACCGCGATGAGCGAAACGATGACGCCCGAAGAGATCTATTCGCAGCTCAACGAGTATTTCGAAGCGATGTGCGAGATTATCTTCGCGCACGGCGGGTACGTGGACAAGTTTATCGGCGACTGCGTCATGGCCGTGTTCTCGGCGCCCTATCAGACGCCGGACGACGCGCGCAATGCGGTGACGGCGGCCGTCGAGCAGCAGCAGCGGATCCGCGAGTTGAGCGAGCGCTGGCAGACCGAAGGAAAGCGGCCGTTTACGGTCGGGATGGGTCTGAACACCGGCGAAGTCGTCATGGGCAATCTCGGAGCCAGCTCGCGCATGAACTACACGGTCATCGGAGACGACGTCAACGTCGCCGCCCGGCTCTACAACGTCGCCAAGGGCGGCGAGATCATTATCAGCGAGACGACGTACGCGCGTTGCCGCGACCTCGTCGACGTCGAAGCGCTCGAACCGGTTTCCGTCAAAGGCAAGACCTTGCCGATCGCCATCTACAGCGTGAAGACGCTCAAAAGCGCGTGCCCGCCGCCGTCGTCCTCTTCCTCGTAGCGCTGCTGGCCAGCGCCTTCGGCGCGATGGTCGGACTCGGCGGGGGATTCATCCTCGTTCCCGTGCTCCGGCTGTTATTCGGTCTCGCCCCCGCCGAAGCCGCGGGCACTTCGCTGATATTGATCGTTGCAAGCGGCGCGAGCGGAGCGTTCTCTTATCTCATGCAGCGGCGCGTGCACCTCAAAATCGGCTGGCTGATCGCGGCCGGCGGCCTGCCCGGCGGAATCATCGGCGCCATCCTCTCGCTGCACATCTCGCCCCGAGCGTTCGACTGGATCCTCGCACTGTTGCTGATCGCGGTCGCGATCGACATGGCCTGGAATGCGGAACGCCGGATGCGCGACCGGCCGCGTCACGAACGCATTCACGAAATCAAAGGGATGTCGTATCGCGGCGCGCTGGTGCTCGGTTTCGTCATCGGCATCTTCTCCAGCTTGTTCGGAATCGGCGGCGGGGTCGTGCTCGTCCCGACGCTGCTGTATTTCTCCGAACTGCCGATCCACGCGGTCAGCGCGACGTCCCAGTTCGGAATTCTGCTCACCTCACCGGTGGGACTCGTGGTTCACGCTCTGCAGCGCGACGTCGAGCTTGGCGACGTCGTACCGCTCGTGGCCGGCGGTTTGCTGGGCGGCCCGATCGGCGCCCGCCTTTCGGCAAAGCTCCGCTCGCCCCAACTTCTGATCGTCGTCGCATTCGCGCTCGTCGCCGTGGCCGGCTCGCTCATCTGGCGCCACCTCAAATAACGTTATCGCCCACCCTTGACGCGCCCGTTGGGGACGCGGTATCCTACCCGGTCTATGGTCGAGGTTGCGAAAGCGCCGAGCATCTTCGCGTCGCGGGCGTTTCGGCAGTACTTTATCGGTCAGTCGCTCAGCTTGCTCGGCGACGGATTGCGCACGCTCGCCGTTCCGCTGCTCGCCTATCACCTCACCCATTCGGCGCTCTCGACCGGCGCGGCGTTCATCTGCGAGATCGTGCCGTTTTCGCTGTTCGCGTTGGTCGGCGGATCGTTGGCCGACCGGATCGACCGCCGCAAGCTGATGATCGGATGCGATGCGGTGCGCTTCGCAGTAATGGCCTTCTTTGCGATCGCGTATTGGCAGCACTTTCTGACCTTGCCGATGATCTACGGCGGCTTGGTCGTGATCTCGATCTGCGCCGCCGCCTTTCTGGGCGGACAGTCCTCGAGCATTCCGTACATGCTCGGACGGGAGCGCTCGACCGAAGCGATGGGCGTGTTGATCGCCACGGAAAACGTCTCGTACTTGGTGACTCCGGTCCTCGGCGGCGCGGTCTTTGCCTTTTTCGGGCCGTTGCCCGCGCTGACGATCAACGCGCTGACGTACTTGGCCTCGCAGTTATCGCTCGCGCGGATTCCCTCGCTCGGTCCCGACGTGATCGCCGGCGTTCCATCGGCCCGTCACCTGCTCGACGACGTCACGCTCGGCTTCCGGCACCTTTGGAACGACGCGGGCATGCGCGTGCAGGCGTTGGCCGCATTCGGCTTCAACATTTTCGGCTTCGGATGCTACGCGATCTTGATCCCCTTTTTGAAGAAGGGCTTCGGCGCGACGGACCAGGTGGTCGGCACGTTCTTCGCGATTTCGGCGGCCGGAGCGGTGGTCGGAGCGTGGCTGGCCGCGCGCTGGGCGGGGCGCTGGCCGTTCGGCCGAGCCCTGACGATCGCGTACGTGCTCGACGCCTTTGCCTTTCTGCCCGTCGTTTTGGTGCGTAACGTTTGGCTGGTGGCACTCTTCTGGGCGCTCTCGAATACGCTCGCGAACTACGAGATCGCGCAGGTCATCGGCTTTCGCATGCGCGTGACGCCGGAACACATGATCGGGCGCGTCATGGGAGCCGTTCGCTTGTTCGTGCTTTCGGGAATCGCGCCGGCCGTCCTGATTTTTGGATGGGTCGCCGACCGATACGGTCCGCTGGCAGCGATGTGGATCGCCTGCGTCGGGTACATCGTCATCGCGCTGGCGGCGCTGATGACGCCCGCGCTGCGAAACGAACGCCGGTAATGCGGCGCGCGCTGGTTGCCGCCGTCTTCTTAGCGTTGGCGACGATTCAACCGGCGCGCGCCGCCACGGTGACGTTGCTCGCGCTGCCGGAGCACGCCACCATCGAACCGTTCGGAACGCGCGCGCTGATGGCCGTCGCCCGCGACGGCAGGGTGGCGGCAACGGTGACGGTCGGCGGGTTTCGCACGCAAGCCATCGTGTGGAAACCCCCGGCGCCGCGTCCGCGCGTTGCCGCGGCGCGCGCCACCATCGTCGGATTCGACGACGCGGGTGCCCTTTTGCTCGACGCCGGCCGGCCGCGCCGCCTCGTGGGAACGCGGGCGGTGCCGATCGACACGTCGTACTGCGAGGACTTTCCACAACGGTCGGTCGGAGCGGTTTTGGCGGGCATCTTGAGCAATGGGGCCGCGGTTGCCACGATGCGATCGCCGGCGATGGTCGACCTCGACGACACCAGTGGGCGCAACGCACCCGTCGTGCTGTACCTGCGCAGCCGGCGTTGCCTCGACATGGGCAACGGCATCGCGACCGCGACCGCCGGGATGTTTACAGCAGGCTATGCGGCGTACATCGACAACGTTCCAGCGCCGTCCAACGTCGTCTCGAATCAGGAGCGCTTCACGGCCATGCGCTGGCACGAGCGAACGCCCGTCGACCTGGGCGCCGGAGTCGCGCTTGCCGTTGACCCGACCGGCGCCGCGGCCGGCACCGACGTACCGCCCGGTTTAGGAGCGTCATACGGCGGCGTCACGCACGCGCGCTACTGGCCGCCGACCGGCAGCGCCGTCGAAATCGCTCCCAACGCGCCGGTAAGTGCGGCGTATGCGGTCGACCGGCGAAATCGGGTGGCGGGAATGCTCGAAGACCCGAACGGAAGACACTACGCGTTCCTTTGGAGTAACGGGACCCTGCGGCGGCTCGACGACCTGGTTGCGACCCCCGGCTGGCGCTTCGAATGCGCGTACGCCTTCACGCCCGCCGGCGGCGTCGCGGGCATCGGCACGTATCGGGGCAAGGCGGCCGCGTTCGTCGTCTACGGTCTGTAGACGACCCCGGGGCATTATTTCGGCGCGGTCATATCCTTGGGAACCACGATTGCGTCGTATTGATCCTCGGTAACATGTCCCAGGGCAAGCGCGGCCTCTTTGAGCGTGCTCTTCTGGTGGTGCGCGTGTTTGGCAATCGCCGCCGCCTTATCGTAGCCGATGTGCGGGGCGAGGGCCGTCACCACCATCAACGACCGGTCGAGGTACGCGCGGATCTGCTCCTCGTCGGCCTCCAGCCCTAACACGGCGTGTTCCCGGAACATCGCGCACGCGTCGCGCAGCAGCGTCGTCGAATGCAGAAAGTTGTAGATCATGACCGGGTTGAAAACGTTGAGCTCGAAATTGCCTTGCGACGCGCCGAAGCCGATCGCCGCATCGTTCCCGTAAACCTGAACGCACACCATCGTCATCGCTTCGGACTGGGTCGGGTTCACCTTGCCCGGCATGATCGAGCTTCCCGGTTCGTTTTCGGGAAGGATCAGCTCGCCGATTCCGGCCCGCGGTCCCGAGGCCAGCCACCGCACGTCGTTGGCGATCTTCATCAAGGCGGCGGCCAGCATTTTCAGCGCGCCGGACGCGAAGACGAAGTCGTCGTGCGAAGCGAGCGCCGTGAACTTGTTGGGGTGCGAGCGAAACGGCAGGCCGGTCAGTTCCGCGAGCTTTTTCGCGGTGCGCTCGCCAAACTCGGGATGTGCGTTGAGCCCGGTCCCAACGGCCGTTCCGCCGATGGCCAGGTCGTAGAGGTGATGCAGCGCTTCGCGGCACGCCGTCATCGCGCGGTCCAACTGGGTGACGTATCCCGAAAACTCCTGGCCGAGCGTGAGCGGTGTGGCGTCCTGCAAGTGGGTGCGGCCGACTTTGACGATCCGCGACCACTTCTTGGCCTTTGCGTCCAAAGCGTCGCGCAACGCTTGCACCGACGGGAGCATCTCCGAAATCGCCTCGGCGGCGGCCATATGCATCGCCGTCGGGAACGTGTCGTTGGACGACTGAGACATGTTGACGTGGTCGTTGGGATGGATCGGCTTCTTCGAGCCCATAACGCCGCCGGCGATCTCGATCGCGCGATTCGAAATGACCTCGTTGACGTTCATGTTGGTCTGCGTGCCCGAACCGGTCTGCCAAACGCGCAACGGAAAATGCGCGTCGAGTTTCCCGTCGACGATCTCGTCGGCCGCCTTCACGATTAAATCCGTCTTCTCGGTATCGAGCTTCCCGAGATCGCGGTTGACGAGTGCCGCCGCCTTCTTTAGACGCGCCATCGCGACGATCACGCGCTTGGGCATGACGTCACGCGGCCAAGCTCCGTCGCCGATGTCGAAGTGCACGAGCGAACGGGCCGACTGCGCGCCGTAGTATTTGTCCGCGGGAACCGCGATCTCGCCCATCGAGTCGGTCTCCACGCGCGTTTCGATCCCGTTGCGGGAACCGCTTACCGTTGCCATCACCGCTTATCTTCGCCCGAAACCAGGCTTTTCTGCCTCGACCTAGGTAGCACGGCGCGCTCCCCCGAGGAACCTCGGGCGCCACGGCGCATCCCCCATCGATGCCAAGCGCCGCACCGACCATCCGCCAAGCCGCGCCCGCCGACGCCGGCGCCATCGCACCTCTCTTCGACGCGTACCGCCGCTTCTTCACGCATCGCGAGGACCTCGAGGTCTCGCGCCGGTTTCTTCGCGAGCGGCTGGAGGGCGGCGAATCGGTCGTCTTCGCCGCGTACGACGGTGCTGAGCCGGCCGGTTTTCTGCAGTTGTATCCGCTCTTCTCGTCGTGGTACGCGCGCCGGCAATGGTTCCTCAGCGATTTGTACGTGGCGGAAGCCTATCGCGCGCGGGGGATCGGAAAGCGCCTGGTCGAGGCCTGCGCGCAGTTTGCCAAAAACGGCGGATCGCGTGCGATCCTGGTCGAGTTACCCTACTCCGAACCGCACCTCGCGAAGTTCTACGGCGAACTCGGGTTCGGCAAAGACACCGTCTTCGAACTCTATCGCCTCGTGCTGGAGTGATCCCGAACTAGTTCCCCTTAGCCGCCGCAGTTAGACCGGCAAGCTCGACCGGCCGCAGCTCGACGATTTCGTATAGCGCCAGCAAGTAGCGGGGGTCGAAGCGCCGCTTGTTGCAGCGCGGGCAGCTGGCCGGGCGCGCCGGCTTCTTCCTGCGCAGCGCTTCGAAACCGCAGTGCTCGCAGCGCAGGACGTAGCGTTTGCTCGACTCCCGAAGCGGACGCACGCTCCCCAGGTCGTGATAGATCGAACCGATCCCGCACTCGCGCAGCTTCTTTTTGAAGCGCGCTCCGTGGCCGGTTTCGCGAAAGCGCACGAAGCACCACGCGTGAACCATCTCGTGGAGCAGCGTTTCCTCGAGCGCTTCGGGATATTTGCGAAAGTGCTTGGGGGAAAGCTCGATCGTCATCGGCTGTTTGCCGTAGTCGATCCGTCCCGCCGAGTTCGAAAAGCGTTCGTTGTAGACGATGCGGCAGTCCGGCACCTCGCCGTTGAAACATTGATAGTTCAATCGGGCAAAGACGAGCTGCAAATCGGCTTGGGACGGTAAAATGGGCGTTCTCCTGCGGATGGTCGGAGGGCGTCTTCGCTGCGTGTCCAAACGACTCTTTCGTGTCCGTTCCGCCGTCGCGCGGGCTTCCGCCGCGCATCTACGTGCCGATTCTCGCGATCGTCGCGATCGCGTTCCTAGCGACGATGGCGTATTTGGTTGCGGTCGGTTTCGGGGTAACGGGATCGGTCTTCGGCACGGCGGCGAAAACCGGCGCCGGCACCGGCGCGCAGCAAGGCACGCAAGCGGCCGTCGAAGGCGGCCCCCCGCCCGCCGTGATGGAAGAGCTCAAAACGCTGCGCGAGCGAATCGCCGCTCATCCCAACGACGACGTCGCGCTCACCCAACTCGGCGATATGTACCTGGCCGCCAATCGGTTCTCCGAGGCGATCCCGCTTTACCGCCGCGCGCTGCGCGCCAACCCGCGCAACGTCGCCGCCCAGGCCGGACTTTCCGAAGCGCGCGACGCCCTCCAATCGAGCCCGCAGTGAAGCTCTACCTTTCGTGCGACATGGAGGGTACCGCCGGCGTGTGCGCGTGGCCGCAGTGCGATCCGAACGACGCGCACGAATACCCGATTTACCGGCGCTACATGACGCGCGAAGTTCGGGCCGCCATCGAGGGCGCTCGTGCCGCCGGCGCGAGCGAAGTCCTGGTCAACGACTCCCACTGGGATATGCGCAACTTGATCTGGGACGAGTTGCCCGAAGACGACGGGCTGCGCGTCATCTCCGGAACGCGCAAACCCTGGTCCATGGGCGAAGGGCTCGACGCGACCTTTGCGGCCGCGTTCCTGACGGGCTATCATGCCAAAGCGGGCGATCCTGCGACCCTATCACACACCTTCAGCCCCGAAACGATTTACGCGGTCAGCGTCAACGGCGTGCCGTGCGGCGAGGCGCTGCTCGTGGCGGCGCTGGCCGGAAGCTACGGCGTACCGGTCGTTCTGGTTACCGGCGACAGTACCACGGTGAACGAGACCGTTCGCGCGTTGCCCTGGGCGGTCGGTGTCGCCGTCAAGGACGCCGTCGGCTTTTCGGCGATAAACTCGCTGACGCCGAGCGCCGCGCAGGAGGCGATCCGTGCGGGCGCGCGCGAAGCCGTCGCGCGCGTCGCTCGAGCTAAGCCGTTCGCGTTCGAACCTCCGTTGGAACTCGCGATCGAAACCGTTGGGGTCGAAAACGCCGACTTCATCGAGCTGATGCCTCGTTTCGAACGGATCGGTGCGCGCGCCGTCCGTTTCCGCGCGGCGAACTACCCCGAACTATTGCGTGCGTTCGTCGTCGCCACGCGTCTCGGAGCGGCGGCGAACGGGTGAAACTCTACGTATCGAGCGACATGGAAGGCGTCGCCGGCGTTTGCGCCTGGGAACAGGTCGACGCGCGTACGCCCCATCCGGAGTACGCCGTCTATCGCCGGCACTACACGCACGAGGTGCGCAGTGCGATCGACGGCGCGCGGGCGGCGGGCGCCGCCGGCGTGTTGGTCAACGACAGCCACGGACCGATGCGCAACCTGCTGCTCGACGAGCTGCCGGACGACGTCCGCGTCGTGTTCGGCAATCGCAAGCCGCTGTCGATGGTTCAAGATGCGGACGCGACGTTCGGCGGCGCATTTTTCGTCGGTTATCACGGGGGGGCCGGCGTTGCCGATGCGGTGCTCTGCCATACCTATACGCCTTCGGTGGTCTACGACGTGCGCCTCAACGGGGTGGCTTGCAGCGAAGCGACCTTGAACGCCGGCCTCCTCGGGCATTTCGGCGTACCGCTGCTGCTCGTAACCGGCGACCGCTCGACGGTCGAAGGCGTGCGCGCGCAGATGCCGTGGGTCCACGGCGTCGTCGTCAAAGAATCGATCGGCAACTTTGCGGCCGCTTCGATCTCGCCGGCGGCCGCCCGGCGAGCGATTTACGAGGGGGCCCGCGCGGCGGTCGCCGGGGCGGCCGCCGCGCAGCCCTACCGCTTCGAACCGCCGATCGTCCTGGAGATTGCGTTCGTGAAAACGGAACAAGCCGATCTCGTCGCCACGATTCCCGGATTCGAGCGGACCCGTGCGCGCGCCGTCGCATTCGCGGACGACAGCTTCCCGGTGGTCTTCAAAGCGTTCGTCGCTTCGTGGCGTCTGGGCGCGCAAGCGTGATCTCGATCCGGCAGCTGCTCGCGCTGGCGGCTGCACTCGCGGGCTGCGCGGCGTCGCCGCAACCGCGCGCAAGCAGCACGCTTCCAAGCGGCTTCGTGTATCTGTCCGAGGTAGCGCCGACCGTCGTTCAGGATATCCGCTACGCCGGCCCGCAGAACTTGGTGGGACGGCCGCTCGACGGGTACCGCGCGCCGGCCTGCATATTGACCGCGCCCGCCGCACGCAAGCTCGCCGGCGCGCAAACCGAGCTGCTTGCGGCCGGGCTCACGCTTCGAGTCTACGACTGCTATCGGCCGGCCCGGGCCATCGCCGATCTCGTCGCGTGGAGTAAGAATCGCTTCGACCAGCGTCTGAAGCCCGAATACTACCCGCGCGTCGATAAAGCGAAGCTCTTTGCCCTCGGATATCTCGACGCGCGCTCGGCGCACGCGCGCGGGAGCGCTATCGACGTTACGATCGAACGCTTGCCGGTCGTTCCCTCGCAACGGTGGGTCCCCGGCGAACGCTCCTGCATCGCCCCGTTTCTGGCGCGCTACCACGACGGGTCGATCGATATGGGAACGAACTACGACTGCATGGACGCCCTGTCGCGGGCCGATGCAACCGCCGGCGTTCTTGCCGACGCCCATCGCGGCATGCTGCGCGCGGTGATGGAGCGACACGGCTTCGTGGGCGTGCGCGACGCCATGTGGTGGCACTTTCTGTTGCGCGACGAACCCTTCCCGAAAACCGCCTTCAACTTTCCGGTTACGGCGCCGGCGCGGTAACGCCGTTAAGCGGGCTGCGGCGAACCCAGGGCCAGCGCGATCTCCACGACGTCGTTTTCGTCGAGCGACAGCGTGCGCATCGCTTGTTCGTAGAGGTCGATCGCGACTTGACTGCGGCTGGAAGCGGCGCGCTCCTCGCGCAACCGTTTGATTTCGTCGGTCACCCGATGGGCGAGTTCGGCGGTCGGCTCGACGCCGGCCGCCGCCAGTTGCGCCCGATGGTCCCGGAGCGTTTGCTCGACCAGCGCGACGCCGGAGTGCTTGCCGAACACGAAGCTCGTTTCGCCGCCGACGACTTCTGCCGGGACGGCTTCGTACATCCGGTGGTCGATAAGAATCGCGTGGGTGTGAATGCCCGATTCGTGGGCGAACACTTTCGACCCGACGATCGGCTCGTGCTGCTGCATCGGAATCCCGCTCATTCGCTCCATGAAGCGGGCCAGCTCGCGAAGTTTATCATATCTGAAGCCGGGAAATTCGATCCCGTACAACACGCGCATGGCCACCGCATACTCGTGGAGCTTGACGTTGCCGGCGCGCTCGCCGTAGCCGTTGGCGGTAACCGAGATCACCTTGAATCCGCACGACGTCGCGGTAATGGCGTTGATCGTTCCCAAACCGTAGTCGTTGTGCAGGTGCGCGACGATCGGCAACCCGGCGGGCAAGCCCGCCACGATCCGCGAGCAGTACCAACGGGTCGCTTCGGGGGTCAGCGTGCCGACCGTGTCGGGCCACGCCGGCCGAGTTGCGCCGGCCTCGATTCCAGCTTTGAAATACGCGATGAAATAGTCCACGTCGCCGCGGCTTCCGTCTTCGGCTCCGAACTCGATCCGTTCGACGCCGCACTCGCGGGCGTGGCGGATCGCATCGCATTGCAGCCGGACGTTCGCATCGCGGTAAAACTGCAGCGGAAGGTCGAGCCAATCGCGCTCGTCGCGCCCTTCGAAGCGCAGCAGGGTCTTGCCGATTTTGTACTTGAGATGCAGATCGCTGCCGCTCGTGAAGATAAAGAACGTCACTTCGCGAGGCTCGATGCCGGCGTCGCGCAGCGTCTTGACCGTGACGTCGATGTCGTTGCGGTTGCTGCGGCACATCACGACGATCTCGACGTCGCCCAACTCGCCCCGGCGCTTGGCCCCCATGATCAGCTGGAGCGTGCGCCGGTCGCCTTCGGCGGCGGCGGGGAATCCGACGCTCATCACGTGCACGCCGATTGCGGCCAGGGTCTTGGCGATCTCGAGCTTTTGCGGCGGCGTGTAGCAGACGCCCGGCATCTGCTCGCCGTCGCGCAGCGTTTCGTCATAAATGCGAATCTCGGCGGGGTCGGGGAAGCGAACCTCCCGCGTAAACTCCTTGGGATCGCGAATCAGGCGCTCGATCGGCTCGCGCAGTTCCATAAGACCGCCTTCTACGCCGGCGCCTTGGGCTCTTCGCGCGGCGACGTCATCTCGAAGCCTTCGTCCGCCCGCGCGGTCTCGCTATCGACCCGCAGCTCGGCGATGTCGCGGGGGAACAGGAGGTCGAGCGTCCAGTCGAAGGCCACGCGCAACCGGCGGTCGATTCCCGGCAAACGCAACAAGTAATAGCTGCGCCATAAGAACCAGGCGACAAAACCGGTGATCACCCGATTGCCGGGCAACTGCGCGACCGCCTTGCGGCCGCCGAGGGCGGCCATCATTCCGAGCGAGCGATAGGAGAAAGGCCGGGTCGGCTCGCCGCGCAGGGCTCGAACGAGGTTGTCGGCCAAGTGCGGCCCTTCGCGGATCGCGTGCTGGGCCGTCATCGGGAAGTTGCCGCCGGTTCCGTCGGGGATCGAGGCGCAGTCCCCCAACGCCCAAACGGCGGGAAATTCCGCCACCCGCATGTCGCGTCCGGTGACGACCGCGCCGCGTTTGGTTTTGGGCAGCACCGTGTTCGCAACGGTGGGAGACGGCGCCACGCCGGCGCTCCAAATTACGGTCGCACTTTCGATTCGCCGGCCGCTCTTCAACGCGAGTCCGTCGCGATCGGCGCCGGTGACCGCATCCCCCGTCAGCACTTCGATGCCGCGGCGTTCGAGAACGCGGCGCGCGTATTCGCCCATCTTGGGAGGCAAGCCGGGAAGCAGCACCGGACCGCCTTCGACCAAAACCATCCGCAGTTCGTCTAAGCGCAGGCGGCGATAAAAGTGCAGGACGCTGCGAAACAGTTCGAAGATTTCGCCGGCGGTTTCGACGCCGGTGAACCCGCCGCCCACGACGACGATCGACAACAGCTTGCGCCGGAAGTTCGCGTCGGCGATCGTATCTGCGAGTTCGAGCAGCCAGACCAGATGGTTGCGCAACGAATCCGCATCGTCGAGCGTTTTGAGCGCCCAGACGTTGTCGGCGACGCCGGGAAGGCCGAAGGTCGACGTCGCCGACCCCAAGGCGAGCACCAGATGATCGTAGGTGAGGGATGCGGTGACCCCGGTCAAAACGTAGCGATAGTCGAGCGTCCGCTTCTCGACGTCGATCGCTTCGACTTCGGCGAGCACGAACGTCGTGCGCGTCAGCTGTGCGCGGATCGGGGTGACGACGTGGCGCACTTCCAGCTCGCCCGACGTCACCTCCGGCAGCATCGGCGTGAACAGCGTGTAGTTATCGCGTCCGAGCAGCACGATCTCGGCTTCGCCACGCCGCAGGCGCCGTTCCAGACGTTGCGCGACGGCGGCGCCGGCGAACCCTCCGCCGACGATTGCGATAACCGGTACCGTACCGGGCGATCGAACAGGCACTTGCGTCAGAGGCGGTTGAAGAGAGCCCGGTGGATTACCTGCCCCCGCCCGCACCCGGCGATCCGCCGCCGAAAGCCGCGCAACGGCGGTCGACCGGGTTCGTCGGCACGGCCCTGGCGGCAGCGGTCGCATTTCTTCTCAAGTTCAAGCTGGTGCTGTTCCTCGGGCTGAAACTGCTGGCGCCCGGTTGGACGTTTTTGCTATCGCTCTGGATCTACGTCGCCTTCTTCGGATGGCGGCTGGCCGTCGTCGTGATGCTGCTCTTGCTGGCGCACGAACTAGGCCACTATTTCGCGTTTCGCGCCTACGGTTTGCCGGTACGGCTCCCGTCGTTCATTCCGCTGCTCGGAGCGTTCACGGCCGGCGCGCCGCCCGAGGATCTCGAGCACGACGCGTATATCGCCCTCGCGGGCCCGCTGACCGGCCTCGGCCTGGCCGCAGCCTGTCTCGGAATCGGAATAGCGACGAACGACCGCTTTTGGTATGCGTGCGCCGATCTTTCGGCGTTTCTCAATCTCTTCAACATGATTCCGATGCCGCCGTTCGACGGCGGCCGCATCGTCGCAGCGCTGTGGCCGCCGCTGTGGATCGGCGGCTTCTTGTTATTCGTCGGCTTCGCGTTCGTCTTTCACATTCCGATCTTGTTCATCGTCGTCATCGGCGTCTTGGGCCTTCCCGCGATGCTCGCGGCCTGGAGAGGCCACGTCGACCCGCGGGCTGCGGCAATGACGTTTTCGGCGCGAGCGCGCGTGAGCACGTGGTATCTGGCGACGCTGCTCGGCTTGTTGCTCGTCGTCGGCCGCGCGCACGGCATCGCCGCTCCCGGAGCGAGCGGAACGCCCGCCTGGTGAAGGTCGCCCGTTGGCCGGTCGCGTCGGCTTACATCCTGATGGCCCTGGCGGTCTTGACGTTTCGACCCGCCCAAACCGGCGGTCCGTTCCTGCGCGACTTCGAAGCGTATTGGAGTGCGGGCGCGACGGCGAACGCGCACGCCGATCCGTACGGCCGCGCGATTTGGAATGCCGAGCGCGGCATTCCGGGGCTCGACGGCAGCCGCGACGAGCTGCTCCCGTTCGTCGGGCCGCCGGCCACGCTGCTGCTTTGGAAACCGCTGGCGCGCCTGCCCTACGTCGACGCAGCCCGCGTTTGGTTCGTTATTTTGCTGGCGGCAGCGCTCGCATTGGCGACCGCCGCCTTGCGCGCGAGCGGCGAACGGCTTTCGTGGGCGGGGTTTATCGCGACCGCCGCGCTGGCGTTGGCCTTCGGACCGTTGACCAGCGATCTGGCGCTGGGGCAGATCGCGTTGCTGGCGTTCCTGGCAGCGCTGCTCGTGACGCTGCCGATGGTCGCCACCGCGCGTTCCGGACTTCCGGCCGCGATTGCCGCATTCGTCGCGCTGCTTCAACCCAACGTCGCGATGGGTCTCATTTCGCAACTCGGGCGCGCGCGAACGGCGCTCGCCGTCGGGTTGGCAGCGGCCGGCGCGTATCTAGCCGGCGCCGCCGTTTCGGGATGGAGTTGGCCGCGCGACTACGCGCAGCAGCTCCTGACGCACGATGGGGTCGAACGATTCAGCGTGATTCAGATCACGCCCGCCGCGATCGCTCACGGCTTCGGCGCACCGCCGGCCGCGAGCGTCGCAATCGCAGCCGTCGCAGCTGCGGCCGCGGTGACGGCAGCGATTTTGCTGTGGCGGCACATTTCCAATGCGTTCGCGCGGTTTGCCGCGTTCTCGGCGCTGACGCCGTTTGCCGCGAGCTTCTTCCACGAGCACGATTTGATCGTCGCGTTCGCCGCCGCGGTCTGGTGCGCGGTGCGCGCGCGCGGGATCGTGCGCGCCCTCGCGCTGGCCGCGACGCTGTGGGTCGCCGTCGATTGGCTCGGGCTCGCCCAGCGCCCGACGGGGATCGTTCAGAGCGCGCTGCTGGGGCTCGCCGTCGCCGGTGCGTTCGCGGCTCGAAATCAAGGGCACGAGTGGCGCGCGACGCTCGCCGCGCTTGCCGTGACCGGCGCAATCTTTGCGTTCGCGGCGGGGCTTGCCGCCGCACACCCCGCCCCGGTGTGGCCCGATGCCCTCGGAAGCTTTCACGCGCCGCCGGATGCGACCGTTCCGCAAGTTTGGTACGAAGAGCAACGCCGCAGCGGTCTCCTCGCGATCTCTCCGGCGTGGGCGTTCCTGCGCACCCTTTCGCTCGGCGGCTGCGCGCTGCTGGCCGTCTGCGTTGCACTCGATCGATCGGCGCGCGCGTGAAGTACTACGACGAAGGCGCGGTCCGAAGCCGGCTGCGCTGGGACGAACTCATCGCCACAATGGAATCCGCCCTGGCGGCGTTCTCATGCGGACGAACGCAGCAGCCCGTCCGCAGCGTCTTACGCGTCGGCGAACGCGACCGCTTCTTCGGAATCATGCCCGCAATAGCCGGCGACGTGATGGGGCTCAAGGCCGTGACGTTCTATCCCGACAACGCCGATCGCGGCGTGCCGACGCACCAGGGCACCGTTCTCCTCTTTCGCACGGAAACGGGCGAACCGCTGGGTGCGATGGACGGCCGCTTAATCACCGAAATGCGCACCGCGGCCGTTTCGGCCGCCATCACCAAGCACGTCATGCCGGCGGCCGCGCGCACGTTGGCAATCATCGGCAGCGGAGTGCAAGCCGCCGCCCACTTCGAAGCGCTTCGGCGATTCATCGTTTCGAGGACGTGCGCGGTGCATGGCTCAAGCCGGGAGCGCACGTGAATGCCGTCGGCGCGACGCGTCCGGATTGGCGCGAACTCGACGACGCCGCCATGGCCAACGTTCTCCTGGTCGACTCGCGCGAAGCCGCCCGCCAGGAATCGGGCGACGTGATCGGATCCCGCGCCGAAATCTACGCCGAAATCGGCGAAATCTTCGCTGGCACGAAGCAGCCCCCGCCCCGCGAAACCACGACGATCTTCAAGTCCGTCGGCCTAGCCATCGAAGACGTAGCCACCGCCAAACTCATCTACGAAAGCGATCGCTAACCGCCGCCACCCCGCGACAAACGGATATCGACGGTTGATTTGCCTCAGGGTTAGGAGGCAACGGACGCGGTCCCTCGACTGCGGCGCGTCGCGCCTCCGCTCGGGATGACAGAATACGGTTGATTTGCCTCAGGGTTAGGAGACAGCGGGCGAAGCCGTTCGAGGCCGACGGATATCTAGGGCAGGTCTGATTTATTCAGCGAGGGTCGCGAGCTCCGTGTCACCCTGAAGCGAAGTCGAAGGGCGGCTCTGCGAGCTTGCAGCGAGCAATTGTGGTACAATTTTCGCATGAGCATGGAAGAGCAGTTGTCCTTAGC
>DASXDV010000112.1:0-55960 GCA_036490465.1 Candidatus Tumulicola sp. | reverse complement strand
GCCGATCTCCGCGCCCGCCCGAAAAACCGGTGACGGTATGCGAGCGAGGCATTTTAGGTGCCTCGCTTTCGAACGAAGGTCATCCGCGTTTCGGTTAGCATTTGCGTCAACGCTAACCGTTGGTCGGCCCCGAGCCGGTCTTTGACCCGTTCGAAGGCCGCCCCGGCGACGTCGATTGCCGCTTCGGCCGAATCGCAGTCGGGCCGCTCCCCGTCGCCTTCGGTCAGGTACGCGTGCGCGGCGAGCGACAGGGTCGCGATCACTTCGACGAGCAACGGCTCGATCGGCGGAATCTGCCCTTGGAACCCTCCCTGCGCTTCTCCCGCAGCTTCGGCCCGCGAAGTCATGGTGACGGATGGGTTACGCGGCGGTCGAGCCCTTCCCTACGTGCGCGTTCCGCCGCTCGATCATTTCCAAAAAGTACGCATGGACGCGCGCGTCGTCGGTAAGTTCCGGATGGAACGAGGTTCCCAGGACGTTGCCCTGCCGCACCATCACCCCATACCCGGCGCGCCGCGCTAGAACTTCGACGCGCTCGCCCGCGCGCTCGATCCATGGCGCACGAATGAAAACGGCGGGGAACGGACGCGCGCCCAGCACCGGAATCGCCAGGTCGACTTCCGCCGATTCGTTTTGGCGGCCGAAAGCGTTGCGACGCACCGTCACGTCGATCAGCCCGAGGGTCGGCTGATCGAGATCCGCCACCTCGCGTGCCGCCACGATCAGCCCCATGCACGTTCCCCAAAACGGCATCCCGGAGCGAACGCGCGCCGCAATCGGCTCGGCGAGGTCGAAGCGCCGCAGCAGCTTGAGGACCGTCGTCGACTCGCCGCCGGGAACGATCAAGGCGTCGACGCGTTCGAGCCGAGCCGCGGTCTTCACCGTTAGAGCGCGCGCGCCGGCACGTTCCAGCGCGGTCAAGTGTTCGATACTGTCGCCCTGCAGCGCCAACACGCCGACCACCGGCCGGCTCGATTCCGGAGCGGGAATTTTAGTTCCCCCGGGTCGCCAGCAACGCGGACTCGGGCAGCGTACGCACGTCGATGCCGGGCATCGCGCCGGATTCTCCGAGCGACCGGCACGCGGCCATGACGACCGCCGGATCTTCGAAGTGGGTGGTCGCGTCGACGATCGCCTTGGCGAAGCGGCGCGAATCGGACGACTTAAAGATCCCGCTTCCCACGAAAATGCCTTCGGCTCCCAACTGCATCATCAGGGCGGCATCGGCCGGCGTGGAAACGCCGCCCGCGCAAAAGAGCACCACCGGGAGCTTTCCTTCGGCGGCGACCAGACGCACCAGCTCGAGGGGAGCCCCCAGACCGCGCGCGCGCGCCACCAACTCTTCCTTCGGGGCTACCGAGAGCTCCCGAATTCCGTCGGTGATCGCCCGCATGTGGCGAACCGCTTCGACGATGTTTCCGCTTCCCGCTTCACCCTTGCTGCGAATCATCGCGGAACCTTCGGCGATCCGGCGCAACGCTTCGCCCAAATCGCGCGCGCCGCAAACGAACGGCGTCGTATAGTCGTGCTTGTCGACGTGGTACTTGTCGTCGGCCGGCGTGAGCACTTCGGATTCGTCGATGTAGTCGACGCCGAGTTGCTGCAAAACCTGCGCTTCCGCGAAATGGCCGATCCGAACCTTGGCCATTACGGGGATCGTGACCGCATCCATGATGCCGGCGATCAGCTCGAGATTGCTCATCCGCGCCACTCCGCCCATCGCGCGGATGTCGGCGGGAATCCGTTCGAGCGCCATAACGGCGACCGCGCCGGCCTCCTGGGCGACGACCGCTTGATCGGGCGTCACGACGTCCATGATCACCCCGCCCTTGAGCATTTGAGCGAGACCGCGCTTTACGGTAGCCGTTCCTTTATTTTCCATGTCCCTATCATATCAGCGCGATCCAATAAGGACATTGAGGACATTCGGGAGGCCGTTCCGCAGCTAAGGTGGCTAGGGTGGCTCGGGTGAGGGGCTTTCGGGGCGGCGCTCGCCCGGCGAGGCCGATTCGGTCGGCCCCGGCTGAACGATCGGGGTCGCCGTGGGCAAAGGCTGTTGACGCCAGATCGGAATGTTGGGATTCGGGGTCGGGGTTGCCGGCGACGGCACCGGGGTCGGGGTCGCTTTCGGCGTGGGCAGCGGCGTGGGCAGCGGCTGGGGCGGCACGCGCGGATCCGGAAAGCGCGGATCCCCGGCCGCGGTCAGGGTGTCGGAGCGTTGCCAGTCCGGACCGTACGGTACCGGCGAACCGCTCGGAACCGGTGAGGAGACGACCACCGGAACGGACTGCAGGTTCGATTCGGTCGCCTGGCCGAGCACGCGATCGCCCATCCGCTCGCCAATTCCGATGGCGAGCAGCAACACGCCCGATCCGATCGCCAAAACGACGGTCAAAAACCGATTGGAGCGGTCCACGCAGCCTTCATTATACTCGGGCGGTTTGGGGCACAACGTCGAGTTTGGCGGCACGCGCCCGACGGTCGCTGGGCTTGCCGATCAGATGGACTTCGCGCAGCTCGCCGGCGGCCATGTCGACGCGCGCGGTGCTGCCGCGAAATTCGACCAGCACGTTTCGCGGCTTATCGAGGTGGTTGCAGAGGAAAATTCGGACCGCACCCGCGTCGTCTTCGAAGGCGATCGCGCCGACTTCCACCGGCGACGTGGTGACTTCGTCGCTGACGTCGCGCCCGGCATAGATGCACGTAAACGGTTCCTCGGCGGACAGTTCCGGCATATCGCCGTAAATTACGTCGTTGCGCAGGTCGATCAGGTACGTCCGCCGCTTTCCGCCCCAGTGCACCCGGGCGGCGGCGATCCACTCCCAACCCTTGGGGCGCAATGGAGCGAGATGCGGCCGGCCGCTCGTTCGGTACCCGTCGAGTCCGCCGACGGTCTCGGCGACCGCCCAGAGATACTTCGCCCCAGTCCACGGCGACAGATACATTCCGCGATTGCTCAGCGATCCGCCGTCGAACCATTCCGCAAACTCTCCTGGCACGGTGTTGCGCGGGCTGCCGCCCTCCATCGCCCGATAGGTCGCGTCGAGAAAGTGAACGGCGTCGTCGGTCAGCCCGTTGCGCGCCAGCGCGACGGCGTACCAGAGCGTCAAGTCCGGCCAGACGCCGCCCAGCAGCCCGAAGCCGTACGACGGGAAGTACCACGCATCCGCAGTCGAGATCGTTCGCAATCCCACCGGCGTCACGAAATCGGCTTCGTTCAAGCGCTTGAGAATGGCGCGTCGCTCTTTGGGGTCGGCGACCCCGAAGAGCACCGGGAAAATCTCGTCGGCCGTAAAGTTGTCTTGATAGTTGCGGTCTTGATCGTAATTGAGGACGAACGCCCCCGTATCGTCGTTGAACAAATACGTCATCATGGCTTCGCGCATCGCTTGCGCTTGGGTGACGTAGCGCTCCCAATGCTCGTGATCGTCGGCCACGGCGCAGAGCATCGCGGCGGCCTCCAAGGCGTAGACGGCTTCGGCGTTGATTTCGGTCACGGCCCCATCGAGCGTGTAGTACGGAATGATGTTTCGCCACGACGAAATCCCGTACATATCGACGCCGTTGGCCTTGCAGAAAACGAGGTTGCGATCGTCGCATTGGCTGAGCATGTAGTCGGTCAGCTTGATCACCAGCGCAAGGTGTTCGCGTACCCAGCCGTCGTCGAGGGTCGCGTTGTAGTGATGCAGCATCGCGATGACGTGAAGCGGCGTGTCGTCGTTGATGTTGAGATCGTAGGCCGTTTTGTATCCGCTGACGCCGCGAATGTACTCGATCATCAGCCCGCTCGGGTCGATCGCGCGGTTGAAAACCTCGAGAGCGTTGCGGCTGAACTCGGGCCAAAAGTAGTCGAACCCGTGCACGAACCACGAAGTATCGCGGGAAACCAAGATGTCCGAAGGCGGCGAGTTCGTCGACCCCCAGCCGTGCGGATATTCCTTGACGATGCGCAGCATGTTGGCTTTGGCCCAAGCCACCCCGCGGCTGATTTCCGGAGAGGGCGTCATGAAACGCGCGTCGGCCAAACGATCGGCGAAGTACCGTTGCGTATCGTGAAGCGCGCGCGGGTCGACGAGCAGGGCCTCGAGAACCGGACGGCTCTTTTCGGTGCCGTCTTTGTCGTAAACCACCGCCAGACGCAGCGACTCCCGCGCTCCCGGAGCGACCGCGACCACGTATTCGAACGCGCCGAAGATTCGGCGGCTTACCAACGCGGCCAGCTCGGGCGTGACGTCCTCGAGGCCGGCGCCTTCCCGCAACAACGTCGAGCGGCGCATCGACTCGAGCAACGCCTGTTCGCGCAGCGACAGCTCGATCGCGACCGGCTGGCGGGAACCGCCCCACCACCGTTCGCCGCCCGTTTCCAGATTTTTCGAGCAGATCAGGCGCCCGTCGTTCCAGGCGCGCACCTCGTGCTCGGGCTCGCCGTAAAACCGCTGACCGACTAATAGCGCCCACGGAAAGAGCGCCACTTCGAGAACCTCGCCGCCGGGGTTGTACAACGTGACGTCGACGACGAACGAAACGGCCCGGTCGAACGCCGGGCCGTGCGGCACGTAGAAGGATTCCGTAACGTGGACCCGGTCGCCGAGCGTGAACTCCGAAATTTGCGCGAAGGGCAGAAAGGTGAGTTCGCGTTCGATCTGATGCGGGAACAGGGTACCCCCGCCCACGCCGCCGCGCAGCCGATAGGCGATGTGGTGCATGCCGAAGATGATCTGATCGGTATCGGCGTCCCACAGGCCGCGCACTCCGCCCTTGGCCGTCGACTGCGCGTACGCTTTGAAATTGCCCAGAAGCAAGCCGTACGGCGTCTGCGATTCGTGCAGGACGTAGGCGCAAAATTCGTTTCGCTGAGCGTCGTAACTCGGACCCATCTGTCGCGGTACCTTGCGGCATCGGCAACACGGGCGCCTTCCGGCTCCAGCGGGAGGTTCGCGTACGACCTGCTAAGGAAGCTGGCCCATGAGCCCGGCGTTCCTGGCACCGGCGAAGATCAACCTCACGCTGGAAGTTCTCGCGCGGCGCGACGACGGCTACCACGGCGTACGAAGCGTGATGGTGCCGTTGGACTTTTGTGACGAGATTTCGGTAGAGCCGAGCGATCGGTTTGCCTTCTCGTGCAGCCGAGGCGACCTCGAGGACGACGACAACTTGGTCGTTCGCGCGTTGCGCGCGCTGGGCGATCTCCCGCCGGCACGCGTCGCTCTGCACAAGCGTATCCCGGTGGCCGCCGGTTTGGGCGGCGGATCGAGCGATGCAGCCGCCGTCCTGCGGGCAGCGATGGAGGGCGCGTTCGGGCGCCGGCCGGCAGAGGACTGGCTGCAGATCGCTCGCGGCTTGGGCTCGGACGTTCCGTTTTTCTTGGCCGGAACCGGCGCACTCGTCGAGGGAACCGGCGAGCGCGTCACGCCGCTGGGAGCGTTGCCGCACTGGCACGTGGTAATCGTCAAGCCGCCGGTGGGAGTATCTACGGCCGCCGCCTACGCGCGGCTCGATGGCGGCCAGCGAACCCTGCGTCCGCGCAACGCGTCCCAATCGCTGGCCATGATTACCGCCGTGCAGCGTAGCGACTTCGACGCCGTGCAAGCGCTGCTGCACAACGATTTTGAAGAACCGGTCGCCGCGCACGTTCCCGAAGTCGCGACCGCGCTGAACGCGCTCGCCGCAGCCGGCGCGCGGCGGCCGCTGTTAGCCGGTTCCGGTTCCTGCGTCTTCGCGCTGGCCCCGGCGCGCGCGGAAGCCGAACGCATCTTGGAGCGTCTCTCCTTGCCGCAGGAGTACGACCGCTTTGCCGCCGCCTTTGCGGCGACGCCGCAGTGGCGCTCGTGACGCCGATCGTGGCGGTGGTGCTGGCCGGCGGTCCGGTCGACGCCGTCGCGCGCCTGCAGCCCGGAGCACCTAATAAAGCGTTCGTCGAAATCGCCGGAGTGACGCTCGTCGCCCGCGTACTGGCGGCGTTACGCGCCGCTCCCAGCGTCGGAAGGATCATCACGGTCGCTCCGCCTGCGGTCCGCGATCATCCCGGCCTCTCCCTCACCGACGAACTGCGTCCCGACGGCGTTACCATCACGCAAAGCCTTCGCAACGGGCTGGCGGACTTGCCGGCCGGCCGCGACGTGCTCGTCGTCGCTTCGGATCTCCCGATCCTCACGGTCCCGGCAATCGAAGACTTCGTGTCGCGAATGCGCGCGCTCGATGCCGACGTCGTCTACGGGTGCGTCGAGAAACGCGCGCATCTGGCGCGCTTTCCGCAAGTGCCCCACACCTGGGCGCGCCTGCGCGACGGTACGTTCTGCGGCGGCGGGATCGCCTCGCTCAAGCCGCGCGCACTTCCGCTGCTCGAACGATTTCTGGAACGGCTCGGTGCCGCGCGTAAACGTCCGCTCCAGCTCGCATCGCTGTTCGGATGGGACGTGCTGGCGCGCTACGCGGTCGGCCGTCTTACGATCGCCGCCGCCGAAGCGCGAGCCGGGACGCTCCTGGGCGCGCCGGTGCGCGCACTCGTGTCGCCGTTTGCCGAAACGGGCGTTAACGTCGACCGCGCCGGCGACGTCGCCCTCGCGGAGGAACTCGTCGCTGCTGCTCGACCTGTTTGACGGCGCGCTCGCCGAACGCGGCGAGTCACTCGCCTTGGACGATCTCACCCTGTGCGAACTCCGGGTCGCGTCCGGTCGCCCATGCGTCGGGAAGGGCTGATTGAGTCGGATTGAGGAGCCGAGGCCCGAGGTTTACTATGGTAAATGAGGGTCGAAGGCGACGAAGAGTCCGGCTCGATCAGCCCTTCCCCAGCGGCGACCGCCAGCGTTTGAATAACTCGTTCGCAATTCCGAATTGATCGAGCGCTTTGCCGACGGTATGCGCGACGATATCGTCGACACTCTGCGGATTGGCGTACATCGCGGGAATCGGAGGAAGGATCACCGCGCCGATTTCGGCCAGCCGCGCGAGCGTGCGCAGATGGCCCAAATGGAGCGGCGTCTCGCGCACGACCAGAACCAGCCGCCGCCGCTCCTTCAGGCAAACGTCGGCGGCCCGCACTAAGAGACTGGAGTTGAGCGAGTACGCGATCGCACTCGCGCTCTTCATCGAGCAAGGGATCGCGAGCATCCCGTCGGTGACGAACGAACCGCTGGAGACCGCCGCGGCAAGGTCGTCGTCGCGGTGAACGACGTCGGCCAGCGCTTCGAAATCGCTCGCGGTCATGTCCGTCTCGAGCTCGATCGTGCGGTGCGCCGCGGAAGTCAAGACGAGATGCGTCTCGATACCCCCGATCGAACGCAGCGCTTGGAGCGCCATGTAGCCATAAGCGCTGCCGCTCGCTCCGCTGATTCCGACGACGATTCGACGCATCGCTTAGCCGTTACACACGGCCTGCAGGGGCGCCTGGCGGAACCTGTAACTCCTGACGGTGCTCGCCGATTCCCCCGACGCTCGAGCCTTCTTCCGCAGCGCGATTCGGTGGTGCCGAACGGGCGATCGCTCCGCACTGGCCGCATTGATCCGGTCGCAGTACTCGGGCGTCCCGCACGACGTCGGAGCGGCCTATGCGACCTTGGCTTCCCGGACGGGGACTTTGCTCGAATCGATCGCCGAAGGAAAGCTGGGCTTGCCGCCTCCGGAACGCGACGCCGTGCTGGAGTTCGCGGCACGCGCGCGCCGGCTTCGGGCGTCGGCCGAGGAACTCGACGACGCAAGTCTGCATGCCCTCATCGCCACGACCTTCGAATCGCGCAGCGCCGAGCCGGCAGCGCGCGCCGCTGCGGACCGCAGCGCACCGGTCGAGATCGCGCTGGCCGAGCCGTGCGAACGCGAGGTTCCCACCGGAGTAGCCGCGCGCCAACGGCATTTTAGTCCTTCCTCGCTCAACGCGTACGCCGAGTGCCCGCGAAAATGGTTTTATCGTTACGCCTGCGCCGCCGTCGAGGATCGCGGTTCGTCGGCGGCGACCTATGGAACGGCCTTTCATCTCGCGCTGGAAGACTTCCACGGCGAGTTTCCGCGGCCGCGCGCGAGCGACGAAGCCGCGATGCGGCGCCGCGTGACGGAGTGCGTAACCTGGGCGTTCGAACGCAATCGCGACGGCTTCGAAACGGCCGTCGAGTTCGAACTTCAGCGCCGGCGCGCCCGGCGGACGGCGCAGCGATACATCGACTGGCTGCTCGTCCAAGAACGAGTGGCGCCGTTTGAGGTCGTCGGACGCGAAGTCGCCGCCGAACTCGAGCTCGGAGGGCGCGCGTTCGTCGGATTCATCGATCGGCTCGATCGTGACGAGCGCTCCGGCGGCATCGGCGTGGTCGACTACAAGACCGGAAGCATCGCGGCCACTGCCGCCGACTACCGCGAAAAGATCCGGCAATTCCGCGATTTTCAACTTCCGTTCTATTATTGGGCGCGGACCGCCGCCGGCGACCGGGTGACCCGGCTGGCGCTGGTTCCCCTCAAAGACGCGCTGCTGGACGTTCGACCGATCGTCTTAGAAGTCGTTTTCGGATCGGCGACGGAGCCTCGCCGCAGCAACGCGTCCGCCGGCACGATCGCCGTTTCCGAACTCGAGAGAGCGCGCGCGCGCATGATCGAAATCAGCGGCGAACTGGCGTCCGGCACCGTCGCACGCTTTGCCGTTACGAAGGACGCGGCGGCCTGCCGGTACTGCGCCTATGCGGTCGCCTGCGCGGGCAGGCCTCCCGAGCTGCCGGAGCGCTTTGCCCGGTGATCCCAGCCGATCGTCTCAGCTCGGAACAGCGCAGCGCCGTCGACGCCTCGTTCGACCGCTGCGTAGCGATTTGCGGCGCGCCCGGAACCGGCAAAACGACCGCCCTGCTAGCGCGGGCCGAACGCGCGCGTTCGCTGGGCAACGGAAGCGGCGTGCTGCTTTTTCCCAACTCGGATCGGTTCGACGAATACGCGGTGCACGTGCTGGCGCTCGCGGAATGCGCGGTCGCAATCGTCGACGACGTCGAGGCCGAGGCGACCTTTGAAGACGCCTGCGCACCGCTCTTCGCGATGAACTGGGAGGAGATCGTTACCGAACAGCTCGATCCCGAAGTTCCCGGACTGCGTTCGCCGGGGCGATTTCTCGAATCGGCGTTTCGCTTGATTCGCAAGCTGCGCGACGCACGCATCGGGGCCCAAGACTTCCTATCGTCGGCGCTCTCGGGGGCCACCGAATTCTACGCCAAGCCTCCGAATTTCGCCGATCCCGCACTCCTGCTGTCGGTCAACGATACCGACCGGGACGCGCTTGCGGTGACTACCGACGAACTGCGCCGGCAGTATCGCCGCGAGGTCGACCTCGCCAAGATCCTGGCGAAATTGTACGCGCGTTACACCGAACTGCTTACCGAGACGGGCCGCATGACCGGTAGGGACGCGATCGATGCCGCGCTCGAACGGCTGCGCTCCGACCCGGATCTCGCGCGGCGCCTGCGGATCGAGCGGCCGTTCGCCTTCGTCGACGACGCCGAAAAGCTTACCGCGGGCGAACTGCAGTTGCTGCAGGCGGTGTTCGGCTCGAACTTGGAAGGCGTGACGCTGTGCGGCGATGCCCCCGCGGCGGCCGACGGCCCGCGCTTCGAGCTCCACGAACAACACCGCTCGCCGGCCGCTATCGAGATTGCGTGCCGCCGGCTGATTACCGGCGAGCCGCTCGCGAACGCCGGCGCCGCGCCGGCTCTCTCGCTCTTTCGCGCGACGTCGCCGCGCGAGGAGGCGCTCTTCATTGCCGCGCGCGTTCGCGCGTGGCTCGACGCGGGAACGCCGGCGAACCAAATCGCGGTCCTGTTTCGCTCGGTTTCCGCCGTCGAAATCTACGAGACCGCCTTGCTGGATCTCGACGTACCGGTCGTCGTCGCCGGCGACGTCAACCTTTTCGCCGAGCGGCGCGCGCTCGACGCCATCGCCCTGCTTTGGAACGCCTACGATCCATTCCGGCACGACTGGCTGCTGCGCACGTTGGGCAATCCCGCGTGGGGACTCTCCGACGCGTCCCTCGCGACCCTCTGCGGCGAACCGTCGAACCCGCAGACGCCGCTCTTCGTCCTCGACGACGAGCCGGCTCCCACGGTGCGCGTCGGGCGATGGGATCCCAAGCGCGACTTGCGGCTGGGCTGGAACGTCGTCCGCGGCGACCGCGACGACGACTTGCCGCCGGACGCGCGCCTGCGGGTCGAACGGTTTCGCACGATGCGGCAAGGTTGGCTCGACGCGATGCACGACTGGCCGTTCGAGCGTTTCGCGCGCGCGGTTTGGCGCGAGGGGCTGGCGGCCGAAGGCGCACCCGGATCCGCGCGCGCGAAAGCCCAGCAAGTCGTGTTGCGCCGGTTGCTCGCGCGGCTTCAGACGTTCCTTTCCGAAGCACCGGATCGTACGGTGGGCGACGCACTCGAGTATGCCGGCCGCCGCGCGAGCAGCGATCTCGAGTCGTGCGAGGACCCCGGCGACGACGCGAGCGTTCGGATCGCCAGCGTCGAGGCGGTTCGCGGGCGCGAGTTCGAGCGGGTTGCGATTGCCGACGTTCGCGCGGGAGCGTTTCCACGGTGGTACGTGCCGGACGCATTTCTGTTCAGCCCGCGTTACGGAATGATTCCAAAGGAAAATGCCGGCGAAGCGCGCGCCGCCCGCACGGCCAAATTCGCTTATTATATGGCTCGCAACAAGGTTCGCGAAAAGTATAACGCGCGCGAGCGGCGCGCATTCGTGTACGCGCTGCGGCGGGCGCGCGGCGAGGTGCTGGTCACGGCTTCGCAACCGCCGACCCGCGGCGTCGCCGCACCCGAATTCTTTGAGGAGCTGCGCAAAGCGCACTTACCGGGAACGCGCGAACTCGAGCGCACGGAGGCATCGTAGCGGGTGCGCTTGCGCGACGTCGACGCCGGCACGTACGCCCGCGAAGTGTTGCCGCACACGGCGCGGCTTTGGGCCGGCCGGCGCGACTTCGACACCTACGTCGCCCAAGTACTGGAAATCGCGCGTAGCCCCTACGGCCGGCGTTATTACCGAACGGTGGGGTTGTACGACGACGCAACGCTGGTCGCGTCGTTCAAGCGCTACCAGCGTTCGATGCACCTGGAAACGCAGCGCCTGCAAGCCGTCGGAATCGGTGCGGTGTTTACTCCGGCTCAATATCGGGGCCGCGGATACGCGACCGCGATGCTCGCGGCCGAACTCGACCGCGCCCGCGCCCAAGGCTGCGACGTCGCCTATCTCTTTTCCGACATCGCCCCCGCGTTCTACGCATCGCTGGGATTTCGGGAACTGCCCTCGCGCGAAATTTCGCTGCGCGCAGACGCCTTGCCGGCGACCCGGCTCGTCCCCGCGCGCTTGGAGGAGCGCGATTGGAGCGGCGTGCGTCGCTGCTTCGAGATCGAGGAGCGGCGCCGAGCGGGTGGATTCGCACGCACCGCGCTGGTGTGGGATTGGATTCGTCTCCTGATGTTACGGGGCGCGGGACGGGCCTGCGGTCAGGAGACCAACTTAGTGTTGCGCGGGCGCGGACGCAACGTCGAAGCTTACGTCTTAGGCGAGCGCGATCCGGTTCGCGACGCGTTCGTCGTCGAAGAGTTCGGATTTTCCGGCGAAGCCGGAGCGCGCGCGGTCACCGCGCTGCTGCGCGCCGCCGCGGGGGACTTACGCCGCGTGACGGGATGGCTTCCGCCCGGCGGCGGACGCGACTTGCTTCCCCGCGGCGTCGTACGCAAACGTCGACGGGCGATTTTTATGGCGGCGCCGCTCTCGCCGGCCGGCTCCCTGATGGTAAGGACCCTCGCGGCGAGCGCGGACTCCGATCCGTGCTGGCACGCGGATCACGTTTGACGTTCGCCCTTGGCGAACAAGCCGATCTGCAGCGGCTCGCCTTCCACCAGTGAGGCCACGCGCGTGCCGAGCAGTCGTACCGGCGCGCCTTCCAGCCGAGCGCGGCGCAAACACGAAACGGCCGACCGAAAGATGCCGCGCGCGGATCGAGTCGGTTCGACCAAGGCAGTCTGCCGGCCGACCGTCGTGAAGTCGCCGCGTTTGATTTTTACACCGACGGTGCGCGCGGCCGCGTTCTCGCGCCGCAACGTCTCGGCCAGTTCGATCGCCTGAACGCGCAAGACCTCGATGAGCTGCCCTTCGTCGCGCACGTCGTACTCGAACGTCTCCTCGGTCGAAATGGATTTGGTCTCGCGCGCGGGTTCGACTTGACGCGGGTCGAGGCCGCGCGCCAGGTCGTGCAGTTGCAAACCCCACGACCCGAACAACTCGCGCAGCTGCCCGGCGTCGAGGACCGCGACGTCGCCGATCGTGGCGATGCCGACGGCGGCGAGGCGCGCTTGGGTTTTCGGACCGACGCCCCATAACCGAGCGGCCGGCAAAGGGGCGAGAAAGCGCGCTTCCTCCCCAGGCGGGATCGCGAGCATTCCGTCGGGCTTGCACACGTCCGATGCGATTTTGGCGATCATCTTGCCGGCGGCCACGCCGGCGCTGACGGTCAGACGGGTGGCCGCAAAAACGTCGCCGCGAATCGTCGCGGCCAACGCCTGCGCGGCCCCGAACGGCAGCGCGCCTAAATCTACGAAGGCTTCGTCCATCGAAAGCCCTTCGACCGCGTAGCCGCGCGCGCCGAGCACCGCAAAAATTTCGCGTGAAATCGCGCGGTACTTGGACATGTCCGGGGCCACGACCACCAAATCCGGACACGCCGTACGCGCCTTGTACAGCGGCATCGCGGACCGCACGCCGAACGGTCGCGCTTCGTACGAAGCCGTTAAAACCACCGCGCGCCGGCTGCTGCCGGCGACCGCGACCGGTTTGCCGCGCAAACGCGGATCGTCGCGAACCGCGACGCTGGCGTAGAAGGCGTCAACGTCGAAATGTGCGACGAAGCGCGGCGCCGGCGCGCTACCGCTGCCGCTCGTCTCGCTCACGCGTGCGCCTGCGGGCGGCTTTCTCGCGATTCCCGCAAACGGCCATGCTGCACCAAGCCCGCGATCCGTTCTTCGAGCTATCGTAATATGCGAACCGGCAGGTGGAGTGACGGCAGGCGCGCAGCCGCCGCCACGTCCCGGCCGCCATCGCGTCGTAGACGATCGCCAACATGCTCGCAATCGTCCGTTCCGCGCCCGCCCCGCCGGGCTGCAACGTCAAGCGTCCGCCGCCGCCGGCCGCGACCCGATAGGAGCCGGCCGCCAAGTACGGGTTCATCGCTTGCCAGGCCCCTTCGACTCCCGCCTCGCCGTTGTTGGCCAGAAGTACGTCGCGTAAGACCTCGCGGAAAGCACGCAGCCGCTCGACCTCCCGGTGATTGGAAATCGGGGCCAATCCGTGGTCCCGGCACCACTGCGAAGCGGAAGCGGGGGTTGCGAGCGCGTCGGGGCCCGCCGCGTAGTCGAGCGTATTCACGAAGCCCGCCAGCAGTTCGAGCCGGCCTGGATCCGGGAAAGATTGCGGCGCCGTCACCGAGCCAAGCCTAGCACCATCAAACATGATTGACAAGTTACCATAACCATCGTATCATAATAGGAGGTTACCAAATAGTCAGATTCGAGGAGTCCCATGTTTGCCGATCCGATTCGCTCCAGGCCGTTGGTTTCGGACATTTCCGACGTGACGCTGCGGCTGCGGATCCGGCGCGCCGACGCGGCATTGTTTGCCGCTTCGGACATGCGCCTGCCGCACCTCCGCGTGAGTTAACGGACCTCGCGCGTCAACTCGCCGCAGCGGCGCGCTCGAGCGCGAGAATCGTTTGCACGTTTCGAACGTCGTCGGCGTCGTCGCCCGGAGTCTCCAAAATTGCCGTCTTCTCGCGCAGCTCCGGGTGCGCGAGAAGCGCGCGGAAACCGGCGATGCCGATTCTCCCCTCGCCGATATGCCAATGACGGTCGCGGCTGCCGCCTAACGGCACCTCGGTATCGTTGAAGTGGAACATCAACACGCGGTCGAGTCCGATTCGTTCCCGGGCCTGCTCGACGAATCGGTCCACTCCGTCCTTCGAGTCGATCGCGTAGCCCGCCGCCCAGGCGTGCGCGGTGTCGAGGCAAACGCCGAGCTGCGGGTGCCCGACTGCGTCGAGGAAGCTGCCGAGTTCTTCGAGCGTGCCCCCCGCGAGATTGCCGGCGCCGGCCGAGTTTTCTAAGACGAGATACACGTCGGGCGGCGCGTCGCTCAGCGCCGCGGCGAGCGCTGCGCACACGGCCGCAAAGCCGGCCGCACGATCGCGGTTACCGTACGAACCCAGATGCGTGTTCACCAACCGCATTTCGCCACGGGCGGCCACCGCGAGGTCGTTGCGAAGCAACCGCAGCGAACCCGCGGAGATCTTTGGATCCTCGCTCGCGAGATTGATCAGATACGGCGTATGGATCGCGCACGGATCGAGTCCGGCGGCACGTCGCAGGGCAGCAAAGGTCTCGAGCGCGGGCACGTCGATCGGACTCGTCCGATAGCTGCGCGGATTCGAGGAAAACACTTGAAGGGCGGAGCAGCCCGCCGCCTGCGCGTGGGCGACGGCTTTCGCATACCCTCCCGCCACGCGCGCGTGGAGGCCGATTCGCACGCCGCCGGCCGTCCTTATTGCGTCGCGAGCAGATTGAGCTCGAGGGGTTGTCCGGAGTCGAGCTCGGGTTCGGGAAGATCGTCGAGCGATCGCAGTCCGAAAGACTCCAGAAAAAACGGCGTCGTTCGATACTGCATCGGGCGGCCGACCACGTCTTTGCGGCCCGCTTCGGCGATGAGATTGCGGTCGAGGAGGGTGCTCACGACGCTGTCGGAGTTCACGCCGCGAATCGCTTCGACTTCGCTTTTGGTAACGGGCTGCATGTGCGCCACGATTGCCAAAGCTTCGAGCGCCGGCGTCGACAGGTTCGTCTTGGGCGGGAGTAAGTACGCCTCGACCGCATCGCGCGCCAACGGCGAGGTTGCGAACCGATAGCCGCCGGCGACTTCGCGCAGCACGATCCCGCGGTCGGCGTATTCGGCTGCCAGCTGCGCGAGGGTGGCGGCCACTTCGACCTCCTCGGACCGCACCAGCTTGGCGATTTGTTTGATCGCCAGCGGTTCTGAGGCAACGAACAGCAATGCCTCGATGGGACACCGCAGCCGGACGATCGCTTCTTCGATCGCGGCGGCGTCGCTCTCGTTCTCGTCCGAAACCGCGGCACGCCCGAGTGCCACGCCGGTTTCGCGCACGGCGCTCATCCTTGCACGGGGCCTAACGCCGCGTCGGCTCCCGGCGGCAACAGTCGAATGTCGTCGAACAGCTCGGGCTGCTCGAACGCAATGCGATGGCGCCGGATGAGTTCGAGGACCGCCAGGAAGGTCACGATGATCACTTCGCGGGTCATCCCGAGTTCGTGGCAGAGCGCGGAGAAGAGCACTTCGCCGCGTTCTCTGACGCTGCGAGCGATGTAGTCCATCGATGCGATCAGCGACACGCGCTCGCGCACGACCGAACGCTTCTCGGGCCGGGCACGGCTGAGCATCGCGACGAACGCTCGTTTGAGCTTCTCCGGGTCGATATCGTATCGCTGAACCGTTTCGCTCGTCGGATCGCCGGACTCGTGGTAAAAAAATCCGCCGGCCTCGGCCTGACGCGCCCGGAGTTCCTCGCCGAGCTCGCGGTACTTCGAGTAGGCCATCAAACGGCGCCGCAACCGCTCCTCGACTTGTTCGGGCGATTCCGAGTCGTCGTCGACGAACTCGGCCGGAATCGGCGGCAGCAACGCCCGCGATTTGAGGAAAACCAGCGTCGCCGCAATCACTAAGTACTCGGCGGCGACTTCGACGTCGAGCGACTGCATGGCCCGAACGAACGCCAGGTATTGCTCGGCGACCGATGCCAAGGGTACGGTCGCGACGTCTAATTGCCGTTCCTTGATCAAATGCAGCAGCAGATCGAGCGGGCCGTCGAAAACGTCGAATCGTACGCGACAGCCGGCGGCGTCTTCCGGCGCCGACGGGAGCGCTTCGCTCAAGAAGACTTCTGCTCGGCCGCCGCGATCGCGGGCGGCGTCGCGCCGAGCGCGGCGGGATCGGCCGCCAGAAAGTCGAGCGCCATATCCACCAAACGCTTTTCGTTGACGTACTTCAGCGTCTTGCGCGCCTGCATCAGGTCGAACCACCGAGCCTCGTCGACTTCGTGGTCGTGATTGGTGGGGTCGCCCGAGAGGTACCGCATCAGGTAGAAGGTGACGGATTTGCGGTGTTTCGTCTTTCCGACGTAAAACCAGTAGGAGATCTCGTTGAGCCGAGTGACGATCTCGCCCCAGCAGCCGGTCTCCTCGCGAACCTCGCGCAACGCGGCTTGCTCGTTCGATTCGCGCGCTTCGACGTGCCCTTTGGGGAGCGTCCAGACACTCGGCGGCGAACCGCGACCGATCAACAGCGCGTCGTGCGTCGCGGCGCGGGGACGCAAAAGCAATCCGCCGGCCGAGACCTCGTACTTGATCCGCATGTTCGCTTCAACCTGTGCTTTGGGAGGCAAGGGGGCCTATTAGCAGCCCCCTTCATTACCTAGAGTATAGCCTCCGCGCCCTGCCGGTGCCTGCCGGAAGGACGCGCCTTTTTGAGCCCGTTCAGGGCCGCGAAAGACCTCGCGGAGCGCGCCGCATTCTCCTCGATAAAAGTGACTACAGTTAGTTTAATTGAGTGACTCGCGCTGCTCCTCGCAGGAGAAACGGTCAGGAGTTGCCGCCCGGGCGCCAGCGCAGATCCGGTTGACGAGCGGCTCGGGTCTCGTCGACCCGGCCGACGACCGTGGAGACCGGCGCGTCGAAGAGCTGCTGAGGGTCGGACTGCGCGGTGGCCACGATCGCCCGCAGCGCCTCCGCGAACGAGTCGAGGGTCTCCTTCGATTCGGTTTCCGTGGGCTCGATCATCAAGCACTCGGGAACGATCAGCGGGAAGTACATCGTCGGAGCCATGAACCCGCGATCGAGCAGCGCCTTGGCGATGTCGAGTGCGCGCACGCCGGTCTCGCGCTTCAGCTTCTCGGCCGAGACGACGAATTCGTGGCGGCAGATTTCGTCGTACGGCGTGTCTAAGAATTCTGCGACCTTCACCCGCAGATAGTTGGCGTTGAGCACGGCAAGTTGGGAAACGCGTTTGAGCCCGTCGGCGCCGTTGGCGTAGATGTATGCCAGCGCGCGAACGGCGTGCGCGAAGTTCGACCAAAAGGAACGCATCGGTCCGATCGATTTCGGCCGGTCGAAGTCGAGCCGAAACGTCAGCCGGTCACTCGGCGAAACGCTTGCGTCGCCGTCTTCTTTGGGCGTCGCGATAACGACCGGCGTCGGCAAGTAATCAACCAAGTGCGCGGCGACCCCGAGCGGCCCGTGGCCGGCTCCGCCGCCGCCGTGCGGAATCGTAAACGTCTTGTGCGTGTTGAGGTGCATGAGGTCGAATCCCATGTCGCCCGGGCGCGCGTTGCCCATCAACGCGTTGGCGTTGGCTCCGTCGTAGTATGCCAGGCCGCCAGCCGCGTGCACGGCGGCGGTAATTTCCGCGACGCGATCTTCGAACAGCCCCAGCGTGTTCGGGTTGGTCATCATGCAGACGGCGGTGTCGGGCCCGATCGCACCGGCGAGTTCTTGCAAGCTCACCCGTCCGCGCTCGTCGCTGGGAAGCGAAATCACTTTAAAACCGCACATCGCCGCCGACGCCGGATTGGTGCCGTGCGCGGTATCGGGGACGATTACTTTGTCGCGACCGGTCTCGCCGCGGTCCTTGAAGTACCGTTTGGCGACGAGCAACGCTGCAAGTTCGGCGTGCGCGCCGGCCGCCGGATTGAGCGAAAAAGCTGCCATTCCGAAGAGCGAGCACAAGCTGCGTTCGAGCTCGTACATCACTTGCAGCGCCCCCTGGGCCAACTCGTCGGGCACGAAGGGATGCAAGTCTGCGAACTCCGGCTTGGCGGCCATCGCATCGTTAATGCGCGGATTATACTTCATCGTGCACGATCCCAACGGATAGAAGCCGAGATCGATGCCGAAAGTTCGCCGGGAAAGGTTCGTGTAGTGACGCACCACGTCGAGCTCGCTGTTGTCGGGCAACGGCAGGTCGCCGCGCAGGAGCGACGCGGGAAGGAACGTCTGAAGGGGCTTCCCCTCGTCGAGGTAGCGGTTCGCGCGTCCCGGCTGCCCGAGTTCGAAAATCGGCGGCCGGGCGGTCGGATCAAACGGCGGCGCGGTCATTCGTAATTTCCTTTAGGGCCGTAGCCAGCGCGCGGACGTCGCCCGAGGTCGTCAGTTCGGTCGCGGTCGTCAACATGCAGTTGCGCAGCTCGGGATAAAACCGGCCCAAGTCGACGCCGCCCAAAATCCGGCGTTCGCGCAGCACGCGCAAGACGGTAGCGGCATCGCGTCCGAGGTCGACGGCGAACTCGTTGAAGAACGGGCTCGAAAACTTCAACGCGATCCCGTCGATGCTCGAAAGGGCCGTCGCGAGTTCGCGCGACCGTTCCAGATTCAGCGCCGCCGCGTCGCGCAGGCCGGTCTTACCCATGAGCGCGAGATAGATCGTCGCGATCAGCGCGCAGTGCGCTTGATTGGTGCAGATATTCGAGGTCGCTCGTTCTCGGCGGATGTGCTGCTCGCGGGCCTGCAGCGTCAACACGTACGCCGGTCGCCCCGCATGGTCGACGCTCTTGCCCACCAGCCTGCCGGGAATGCGCCGCACGTGCTCCTTCGTCGAGGCGATGAATCCGGCGTACGGCCCGCCGTAAGCGACCGGGACGCCGAAACTCTGCGCCTCCCCGACGACGATTTGGGCGCCCCAATCCGCCGGAGGCGCCAGCGCCGCCAGCGACAACGCTTCGGCGACGACCGCGATCGGCACGGTTCCGGCCGCGCGGGCTGCGTCGAGCGCCGCTTTGGACGGCACGTCGACGCTCCCGAGGAAATTCGGAGACTGCAGCGCGACGGCAGCGTACTCGCCGCTGCCGATCGTTCGCTCGATCGCGGCCGAATCCGTCGTGCCGTCGGCCGCGTAGGGCAGTTCGTCGACGTCGACGTCGAGGCCGTCGCAGTACGTCCGCAGGACGGCTCGATAGTTCGGATGCACGGCCCGCGAAACGAGAATCTTCCGGCGGCCGGTCGCGTTGAGCGCCATGATCGCACCCTCGGCAAGCGCGGTCGCGCCGTCGTATACCGAGGCATTGGCGATTTCCATCCCGGTGAGCAGACAGACGTACGTCTGCCACTCGTAGATCGCTTGAAGATAGCCTTGCGAAACCTCGGCCTGATACGGCGTGTACGCGGTGAGAAACTCGCCCCGCATCGCCAGCGCGGCGATCGCCGGCGGCGCGTAGTGACGGTAGGCGCCCGCTCCGAGAAAGCAGCGGTAATCGGCCCCGGTATTTTTCTGCGCGAAGTGGTCGAAGCGGCGGCCGATCGCGTATTCGGGTAACGCCGGTACGACGTCGAGCGGCCCCTTCAGCGCGAGCGCCTCGGGGACTGCGAGCAACGCGTCGAGCGAGGCGACGCCGACGGCGTCGAGCATTTGCTCGACGTCGCGTTGCGTATGCGGCGCGTACATCTACGAAGCCGCCAACCGTTCGTACTCGGCCGCCGACAGCAGCTTGGCGGCTTCGTTCGCATCGGCGAGCCGTAGCCGGAAGAGCCAACCGGCCCCGTACGGATCCCGGTTTACGGCCGCCGGGTCGTCGGCCAGCTCGGCGTTAACCGCGACGACGTCGCCCGAAATTGGCGTGAAGAGATCGGAGACGGCTTTGACCGATTCGACGACGCCGACGTTTGCGAACTGTGCGACGGCTGCCCCGACTTTCGGCAGCTCGACGTACACGATGTCGCCGAGCGAGTTTTGCGCGTAATCGGTGATCCCGATCGTGGCCGTGCCGCCCTCGATCTTTACCCATTCGTGTTCTTTGCTGTACAGCAGGTTCTCGGGCTGCGCCACGATGGCTCTTCTCCTGTTCGCTGGCTTATTTGGGACGCTTGTAAAACGGCAGCGCTACGACCGTAGCGGGATGTTTCGTGCCGCGAATCTCGACCTCGAGAGCGGTGCCCGCGGTTGCAGCTTCGCGCGACACAAGCGCGGTCGCGACGTTGCGGTTCCCGAGCGACGGCGCCGGCGAGCCGCTGCGAATCTCGCCTGCCAAGCGCCCGTCGAGCCACACGGAATATCCCTCGCGGGCCGGCGCGCGGCCTTCCATCACCAACCCGGCGATCCGCGTGAAGTCGCCGGCTGCAAGCTGCGCGGCGAGCGCCTCGCGGCCGAGGAATTGCGGCTTACTCATTTTGAGCGCCCAGGTCTGCCCGGCTTGAACCGGCGAGATCTCCTCGGTCAGCTCGTGGCCGTAGAGCGGCATGCCCCCCTCCAAGCGCAGCACGTCGCGCGCCCCCAACCCGCAAGGACGCAATCCTTCGTCCGCGTGTTCGGAAAGCAAGGCGTTCCAAATTGCCGGCGCTCGCTCGGCGTCAACAAACAGTTCGAACCCGTCTTCGCCGGTGTAACCGGTTCGAGCGATCAGGGCGGGAACGCCCTCGACGCTGCCTTGGGCGCAAAAATAGTATTTCATCGCCGCTAGGTCGACGTCGACGTGCGGCTGCAGCATCGCAACCGAGGCCGGGCCTTGGATTGCGACGAGCGCGCGCTCGCCGTCCCGGTTTTCCAAACGGACCCCGGCGGAGGGAACGTGGCGATTGAGATGGGCCCACATTTTGTCGGCGTTGGCCGCGTTGACGACCAACAGCCAGCGGTCGGCGAGCCGATAAAAGATCGTGTCGTCGTGCGTTCCGCCGCCTTCGTTGCAGAAAATATTGTAGCGCGCCTGCATCGGCTTCATGGTGGCTACCGCGTTGATCGCCAGCGTGTCGGCCCACTCTGCGACGCGATCGCCGAAGAGGGCGAACTGTCCCATGTGCGAGAGATCGAAGAGTCCCGCACGGTTGCGGACCGCGTCGTGTTCGGCCAGGATGCCCGCATACTGCACGGGCATCTCGAAGCCGGCGTACGGTACCAGCCGGGCGCCGCTGCGGACGTGCTCTTCGTAAAGCGCGGTGCGCTTGAGCGAACCGGTGGAAACGGTCATTGCGAGCCGCCTTCCGGGGCGCGTTTGGGTTTCTCGGTAGGGTAGCTGTTGAGGAAGTTGAGCGTGGCGTGGGCGACGATCTTCTCTCCGCTGCGCACGTTGACTTCCCCGTACACGATCCGCCGGCCGGCCTTGAGCACGCGCGCCTCGGCGATCAGATCGTGGGGCGGCAGCGCGGGTGCGAGAAAGTTGCACTGCAGCGCCACGGTCGTCGTATCTTGCTCGCGCCCGAAAATCGACGCCAGCGCGACGTAGAAAGCCGTATCGCAGAGACTGACGATCGCGCCGCCGTGGACGGCACCGGTACCGTTGGTGACTTCGGGCCGAAACGGCATCCGCATGACGGCAAAACCGCGTTCGACTTTTTCGAGCTGCAAGTCGAGCAACAGGACGAAGTTGCCGCGCTCCTTCTCCCAGGCGTGGGGCGCGCGGCTATAATCGATGGCCATGATAAGCGGCTACCTTCCGGACGGGAACGCCTCTATCCCGGTGCACCGCCGGGCCGCCCGCGCGCTTCGAAGGCGCGTCGAAAGTCGAGCGTGCCCGCGTTGAGCCACTGCGCGCCGTCGACGGATAGCGTCGCACCGCTGATCCACTCGGCGTCGTCGGAGCACAGCCATGCCACCGCGCGCGCCACGTCGTCGGGGCGGCCGAGCCGCCCGAGCGGAACGGTTTCGCGCACCGTCTCCTCGAGGTCGCCGACGCTCCAAAGGTTCTTGTCGGTCCCTTCGGTGTGAACCGGACCCGGCGCGACGGCGTTGACGGGAATGCCGAACCGGCCCCACTCCGCAGCGAGGGTCCGCGTCAGCGCGAGGACGCCCGCTTTTGCCGCAGCCGAATGCACGGCTCCGGGTTCGCCGGTCCAGGCATACGCCGCGACGACGTTGACGATCGCTCCGCGGGTAGCCCGCAATCCCTCGAATGCAAATCGCGTGCAGTGGAACGTCCCCAGCAGCACGATGTCCACCACGCTTTTGAAACCGTTGGGCGACAGCTCCTCCGTAGGACAGACGAAGTTTCCGGCGGCGTTGTTGACCAGCACGTCGATCCGTCCGGTGCGGTCCGCGACTTCGCGCATCGTTCGTTCGACGGCGCTGGGGTCGCGCACGTCGCCGGGGATGCCGAAAGCCTGCCCGCCCGCCTGCCGGATTGCTGCGACCGTCTCTTCGAGCTTTTCGCGGCGCCGGCCGGTCACGCAGACGGTCGCGCCTTCGCGCCCGAACCGGAGCGCCATCGCCCGCCCCAAACCGGTGCCGCCGCCGGTTACGACCGCCGTCTTGCCTTCGTAACGGACCTCCGGCACTACGTAAAAACGTCCCCGCCGCCGGCGAGTGCGCGCCGCAAGTACAACGGCAGCGAAAAGATCCGGCGATGGGTCTGGGCGTCGTAAAAGAAATTGTCTCCGCGCAGGCCGGCACAGTACGCGTCGATCGTCGAAGCGTCGAGCGTGCCGACGTCGACCCGGTCGCTGCACGCCAAAAACGCCCAATCGGCGTCGAACGACGGCACGTGCGTGACGAACGACGCGACGTGCGCGTAACGGCGGCGCAGCGTTCGGGCCATCTTGCAGTGCAGCGAGGCGTTGTGAAACGACGCCGTGCTCGCCTGCAGCACGTAAATCCCGCCCTCGGCCAAGCGCGACTTGATCAGCTCGAAGACGCCGTCGTTGAACAGCGGATTGCTCGGCGAATCTTCGAGCGGCTCGGTAAGATCCGAGACGATCGCGCCGTAGCGGCCGCCGGAGTCGTCGCGCATGAACGCCAGGGCGTTGCCGACGACGACTCGCGCGCGCGAGTCGTCGAACGCGCCGTCCGACCACTCGGGCAAATATCGTTTTGCGAGATCGATCACCAGCCCGTCGATGTCGACCATCGTGCAGCGTCGCACGTCGGGGCACCGAAGAATTTCGCGCAGCGTCGCGCCCTCGCCGCCGCCCAGCACGAGCACCTCGGCGCGATCGGCCGCGGCCGCGAGCGCCGGATGGACGAGCGTCTCGTGATAGATCTTCTCGTCCCCTTGCGCGCTCTGCGTGTCGCCGTCTAGGATCAGCATCTTGCCGAACGCGGGAGTCCCGATGACCGCGACCTGCTGAAAATCGGAGCGCCCGGAAAAATACGAGTGGTCGATCGCGTGGTGATGCTGTTCCGACGGCGCCGACTCTTCGACGTACCACTGCCAACGTTGCGTCTTGGGCATGGAGCCGTCAGATTAGCGAAAAAAAGCGGGAACCCCGCCGCCGGGCGGGGCTCCCGTTATCGAAACCGGCCGGTTCTACTCGCAGATGCCGGCGACGATGAACTGGCTGTGGGCCAGGAAAACCAGCTGACCCGGGTTCGACGCCGGGACTAACTGCAGCGTGGTCTTGCCCGGCTTCGCGCCGAGCGCCGTGTTGAGCGCCCACACGACTTTGCCTTTCACGGTCGCCAGAATCGCCGGAAAGCAGAGGTTCTTACCCGGAAACCCGTGCGAGTCGGTAATGTAGAAGCCCGGCGTGTTGACGGGGGTGAGATTGTACTGGCTGTTGTTGATCAGTTCGGCATACACGAAGGGCTTACCGAAACACTTCTCGGGTTTGTTGTCGGCGGTTACGCAGTTGCTGCCGCCGGCGACGTAGAGCGGAAAGGCCTTGTTCTTCACCTTGCCGAGAATGTCGTTTTTGCCGATCGCATCGCCCATGACGGCGGGGACGGTCTTCGCCTGAGGCGGATGCGAGAATTTGGAAAGCGTCGCCGTGATCTTGATGCCGTTATACGGCTTGAACTTTCCGAGCGTCACCTGAGTGGTCGCATTGGTATTCATGCTGAACGCCACGCAGTTCCCTTTGAAATAGTACATGCCGGTCACGTCGCACGGACTCTTCTTGGCATCGGGAAACGCGTTCGCCGCGAAACCGCCGGAAACTTGGGGCGCCATAGCTTGCGACGGGACGACTCCGTGCCCGCCGCACGCCGCCAGCGCCGTGGCGGCTGCGATCGTCGCCGCGCCGCTGCGGAACATCGTTAAACGCATTGAAATATTTTTTACCTCGCAGAGAATGTAATAGCGTTACGCAAAAAGCATTTGACGAACGCCGAAAGCGCGCCTGCGGCACGACGCGCGAAAAACGCGTAAAACGTGCGTCAAAAACGTAACAAGAATCAATTGTCGCGCGAATGTTTACGGAAATCAATTTCCGCTCGCGGCGCGGGTGCGCTCGCGCGATTACGCGGAGAGCACCCGCAAATCGTGATTGCGGCTGAGGACGTGCGTAAACTCGCCGTCGCTTTTTTCGATGCCGCGTTTGAATTCGGTCGTGAGGACGCTCTTGGCGCCGAGCGCCTGGGCAGCGTGGTCGCAGGCCAGCCAGGGATCCGTGTGGTCGCCGCACGTGTAGAAATCCATCGCCGCGTAGCCCTTCTCGGGCCAGGTGTGGATCGAAAGGTGGGATTCGGCCAAAATGACCGTGCCGGAGACGCCCTGAGGCTCGAATCGGTGAAAGGCGCTCTCCCGAACGGTGGCGTGAGCCGCTTCGGCCGCGGCAACCATCATAGAGTGGATGCCCTCGACGTCCGAGAGCACCGCCGGGTCGCAGCCCGAAAATTCGCACACGATGTGCCTGCCGAGTGCATTCAACTGACCAGGTCTCCTTGACCTCGGGGGAATCCCACCTCCGGACTACGTCGGCTGGCGCCTGCGGTGCAGTCACGTCCCCGACCTATCGGCGAGCTCTTGCCGGCGCTTTTGAGCGGTGCACGGGCGGCTCGCCGCGATGGCGCGTATGGGCGCGCCTCCCTTAAACCGTGGACCCGCCACCCGGGCCCGGCGCCAATCATACCCCCTGCTTACCCCCCTGTAAAGCCCTGCAGCGGCGACGGGCGGGCAGGACCTCTTATGGACGATTATGAAGGTACTACTTCATTATCTTGACTATACCCCGCCGAGGGGGTACGCTCGGAGGGTTATGGCAACCAAACTCGACCCCGCGGTGGCGCCGGAGAGCCTGATCGAAGACTACCGGCACGGCTTCCACGACACCGAGAACTACGTCTTCAAGTCCGACAAGGGGCTCACGCGCGAGATCGTCGAGCGCATCAGCGCGATGAAAGACGAGCCCGCGTGGATGCGCGAGTTCAGAATGCGGGCGTACGAGCTGTTTCTTTCCAAGCCGATGCCGACGTGGGGCGACACCGCTCGCTTGAGCGAGATCGACTTCGCGGACATTCACTACTTCGTAAAGTCGACCGATAAGACGGAGCGCTCCTGGGACGACGTCCCCGAGGACATCAAGCGGACCTTCGACCGGCTGGGCATTCCCGAAGCCGAACGTAAGTTTTTGGCCGGCGTGTCGGCGCAATACGAATCCGAAGTCGTCTATCACAACACCAGCGCGGCACTCGACGCGCAGGGCGTGCTGTTTTGCGACATGGACACCGCCGTCAAGAAATATCCCGACATCGTTCGAAAGTACTTCGCCACCGTGATCCCGCCCGGCGACAACAAGTTCTCCGCGCTGAACTCGGCCGTCTGGTCCGGGGGATCGTTCATCTACGTGCCGCCCGGCGTCGAAGTCTCGATGCCCCTGCAAGCGTACTTTCGCATCAACGCCGAGAACATGGGGCAGTTCGAGCGAACGCTGATCGTCGCCGACAAAGGCGCGAAGGTCCACTATATCGAGGGCTGCACCGCGCCGAAGTTTTCGACGTCGTCGCTGCACTCGGCGGTCGTCGAGCTGGTCGCCGAAGAGGGAGCGTCGATCCGGTACACGACGATCCAGAACTGGTATCGGAACATTTTCAACCTCGTTACCAAGCGCGCGGTCGCGAAGCAGAACGCGACCGTCGAGTGGGTCGACGGCAACATCGGCTCGCGGCTGACGATGAAGTACCCGTCGATTTACCTCACCGGCGAAGGCGCGCGCGGCGAAATCCTCTCGATGGCGTTTGCCGGCGAAGGGCAGCACCAGGACGCGGGCGCGAAGGTCATCCACGTCGCCCCGAACACGACCTCGGTCGTTACGAACAAGAGCGTGAGCGCGCATGGCGGAAAGACGACGTACCGCGGCCTGGTCGAAGTCTTTCCGGGGGCGATCGGCGCGAAGACGCGAGTTCGCTGCGACGCGCTGATCATGGACGACGAGTCGTCGAGCGATACGAAGCCGACGATGAAGATTCACGAGCAGCGCTCGACCGTCGAGCACGAAGCCAGCGTTAGCAAGATCGGCGAAGACCAGTTGTTCTACGCGATGAGCCGCGGGCTCTCCGAGGCCGACGCGACGGCAATGATCGTCAATGGGTTCTTCGACTTCTTCGTCAAGGAACTGCCGATGGAATACGCCGTCGAACTCAACCGTCTGGTGAAAATGGAAATGGAAGGCGCCGTCGGCTGATTGGCCGACAGGCGCGGGCCGGGTTGCTTCGAAAAGAGCCCGGCATGAGCAAAACCTCTCTCGGAGTTCCGGCGTGTGCCGCATTGGTCTGGGCGATTGCGGCGACCAGCCCCGCTGCGGCCGATCTGCACTGCTATCGCCTCGTGCCCGCAACGATGCTGACGACGGTCACGTCGGCGAGCGGCTATTCGGGAGAGGTTTTCCGCTTTAAGACCACCGCGACGGTCGTCAGCAACGGCGTTTCGATTCCGGCCGGCGCGCTCGGCTACGGCATCGTCCTGAGCGCCGTGCCGGCGAGTAACCGCGCGCGTAACGGGATCGTCGTACTCGAAGCGCGCTACGTCGTAGCCGGCGGGCGGCAGATCCAAGTTACCGGCGATCCGCGCGACGCGTCGATCTTGACCCACGGCGCGTCGGCACTGGGGGTCGGCACGGGCGCCATTCCGGTACCCGGTCTCGGCTTGGCGGTTAACGAAGCGATCAAAGGGACGGACATCACGATCGGTCCCGGTTACAACTTTCACGTCGTTCCGATCGGAGACTTGCAGTCCCGCGGTCCGTGCACCGAGCGCGCGGCCCGCCCGCGGTCGAGCGGCCGCTAACGTTCGCGATGTCCCGGCATAAAGTCGCGCGGCGCTCCGAAATCGCGCCCGGAACCACCCGGCGCGTCGTCGTCGACGGCGTCGAGATTCTCATCTGCAACGTCGACGATCGTTTGTTTGCCGTCGAAGACGTGTGCACGCACGACGGAGGCCCGCTCGATCAGGGCACGCTCGAAGGCGCTTGCGTGGTCTGTCCTCGACACGGTGCGACGTTCGACGTACGAACGGGAGACGTGGTGACGCTGCCCGCCGTCGTCCCGCTCGAAACGTTCGAACTGCACGTCGACGGCGACGACGTCTACGTGGACGTCTAGTGGCGCGGACGCTCCTGCGCCTGACGGCGGCACTCGCGCTGATGGCGGCGGCTGTAGCCGCCCTGTTCGCGATCGACGTCGCGCTGGGCACGCGCGCTCACGCGCAATACGACGGGACCGTTTCGGGCCTCCGGCTGCTCCACGCCCCGGTTTCGGTTCTGCGCGACGACCGCGGCGTTCCGCACGTTACCGCGCGCGATCAGCACGATTTGTTCTTCGCCCAAGGATACGTGGAGGGCTCCGACCGTCTCTTTCAAATGGATCTGCTGCGGCGGTTCGTCAAAGGCGAGCTGGCCGAGGTCCTGGGGAACGCGGCCTTGGCCAGCGATCGGCGCGAACGCGCCGTTCCGGTCCGCGCGATCGTCGACGCGCAGTGGCGTCGTCTCGACGCGGGTTCCCGCGAAACGCTCGGCGCCTTCAGCGACGGTGTGAATGCGGCGATCGATCGCGAGCCGCTGCCGGTCGAATTTCGAATCCTCGCGTATCGTCCGCAACCGTGGTCTCCGCAGGACTCGCTCGCGGTTTCGATGGCAACCGTTCTCGACCTGATCGACGACTGGAACGCGATCGAGCCGCGCGACGTCGCGTACCGCCAGGGCGGCCTGCGACTGCTCGACGCGCGCTTTCCGCTCAGCGACCCATGCTACGACGCGCCGCTCGTCCGCGGTCTGGCCGGCATCGGTCCGGGCGCGGCCTGCCGGCGCAACGTCGCGCTGCGCGGCGAACTCGCCGACCCTCGCGCGCCGGTCGGCAGCAACGAGTGGGCGGCCGGGGCGGCTCGTTCTCTGACGGGACACGCGCTGCTGGCCAACGATCCGCATCTCGGCCTGAGGATTCCCGGCGTGTGGTATTTGGCCGATCTGCGAGCCCCGGGATTTCATGCCGCCGGCGCGACCTTTCCGGGTGCGCCGGGAATCGTTTTAGGCCACAACGAGAACGTCGCCTGGGGCGCGACCGACGCGACGGTCGCCTCGCTCTCGGTCTTCGAACCGCCCGCGCATTTGGATCCTGCGAATTGGCAGACGGAGTCGTTCAAGGTTCGTTTCCGGCGCGCGCCGGTCACCCAGAAGTACTATCGCGACCGTTCCACATTCGGGATCACGACGGAGGGCGGCCGATTCGTATTGGTGCGCTGGAGCGCCTACGAGCATCCGGTCTCGCCGGCAAAGACGTTCTTAGATCTCGATCGGGCGCGGTCGATCGAAGACGCACTCTCCGCGCTCGCGACGTTCCCCGGCCCGACGCAAAACTTCGTTCTCGCCGATGCGAGCGGTCGCGCGGCCTACGCGGTGGCCGGAGCGATTCCCGACGATCCCGTCTGGTCGCGCTGGTTTCATCCGGCAGCCGATCTGCGCGAGCGTTTCGCTTCCGTGCCGTTCGCCCGGCTTCCGCGCGTCGCCGCTTCGAAGAGCGCCGTCCTGTGGACCTCGAACAACAAAATGTACGCTGCCGGCTATCCGCTGCGATTGAGCCCGCAATTCGCCTCGCCCTATCGAGCGTATCGCGCGGCCGAGCTGTTGCGCGCGCCCCCGAAATACGACGTCGCGTATTTCGCGCGCATGCAGATGGACGTGCTTTCGCTTCCCGAACTCGAACTCGCGCGCGAGCTCGCCCCGCGCTTGCGGGCCCTCGATCCGGACGCGGCCGCTGCGCTCGCGACCTGGAACGGCGAAATGAGCGGCGATTCGAGTGCGGCAACGCTGGCGCAAGCGTTACGCCTGCAGGTCACCCATCGGGTCAAGAACGCGATGCCGTCGGTGCTCGCGACCGCGCGGCGGACGCCCGCGGCGCTGCCCATCGCAAGCTTACCGCCGGCCGAACCGTGGAGCACCGCGGGTGCGGTCACGCCGCTGCACGCATTCGCGTCGCTCGGGATCGCGTTTCTGGACGGCACGACGTTTCCTGGAAATGGGGACGCCTACACGCTGCACGTGCAGTATCCCGGCTATTCGCAAAGCTTTCGCGCGGTCTGGGACGTCGGCAACTGGGATTCGGGCGGCATCACGTTACCCCAGGGCGAGTCCGGCGAACCCGGCTCCGGACACTACGTCGATCAGGCGGACGCGTGGGTTGCGGGGCGCTTGTGGCCGCTGCCGTTTACGCAAAGCGCGGTCGAGCGCACGGCCGTCACGCGCGAGACGCTCGCACCGTAAGCGGACCCGCTCACCCGTAGCGGACCGCTTCGTCGCGGCGATATCCGATCCAGGCGAGAATCCCGAACGCGATCGCGTACGCGGCCAGGCCGCCGGCGGCGTGAACGGGGACGGCGTTTCCGACGCTCCATAGCAAGTCGGCGAACTGACGGGTGGGCAGAAACGGCGAGACCTTTTGTACGATCTCCGGTAAGTATTGCGGCGGCATCCATAGTCCGCCGGCGTACGCCAGCAATAGATTGCAGGCGGTCGCGATCGGAACGGCCGCGCGCGCCGACGCCCAGTAGCCGATCGTTATTCCGATCAACACGAACGGTATGCCGCCCAGCAAGCTGTAGACGAACGCCTGCAGCCACTGTCCGGCCGTCAGATCTATCGGCGTAAACGCCCGGGCCACCGCGGCCACGCAAGCGGCGGCGAGAATCCCGAACGCCAACGCGCTCGCGGTCCGCGACGCCAGGCGAATGCCGGGCGAAACCGGCAGCGTGCGCAGATAGCGTTCCCACGGACGCCCGCGTTCGGCGGCAATCCCGACGCCGAACTGATACAGCGCGACGCCGGCGACCGCCCAAGCCACGAACGCCAGCGTCGCGTAGTCGGCGATGGTCGCCCGCGTGCGCGCGACTTGCAGATCGAACAGCGCGAAGAACATGGCGGGAAAGACGATCGTCGGGACGACGTAGGCCGGCGATCGCATCAGATCGAGCAACGCAATTCCGCTGTGGACGCGAACCAAGCGCAGCGCATTCATGATTTCGAACCTCCCGTCATGGAAAGGAAGGCTTCCTCGAGCGACGGACTGCCGATCTCGAGGTCTGAAAACGAAACGCCCGACTTCACGAGCGCGCGCACGTACGCGTCGCTGTCGGCGGTCGTCACGACGGTGCGATCGTCCACCCGAACGACCGTCGCCGCCGGGGCGAGCGCGCCCGGTTCCAGCGGCACGCCTACGTAGGCGAGCCGCTTTGCGCCGAATCGCTCGCGCAGTTCGCGCGCGCCCCCATCGAAGCGCAGCCGTCCGCGATCGATCACGAGGATTCGGGTCGCGAGGGCTTCGGCTTCTTCCAGATAGTGCGTCGTAAAGAGGATCGATCGTCCCGCGGCCGCGCCGCGGACGACGTCCCACAAGCGGCGGCGTGACTCTACGTCGAGCCCGGTCGTCGGTTCATCGAGCACCGCGAGTTCCGGATTGCCGACGAACGCCAGCGCCAATGCGAGCCGCCGAGATTGGCCGCCCGAGAGCGTTCCCGTCGGCCGCCCGCGCAAACTTTCCAGACCGAAGGCTCCCAGGGTTTCCTCAACGCTGCCGGGCCGCGGGTAGTGCGTGGCCGCGAAGGCGACGATCTCGCCGACGCGCAGCGCGTCGGGAAAGCCGCTGTCTTGCGGGGTCGCGCCGAGGCGGCGGCGGACCGCGACGTCGCGCGGCGAACCGCCGAACAGACCAACGCTGCCGGAGTCGCTGGCGCGCAAACCCAGCGCGATTTCGAGTGCGGTCGTTTTGCCGGCCCCGTTGGGGCCGAGCATCGCGACGATCTCGTCGCGATCGACGCGAAACGAGAGGTCGTCGAGCGCGCGGACCGATCCGTACGACTTGGTGACGCCGTCGAATTCGAGAATCACGTGGTACCTCCATGAAGAATGGATTGCAGCTCGGCGACGTGCTCGGCGAACGCTCCGCGCCCGTGCGCAGTCAGCAAGTACCGCGTTTGCGGACGGCGATTGGCGAACAGTTTTTCTTCGCGCACGTATCCGCCGTCGACGAGCTTAGCCAGATGGGCGCCGAGATTGCCTTGGCTCACGTCGAGCGCGCGCTGCAGCTCCGAAAAGGTAACCCACTGCGCGGTCAGCAGCTCGGCGACGATTCCGAGACGAATTTTGGAGAGCAACAGTTCGTCCACGCCGCGACCTAACCGCGGCTTACCAACTCGACCAGCCCGAAACCGGCGTAGCCGACGATCATGCCGGCCGCCAGGGCGTACGCGGCGCTCGGCGTTCCGACGAAGTTGGCCACCACGATCGATACGACGACGACGACGCCCGCGATCTGCGCTCGCCGATTGCCGTGCATGCCGATGTACAGCAAAACGATCGCCCCCGCGAAACTCCAAACCGCCGCGGACGCCAGCCCGGCGAAGACGCGGTAGGCCGCAACGTTGGCTACGAACGCCAACCCGATCGTGAGCCATAACACGTTGAAGAACTCGCGCTGCACGAGCGACTGCCGTTCGCTCTTCGCGTGCAGCCGGCGACCGCGAAAGATCGAAAAGAGGATGCACGCGATCCACGACGCGACGGCCACCCAGACCGCTGCCGGCGGCAGCGTCCCGCGTCCGATGAGGCTCAATAAGATGGTGGTGCCGCCCGAGAACAGACCCCACACCACGAAATACTCGCCGCCGGCGCAGAGCCGCTGCTGCGACTCGGCAAGGATGCGCTCGACCAGTTCGAGGTGATCGCGAGCCTGGATGGCATTGAGATCGTCCATCGAATCCCCCCAATCGAAGTTTTTGCAGATTACTCTGTTTTACAGACTAGTCTAGATTACACAGGATAGCCTCCCAGGTCAAGGGGACGGCCGGAAATGCCGTTTGACACGGGTTCGCGCGGCTGGTATCGTACCGTAGTCATGTACGCGATCATCGAAAGCGGCGGCAAGCAATATAAGGTCGCCGAAGGCGACGTCATTCGCTGCGACCTATTGACGAGCGAGGTCGGCTCGGACGTCACCTTCGATAAGGTCGTCCTCGCCGCCAGCGGTGCAGACGTCAAGGTCGGCACCCCGCTGGTCGACGGCGCGAGCGTCAGCGGAACCGTGCTGCGCCAAGCCAAGGACAAGAAGATCCTGGTCTTCCGCTATAAGCCCAAAAAGCGCGTCCGCAAGCTCAACGGCCACCGCCAGCGCTTCGCCGAAGTCAAAATCACGAAGATCGCGCTCTCGTAAGCGCCGGGCAGCCGTGGTCGAGGTCGTATTCTATCGGGACAGCCGCAAGCGGCTGTCCTCAATTTTTGCTCGCGGCCATGCCGAGTTCGCGGTCGACGCCGACGACTTGGTCTGTGCCGCGGTCTCGGCGATCCTGCAGGCCGCCCGGCTCGGCTTGGAGCAGCATGCCGGCGTCGCGCTGGAGGTCCGGCAGCAAGCCGGCGAATTCGACCTCCGCTTGCGGGAAAGCGACCGCGACGACGAACGCGTGCGCGCGATCGTGACGACCGCGGAGCTAGCGATCGAGCAGCTCGCCCGGCAATATCCGGAGCACGTTGCGTCGGCCTCGCGACGGCAAAAGCCGTCGTCGCCGTAACACTCCACCCAAAGCTGGGTAAGTAGGGCAGCAGCCCGAAGGAGGCCCTATGACAGACAGTTTCCGAACGACGCCGCCCCAGCAGCAGTGGTCCGCCCCCAATCCGGGCGGCAACGGCTTCCAAAGCGCGGGTCCCGATCCAAGCCGCGACGCCGATGACGGTGCCGGCGAGATGGGAAGAGCGCTCGTCGTCGGCTTGCTCGGCGGCCTTCTTTCCGTGGCCGGTTATCTCGTCTACCGGCGACTGCCCGAAGAGCAAAAGGAACGGCTCCATTCCCAAGTGCGCAGCACCGTGCAGCAGCGCATCAACGAGTTGCGCCAAAACTTCAACATCTAACGCGCGCTCTTAGAGCTTCACCCCGGGCCGATGACCCAGGTCGGCAGCCACATGCGCGCGTGCCAAGCGATTTCGGAAATCGGCCGCGCGGCGAGGACGGGATAGAAAAACACGAACGCCGCCGCCGCGCAGCCGACGAAGCCGGCCGCGACGAACGCCGCCATCCACGCGTTTCCGCGATGGCGGTGGTTTTTGCCCCAAAGCCAAAAGTGCTGCAGGACGCTCGCTTCGCAGAGACAGATCAACGGCACGTTGACGTAAAAGTGATACTCCCACGCGAGCCTCGGCGACGCCGCCCACGGCAGCCACTGTGCGAGATACGCCGCCGCTAGCAGGACGTATCCTTTGCGGCGTTGCCGCCATCCGATCCAGCCAACGGCCGGAACGCAAATCAAGCCGCACCAAAGCAGGACCGGATTGGGCATCGAGGTGATTTCGGAGATGCAGCAACCTTTGGGATCGCTGGGGTCGCGGCGATCGTCTCGATAGTAGTACGCGACCGGCACGTAGTCCAGCGGCCATTCCCACCACTTCGATGAATACGGGTGGGTCGCGTTTCTGACGCCGACGTCGTGATACTCGAACATCGTGTATTGACGGGCAACGACGTCGTCGAAGGAATGAATCTCCGCCGGATCGGGAGATTGGCGCACCAAATCGGGTACCCAAGCCAGCGCGTAAACCGTCGCGATCCCAAAGACCAGCGCCGCCAGCACGCCGTCGAGATGATAGGCGTCCGGATCGACCCAAGGCGCCGCTTGCGGCCCGACGGCCGCCGGCTGGGACGCCACGAACGCCAACAGCACCACCGTCAAACCGACCAGGGTAATGCCGTACCATTTCGTCGCAATTAAGCATCCCAGCGCGAGTGCGAGCAGCGCGATCCAGAGCCACAGTTCGGAACTGCCCTCGCGGGGCTCGCTTCCGAAAGCCGCCGGAAATACGATCCGCCTCACGAACGCGTACGCGCCGCACGCGACGTACGCGGCCACGACCGCGGTGGTTGCGGCGTCGAAATGCCACCCCGTTCGCGCGGCCAGCGCGCTCGCCAAACCGGCGCACGCGCAGGCGGTCGCGCCCGCCGCAAATCCCCACCAAGGAACTGCAACGCTCGCGCGTCGCGCGAATTGCGCCGCAATCCAGACGCGGTAGAGCGCGTATAACGCGGCGAGCGCGAAGAACCCGACGAAACTCTCCGGGGTCGCGATCCGCGCCTGGACGAAATGCATCCCGTCGAACGTGAACAGCGCGGCCGCGACGGCGGCAAATGCGCTCGAGCCCGTGATGCGCTTGGCGAGGGTGTAAAGCATGACGACCGCCAACGAAGCAAAACAGACGTCGAGGAAGCGCCAGGCGAGCGCCGAGTCACCCCGCCCGATACCACCGAACAGCCACACGGACGCGGTTATCAGCAGCTTTGACAGCGGCGGATGAGTATTCTCGTAAATCCGCTGGTTGGTCAAATATTCGTGCGCGGCCCGCGCGAAGTACACCTCGTCGAAAATGCGATCCGGCGGACGCCAGTAACGCCATCCGCACAGCGCAAAATTCGCGATGCCGAAGGCAGCGGCTAGGGCGTAATCCAGCGGCGCGCGAAAGGCTGCCAGGCCCTCGCGCGGGTCGTACCGATCGCGCAACGCGCGCTCCCTTCGTTAACGGGTCGAAGCGTTAGGTCATGGTCGGTGAGGGTGCCGGCGCGCGCGCCGAATCGGCGGCCGGGGCCGGCAGGAACATGCGGTCGAGGGTGACGATCGCGAGCACTCCGATGAGCACCATTGCAGCGATCAATGCCAAGGGTGCGCGCGGCCGCGCGCCCCGCGCTGCCGCGGAAAGCGCCGAGCTGCGAGCTCGAATTGCATCCAGCGGCGGCGGCGGTACGTCGACCGCCACCACGGCACGGAGAGCCAAGCCGATCTCAGGACGCACCGGCGGCTGCCTCCGAAAACGCGCGCGCGGCGTCGCCGTCATCGTGCAATAGACGTTCCAAGGCGCGGCGCGCTCGCATGAGATGAAAGCGGACGGAGCTGTCGGGCATGCGCAGAACGGCCGCGATTTCGCGGCTGTTCAGGCCCGCGTAGAAGTGCAGCACGACGGCCGTCCGCTGGGTCGTCGACAGTCGTCCCAGCGCACTGACGAGATCCAGGCGTGCGACGCTCGAATCGGTTTCGCGGCGACCGTCGACCGGCGCTTCACACGGTTCGACGGGCGCCGGGCTGCGCCGTCTCAGGGCAAGGGCCTCGCGCGCGACGATGCGATAGAACCACACCGAAAATGCCCGGGAGCTGCGCAGTTTTGGGATCTCGAGATAGACGATGGCGCAGGCCTCTTGGGCAGCGTCCTCGGCCAAAGCACGGTCGCGCAGAATTCCCGACGCGATGCGAAACGCGTGCGGCCAGACCTCGCGAATCAACGTTTCCACGTCGGCGCGAGTGCCGGATATCGCCCGTTCGACCGTACTTGCCGTAGCTGCCATTCCACCTCGATAGAGCGTCCCGCACGGGTCAAGTGTTGGCGGCGACCGCCTGCACGGCTTCGCGGGCACTCTCTCCACCGTGCGTCGGTCGACGGCCTTCTTGGCACTCTTGCTCGCCGGTACGCCGCTCGGGGCGCACGCTCAAAGCGTCGCCGCGGGGACGTTGCCTTCGTACGCGCGCGCCTTGCAGCGTTTCAACCCGGAGCTCGACGACGCGACCGCCGCCAATTTTGCGACTGCGACGATCGCGCAAGCGGATCGCGAAGCGCTCGACGCGCGTCTGCTGGTGGCGTTAATCGCCGTCGAATCCGGCTGGAATCCCGGCGCCCGTTCCCCGGCCGGGGCGCGCGGCCTCGGCCAACTGATGCCGCGGACCGCCGCGAGCCTGGGCGTCGATCGCGACGATCCGGTTCAAAACATCGCCGGAGCGGCGCGCCAACTCCGAATCTTGCTCGACAGTTTCCGCCGCACCGATCCGCCCGCGCGGTACGCGCTCGCGCTAGCCGCGTATAACGCGGGAGCGGCGGCGGTGGTGCGCTACCGCGGCGTCCGCCATTGGCGCAAACGCAAGCCTACGTCCGGCGCGTCATGCGCCTTTGGTATCGTCTGGCGGGGTGGTGACCGAACCTTCGCGAACCGGCGGCGGCTCCGGCGGGGCCAGGGGCGCGTCGGCGACGTCGGCCGCGCGCTCCATTTCGGCGACGAACGAGTGCGACGTGTTCTGCACGTCCCGCACGAACCGGCCCGCTTGTCGCATCATCTTCGGGAGGCGATCCGGCCCGAACAGCAGCAGCGCTAGAACGGAAACCACCAGGATATCCGGCACCGAAAACATGGCCGGTCAGCTTCCCGCGCAGGCCGCCGTTTGGCCTGCTTGGCAGGGCTCGCCTGCTGGACCGTGCAAGCACCGGAGTCCGTCCGTGAAGATTATCTACACCCGCGGAAACCGCACCGAGACGCTCGCGTCGTTGGCGACGCTGCGCAAGATTCTCAGCCGCTTCGTCGGGCATCGGGTCTTTTATGAAGTCTCGAGCCGAAGCAAACGCGGTCACGAATTCTTTTCGACCAAGAACGTCTTCGCGGTAGGCGGCATCGAAGTTACGAATTTCGAGCACTTGAAAATTCTCATTTTCGACGCCCACGCTCAATCCCACTCGATCGAAATCCTCAATCCTCAGACGATGCGCATCTACGACGAGATGCCCGGCCGCGGCTTCGCGGTATCGTTTCTAAGCGAGAACGAGGGGGTCGAAACGCGCTGCTACATCCGCGACGAAGGCGAGGACGAAAACCGGATCGACGCCCGCACCGCGTTGGAGAAAATTACGTTGCCGCAGCTCTTCGAATATCTCGAAGAAATCACCGCGGCCGACGCCGGCGTAAGAAACTAGTAGCGTCGAGCCGTTGCGCGCGGCGCAGCGCGCGAACGGCCTCGTCGACGCGCCCGGCGCGCTTGTAAGCCGCGGCCAGATTGACGTACGCGACGGCGTAATCGGGATCGGCGAGAATCGCCGCTTCGTATCGCGCGATCGCCGCGTCGAAAGCCCCGCCCTCGAACGACAGATTCCCGAGGTTGGTCAACGCCGGCGGATAGTTCGCGACCACGTCCAGAGCGGCCGCAAAGTCGCCGGCGGCCGCCTCGAGCCGGCGTAAACCCGCCCGCGCGACGCCCCGCTTGTTGAGCAAGAATGCCCGCTCCCGCGCGGCAGCCTTTTCGGACGGCGCGGCGGCGCGATCGGATTCGAGCAGCGCGCTAAGCTCGCGTTCGGCGCGCTCGAAATCGCGCCGTTTGAGCGCGGCGAGGGCGCGGCCCCGCCCAGAGGCGGCGCTGCAGGAAGCGAATCGACGCCAGAACCGGAACACTCGACGACATGTTCACCCTCGACGTGGTCACGCTCTTCCCCGAAGTGTTCGCACCGTTCGTCGGGTTGTCGATCGTCGGGCGGGCGGTCGACGCGGGGGTCGTCCGAATCCGCTACCACCACCTGCTCGACGAGCTGCGCGGCAGCGAGCGCGCCGACGACGCGCCCTTTGGGGGTGGGCCGGGGATGGTGTTGCGGATCGAGCCGATCGCCCGGGCGCTCGACCGGATTCTAGCGGAAGCAGTCCCCGAAGAACGGCGCGCGATCGTCGTCACGAGCCCCGCCGGCGCGCCCTTTGGACAGGCCGATGCCGTTGGGTTGGCCGAGCTAGACCGGCTGATCGTCGTCTGCGGCCACTACGAGGGGCTCGACGACCGGCTCTCGACGCTCTATCCGACGCAGGAGTACAGCCTCGGCGACTTCGTGCTTACCGGCGGCGAGATCCCGGCCTTGGCGATTATGGATGCAACCGTGCGGCTGCTGGAAGGAGTGATCTCCCCGGATTCCCTCGAGCACGAGTCGTTCGCGCGGAGAGCGCTCGATTACCCCAGCTTCACTCGGCCGCCGGTCTTCCGGGGGGTGGCCGTTCCCGACGTGCTTCTCTCGGGAAATCACGCCGAGATCGCCCGCTGGCGGCGACAAGAGTCGCGCCGCCGGACCGCGCAGCGCCGCCCGGACCTGCTCGACGACGCCTTGCGTGCCGACGAACGGCCGTGATACCATACCGTGGTTGTCGCGGCCCGGCAGCTTCGCTCGGACCGGCGTTTTACCTATCGCCTCGCAAGCAGAAGAGTGTCATGAACGTCATCGATGCCCTTAACCGGGATCAACTCAAAGACGGTCTCCCGGCTTTCCGCACGGGGGACACGGTCAAAGTCTATTCCAAGGTCGTCGAAGGCGGCAAAGAGCGGACGCAGATGTTCGAAGGCGTCGTGACCGTGCGCAAGGGAGGGGGTTCGACCGCGTCGATCACGGTGCGGCGAGTCGCCCACGGCGTCGGGGTCGAAAAGACGTTTTTACTGCATAGTCCGCGCGTCGAGAAGATCGAGGTCGGTAAACGCGGGATCGTCCGGCGCAGTCGTCTGTACTATCTGAGCGACAAGATCGGCAAAGCCGCGCGCATCAAAGAGAAGAAAGTCGTCAAGTAGCCGGCTCTGACACCGCTGCAGCTGCTCGGACTTCTCTGCATTTTCGCCGTAGCGCGCATCGCGCTCTCGACCAAGCCCTTCGCACCCACGGACGGACGCGCGACGCCCGTGACCGCGGTCCGCGAATATCTCGATGCGTTGCTCGCTGCCGGACTGATCGCGCTGTTCCTCGTTACGTTCGTAATTCGGACGTATTACATTCCGTCGGTCTCCATGGTACCGACGCTCCAAGTCGGCGACGTTCTCTTGGTCGACGAGATCGCGTATCGGCTCCATGCGCCCCAACCCGGGGACGTTGCCGTGTTCGCACCGCCGGTACCGGCGCACGGCGACGAATTCGTCAAGCGCGTTATCGGGACGCCGGGGGATACGCTCCGGATCGCCGATGGGGTCGTCTATCGCAACGGCGTCGCGCTGCACGAACCGTACGTGAATCAACCTCCAAAGTACGAGTTGAGAATCGCACGCTACGGCATCTACGTCGACGGGAACCGGCTCGACCCGCGCGCGGCGGACGTCCCGCCGAAGGCTGCCTGGCAGTCGCCCGACCGGATTCCGAAGGGGTTCTACTTCATGCTCGGCGATAACCGAAACTACTCGGACGACTCGCACGTTTGGGGCTTCGCCCAAACCGAAGGGGCGTTCGCCGCCGGACCGCTGGCCGGAAGCCGGGAGCGAGCCGGCTTTGCCGGACGCGCGTTCTTGGTGTTCTGGCCCTTCGCGCGCCTGCGGACGCTCCACTAACAGCACCCGATTCTGGGAAAGACGACGCACCGTACATGACCCCTCCCGAACTGCTCGCCATCGTCGCCGTTATCGCGCTCGCCCGCGTCGCGCTTTCGCTGCGCCCCGTCGTCGCCGGCTCGCACGGTCGAAGCACCGCGATCGCGCGCGAGTTTCTCGATCCGTTCATCATTGCCGGGTTGGCCGCGTGGCTCCTGATCACGTTCGTCGCGCGAACGTACTACATTCCCTCGGGATCGATGCTCCCGACGCTGCAAATCCACGACGTGCTGCTGGTAGACAAGTTCGAGTACCGCTTTCACGAGCCCAACCGCGGCGACATCGTCGTCTTTCCGCCGCCCATTCCCACGCCCGACGACTTCATCAAGCGCGTGATCGGACGCCCGGGAGATACGTTGCGCGTCACGGGAGGCACCGTTTACGTCGACGGCGTCGCGCTGAAGGAACCGTATATCGCCGAGCGCCCGGCGTACGACCTCGCGATCCGCGACTACGGGATCTACGTCCGCAGCGACGGCAGCGACTGGCAACGGCTCGATCCCGCGTCGGCGAACGTTCCGCCCCGGGCCGACTGGAGCGCGCCCGACCGAATTCCGCCGCACTGCTTTATGATGTTTGGCGACAATCGCAACGAGTCCGAAGATTCACACATGTGGGGATTCGCACAAGACTCCGGGCGATTCGCCGCCGGCCCGCGCGCGGGCGACGCCGCCGGGTTCACCGGGAGGGCCTTTTTGATCTTCTGGCCGCCGCCGCAGGCTCGCGTACTCTAGCGTCTAGGACAAGCCTGCGCCTCCGCGAAGCAAGGAGTTCGTGTCACGTTTGCTGCACTGGCGCGCGCTTGCGAACCTAGCGTTGCAACTGGCGATCCTCGCCCTCCTGATGGCCGCGTTCTTCGTCCGAACGTGGCAGGTTTCCGGGCCTTCCATGACGCCGCACATTTCTTCGGGCGAGTACGTGCTGATCAACACCTTCGCATATCGTCTCGCACGCCCCAAACGCGGCGACATCGTCGCGTTCCGCCACGATGAGGACGCCCGTCCGGTCTTCATCAAACGCGTCGTCGGCATGCCGGGCGACCGGATCGCCGTGGAACGCGGGCGCGTGTTCCTCAACGGCGTCGCACTCGCGGAGCCGTACGTCCGCTATCCCGACGATCGTTCCTTTCCCGAAACGGTCGTGCCGGCGGATTCGGTCTACGTGCTCGGCGATAACCGCGCCGACAGCGAAGATTCGCGCTTCTTCGGCCCCGTTCGCGACGACCGGCTCGTCGGCCGGGCGCTGGCGGGCATCTGGCCCCCGTCCGCTTTGGGCACCTTGTAGCGCATGACCGTTCAGCTCGAAAAGGTCGTTCAGTGGTATCCGGGCCACATGGCCCGCGCCATGCGCCGGATCGGCGCTTACGTGAAGCTGGCGGACATCGTGGTCGAAGTCGTCGACGCGCGAATCCCCCGCAGCGGCCGCAACCCGATGCTCGATGCGTTGATCGGCTCGCGCACGCGCCTGCTCGTCCTATCGCGCGAAGATCTCGCCGATCCGCACGCGACCAAAGCTTGGATCGCAGCGTTCGAACGCGCGGGCCTCGAGGCAATCGCGGTCGACGCGCGGTCGCAGCCCAGCGTCGCGCGCGTCGGCGCCGTCCTCACGCGGAGCGCCGCGCGCCGCCGCGGAATCGCCCGCGTGCTCGTGGTCGGTCTTCCGAACTCGGCCAAGTCGTGCACGATCAACGGCCTCCTGCGCCGCGCCGCGGCCAAAACGGAGGATCGCGCCGGGGTCACCCGGCAGCTCCAGTGGTTTCGCCTCTCGCAGGGTCTCGAGCTGATGGACACGCCCGGTATTTTGGTTCCGAAAATTGCGACCCCGCAGGCGCAGTGGATGCTCGCGCTTTGCGGCGCGCTTCCGCGCGAGCGCTACGATCCAGAGCACGTGGTCGACGAGTTTCATCGCTGGCTGGTCCGAGAGCGTCCGCGAGCGCAGATTCCCGACCTGCAAACCTTCGCCGCCGCGCGCGGCGCGCTGCAGCGAGGCGGCGCGATCGACTATCATAACGCAGCCCGTTCCTACGTCCGCGAATTCAACGAAGGCGGCTTCGGCCGCCTCTCCTTCGAAACGGTCGATGACGCCAAAACAGCGTAAGGCGCGCAACGCCTACGAGCGCGAGCGGCGCCGCCTGCATCGCTTGCATCGTTTCGAGACGGCGGCCCGCGAACGCGGCTTCACGTTCGTCGGCGGGATCGACGAAGTCGGCCGCGGGCCGCTGGCCGGCCCGGTCGTCGCCGCTTGCGTCGTGGCCGGAGAACCGCTGTATATCAAAGGACTGAACGACTCCAAGCAGGTCCGCCCCGAACTGCGCCTGGAGATCGCCGAATCCGTCAAAGCGTTCGCGGCGGCTTGGGCGATCGGGGTGGCCAGCGTCGCCGAAATCGACCGGCTCAACATCTACTGGGCCAGCGTGCTGGCGATGGAGCGCGCGATCGCCGACCTCACGCGGGCGCCGGAATATTTGATCACCGATGCGGTGCGGATTCGCGCCTACGCCGGTCCTCAGGAACCGCTGATTCGCGGCGACGCGCGCTGCGCGGTCGTCGCTGCGGCTTCGATCGTGGCGAAAGTCCATCGCGACGCGCTGCTGGTCGAACTCGACCGCGAAGATCCGCGTTACGGATTCGCCGCTCACAAAGGGTACGCCACGCCGCTGCACATCGAAGCCCTGCGCGAGCACGGCCCGAGCGTGCATCATCGCGCGAACTGGGCGCGCGTACGCGACGCGCAGCTGGCCTTCGGGTTCGACTTCGATGCCTGATCGCTCGCCGCGGCATCCCACGACCGCCCAAAAGGGACGCTCGGGCGAAGACCGTGCCGCGGCGTTTCTCGCCGCCAACGGGTATCGCGTGATCGCGCGCAACGTGCGCCTGCCCGGCGGCGAGATCGATGCGGTCTGCCTCGACGGCGTCACCCTCGTCGTCGTTGAGGTCAAGCGCCGGGACACGGCGGGATTCGGCAGCGCGCTGGCTGCCGTAAGCGCGCGTAAGCGGACGACGCTGCGGCGCATCGCGGCCGACTACGCGCAAGTCGTCGCGCCCAATGCAAAGATTCGCTTCGACGTCGTCGCGCTCGACGGCGACCGCCTCGTCCTCCATCGGAACGCCTTTTAACGTGCCGGCGACTTCGAAGCCGGAACTGCGCCGCTCGGTTACGCCCTGGGGTTCGTTCTCGTGGGGCTACTCGGACGTCGGCGCCGACATCTTCGTCGGGCTCGGACTCGTGCTCGCGGCGGCGGCCGGAGCGTCGAACGTCGCTTTTCTCTTTGCCGGAATCGTTTACGTCTGCATCGGGTTAGCGTACACCGAACTGGCCGCGACCTATCCGGTGGCCGGCGGCGGACAGTATTTCGTCTTGCGCGGTCTGGGCGACGTTTTCGGTTTCATCGCCGGATGGGCGGTACTGCTCGATTTCACGATCGACATCACGCTGTTCGCTTGGACGTGCGTCGACTACCTCAGCCAGTTGCTTCCGGTACTCACCGGCTCGGCCCATCCGTGGGTGCACTTCCTGGCAACGTTGGGATTAATTCTCGGGCTCGCGACGCTCAACGTCATCGGCGTGCGCGAAAGCTCGGCATTCAACGGGGTCGTTTCGGCGCTCGACGTGATCAGCGAAACCTGCATCTTATGCTTCGGATTTTTATTCGCATTTCGGCCCGAACTGCTGGTTCACTCGATGCAGGCCAGCTGGCCGTCCCCGTACCAGCTGATGCTCGGCACGTCGCTGGCGATCATCTCGTTCGTCGGTCTCGAATCGATTTCGCAAGCGGCCCAGGAGACGCAGCGTCCGGCATCGGTCATTCCGCGGACGTCGATCGCGCTGATCTTGACGATCCTGATCTTTGCGCTCGCCTATTCCAATCTCGCGCTCGGGCTCGCGCCGCAACATCCGATCACCGATGCCGCCGGCCATCCGATCCAATTTTGGCAGCTGTTCCCCAACAACGGCGACAATCAGGGCAAGGCGGTGGCGCTGCTGGCGGAGCGAATCCCGATTTGGGGTTCGCTGGCCGCGTTTTACGTGCCGATTCTCGGCGCCGTCCTGCTGCTGATCTCCTCGAACTCCGGCGTCTTCGGAAGCTCGCGCATCGCGTACGCGATGAGCAAGTCCAACTTGCTCCCGTCGATCTTCCAGCGGGTGCATGCGAAGTTTCGAACCCCCGCAATCTCGATCGTCGCTTTTGGCGGGGTCGCGGTGCTCGAGCTGATCTTTGCCGCCTTCCCGTCGCTGCACCCCGATGCGACGATTCTGTACGCGCGCTTTTTCCGCAACGAGAGCGGATTGGAATTTCTCGCCGATCTCTACGCGTTCGGAGCCGCCACCAGCTACTCGTTCGTCTTCCTCGCGCTCATCGGACTGCGGCTCTTCGATCCGCTCAGCCCGCGAAAATTTAAGATTCCGTTCAACATTCCGATTCGGGTGGGTGGCGAGCGAGCCGAGTTTCCGATCGTCGGCGTGCTGGGCTTCATCGGCATCTTCTCGATCCTGATCTTCACGCTGTTCACCCACCCGATCGGGCGAATCGCCGGCCCGAGCTGGCTGATCTTGGGCTTGATCGGATACTTCATCTACCGGCGGCATCGAGGGCTTCCGGTTTTCACGTCGCACAAGCGCGACTGGCGTAAGGAACAGGTCGAAATCCTGCGGGGCGCCGGCGAGCTCGAACTGATGGACGAATACGTCGCCGCCGTTAAGGCCAGCGACCGGCGCCGCCTCGAGGCCAAAGCGTAACGTGCTGGCGGTGCGCGCCGTATTGGCGGTCGCAATGGTCGCCTGCGGGCTGATCGTGCTCCTGCGCGTGGGCGCTCTGGGATTGCGAGTCGAAAGCCTTCCCGGACTCGTGCTCGGTGCCGCCATGATCGCGTTGGGCGTGCATCGCATCTCGCTGATCCTGCGCGCCCGCAGCGGCACCGTTCGATGAATCCGTGGTCGTCGCTCTCGGTGACCCCCGAAGGCGCCTTCGCGGCCGTCGCGGTCGCCGCGGCGATCGCCGCGATCGTCTATTGGATGCTGCACGGTCCGAAGTCGGGGCTGGAAAAGCTAGCGGCTCGAACGACCGACCAACTCAAGCAAATGGTCGGGAGCATCGTGGTCGTCTTTTCACCGGAGATCAACTCGGGACACATGATGGTGCTGGCCGTCAAGCTGGCGCGCGGCGAACGCTCGGAGTTGCTGGCGGTTTACGTCATCGAAGTCCCGCTGACCCTGCCCCCCGACGCGGAGATGCCCGAAGAGGAACGAATTGCCCTCGACTCGCTGGGCGCTGCCGAAACGATCGCCAACAAGGCGAACGTCGCACTTCGCACCGAGACGATCAAGACGCGTTCGACTCGCGAGGCCGTGCTCGAACTAGCCAAGCGCGAGCAGGCCAACCTAATCATCTTGGGTTCGTATCTCGAGGGCCGCTACAGCGGCGCTCGCTTGGGCGGCGCCATTCAGGACATTGCCGCCGACGCAAAATGCGATGTGCTCATCGGCGTAGAAGGAAAACACGGTACGCTGCTGGGCGAAGAACCATTGTAAATGCCCCCTTATCTGGAGGAACCATGCACGACCCACGTCAACGGATCGTCACGTACGTCGCTGCGGTAGTGGCCGCGCTGACGTTCTCGGGCGTACCGCACGGCGCGTCGGCCGAAAACGCGGCTCCCGCCCTCGCAGCGTTCGAGCAAGCCTTTGCGAGCATCAACGATTACACGTGCGTCGAGCGCGTCCACGAAGTCAAAGGTTCGGCTTCGCAAAACCGTACGTACCAAGTCTGGTTCCTGAAGCCGCACTTTGCCAAGACGCTGATCCAATCGGGCGACGGCAAAGGCTCCGGCGGCGTGTGGACGGGTGGTACGCAAGTCAGCGGGCACCAAGGCGGGATCCTGTCGGGATTCCACTTGAAAGTAGACATTCACGATCCGCGTGCCGTGTCGTTGCGCGGGGTCACCATTCCCGAAGGTCTCGTTCAAAACGTCGTCCGCCGGTACGCGACGATTCCCGGAACGCTCTCGCAGGCCTCCGGCGGTAAGATCGGCGGCGTCGCGACCGATCGCGTCGATCTCAAAGTCACTAACCCTACGAGCAACGACGGCATTTCTGAACAGATTCTCTACCTGTCGCAAGATACGCATTGGCCGATTCGTCAGATCCTCTATGCCGGCGATCAGATCGTCCTGGACGAAAGCCTTTCGGATCTCAAAACCAATACCGGCCTGACGGAAGCGGATTTTCCGTTCTAAAAACGACGGCAGGAAGCAGCTCCCCCTCGACGATGATCGATTCGATGAAGCGGCTCGGGGCGCTCATAGCGACGGCGCTGATATTCCTCGCACAGACGCTAGCAGTGCCGGCTGCCGCGCCCGTTGTCTTCGCGAGCCCGGAAACGCGGCTGCTCGACGCGATGAAGTTGTGGGGGGACGTCAAGTTTTTCGATCCGGAGGCGGCTGACGGGAGGGTCGACTGGGACGCTGCCTTCGCGCACGCCGAGCCCCTCATCGTCGCTGCGACGACGACGGCATCATATCGTGCAGCCGTAACCGAGTTGCTCGCTCCTTTGCGTGACCCCGCAACCCACGTGAACGCCGATGTGCCCGATACCGGTGCGCGAGTTACCGTTAGTTCGGCGAATGCCGCGACCGTGATCACCGTTTCAACCGGCGTAACCCAAACCGAGGCGGCGCTAGCCGCGGATGCAGCACGGGCCGGCGCCGCCGCTTCCAAGACTCGAGACGTTCTATTCGATCTTCGCGGCATAGCCGAGTCGAGTCAAGGCGACGCCGACGTTCTCAACTTTCTATTTTCCGGCCAATCCCCGTTCGTCGCGCTTTTCAGCGGAACGATCGCCATGCCGCGCGTGCGATCGCGCAGTTACCTCGGATATCCGAATCAGAGCGGTGGTTTCGAGGACTATGCGGCCCAAGACCGGATCTCCGACTCGGTGCTGATCGAAGGGACCTCTCACACGAAGCACCATCTCGGATTTCTCGTCGACGGATCGACGTCATTGCCCCCAGTCGCTCTAGCTTTAGCCTCCAGCGGCAACGCGGTCATTTACTCGACCGGAGGCAGCCCGGCGATACTCTCGACCAACGCCGCGACCATTGACCTCATCGGTGGGGTCAGCGCCACTTTTCGAACCGGCGACCTCGCCGACGTCGATTCGCGACAACAGCTTTGGACGCGCCGCGTGGCCGGCGTACAAGACGCCCTAGCGGCGCTCGGCGAAGCCGCGCCGGCGGCGGCCTACTCGCGGGCGCCTCCGGAAACGACGCACGACGATCCGTATGCGAGCCTGCGATTTCCGCCGGAGCCGATGCGCATGCTCGCGATCGCACGAATTTACAACGTTATTCGATACTTTTCTCCTTACAAAGCGCTGATGCGTGACGACTGGGAGACAGCCGCTCTCCAAGGCATTCGCGACGAACGCGCGGCCACCGACGCTCGTTCGTACCTTTTGGGTCTCATGCGCTTTTACGCGCACCTGCACGACTCGCACGGCTACGTCGGAGGGGCTATCGTGAAGGCGGAGTTTGGCGCCGGGCCGCCGCTGGAGGCGCGGTATCTCCATGGACAGGTCGTCGTTACGCAAGTGCTGGGCGACGATGCGAAGCACGGCGGCCTTCAGGTCGGCGACGTCGTCGACGACGTCGATGGCCAGTCCGTTCGGCAGGCGATGAATCGGGCCGAACGATTTATCAGCTCCTCGACGCAGCAGGCGGCCGATTTTGCTGCCCTTTCCGCCTCGCGGCCTTCGATTTTCAGCGGCAGATCTGCAACGGCGCTAACGTTGCGCTACCATCGTCCGGGCCGAAAGGCGATCGCGACCACGACCTTCGTACGCGGCTTCTTTTTTGCCAAGCCGCTCCGAACGGGCCCGGTCTATACCGTGCTACCCGGAAACGTTGGTTATGTGGATTTCGACCGCCTGGAACCGTCTGCAGTGGATCGTATGTTCGAAGCCATGAAACATACACGCGTGATCGTGTTCGATAACCGAGGCTATCCCCGGGGTGCGGCCTGGGAGGTCGCCCCGCGACTAACCAATGCGACGGCTTTACGACTCGCGCTCTTCGACACGCCGCTGGTAATCGAGCCTCTCGACGCTCCGCAGGACGACATATTACCGCTGCCGACGTTTCGCGAGTTTTACCAGATGCTCGGCAGCACGACGGGATCGCGGTACCTCAAGCCGACCGTCATGCTCGTCGACGAACGGGCCATCAGCCAATCTGAGCACAGCGCGCTCTTTTTTCGCACGGCCGCCCATACCGTGTTTGTAGGAACCCCGACGCAGGGAGCAAACGGCGACATCACTTCGATGATCGCACCGGGCGGCGTCGTACTGTACTTCACGGGTGAAGGGGTACGGTACGCCGATGGCAGGCAACTACAACGCGTCGGGATTTTGCCGGACGTTCGCGTCGAGCCCACCGCTTCGGACGTAGCGACCGGCAACGACGTCGTTTTGCAAAAAGGCCTCGCCGAAGCGCTCCGATTATCGGGGACGGATGCCCGCGTTCGCGCCGGCGCACGCCGAGCTGAGGTTGCTCGAGAGCGCGCGAACCTCGCAACCCATCGTCGCACGGTCGCGAGCGCGCCCTCGGGCGTCGACGAGAGGGCGCTGACGCTGGCTTGGCATTTGAGCGACCCGAACTATTCGGCGTCCGAGACGCCGAAGGGCGGGTACCAAGGACAAGACGAGTTAACGCTGCAGCGTGCCGCCGGCAACGTCGCAGACGACGCCTTCGGTAGCTACGCCGGAACTCTGGACATCGACTCATATCGCGGCAAGACCGTCCGCGTTCGCGGATACCTAAAAACGGAAAACGTCAGCAGCGGCGCGGGCTTCTGGCTTCGGATAGACGGTCCGTCACGTCAGTTCGACAACATGCAGGACCGATGGTCGTCAGGAACGACCGATTGGAAGGTCTTTACGATCGTCCTGCGCGTTCCCGCCGATGCAACGGCTGCGTTTGCCGGACTGCTTTTGGTAGGCACGGGTATCGCCCACGCTTCCGGGCTGACGATCGACGTCGTCCCCGACTCGACGCCAACCACGGGCGGCTCCGGCTAGGCCCTCAATAGGTAGCGTTTGCGGAGTTCGTCGAGGACGACCGCCAGCAGAATCACCGCGCCGAGCACGACCTTCTGCAGATACGAATCGACGTTGAGCAGGTTCATCGCGTTATACAGCACGCCGATCAGGAGCGCGCCGAAGAACGTGCCGACGATGCTGCCGCGGCCGCCCATCAGGCTCGTTCCGCCGACCACGACCGCCGCGATCGACTCGAGCAGTTCGTCTCCGGTTCCGGTCTGAGGAGATCCCGACGAGAACAGCGCCATGTAGAGAAAGCCCACGATTGCGGCGCACGCGCCGCTGATGACGTAGACCAGCGTCTTCACCCGGGCGACGTTGATGCCGGCAAGCCGGGCGGCTTCTTCGTTGCCGCCGATGGCGAAAACGTAACGGCCGAAGCGCGTGCGGTTGAGCAGGATCGAAGCCGCCACGATGATGACGACCATCCAAACGACCGGAATCGGAATGCTCGGCAGATGAAGCGCGCCGGTCACTCCGCCGAGAAACGAGCCGATTCCCGTGTTCTGGAAATCGGGACTCTGCAAGGCCACCGGCCGCCCGTGCGCCAGGATGAACGACAGCCCGAGCGCCATTTCGAGCATGGCGAGCGTCGTAATGAACGGCGGCAGGTTCAGCTTGACGACCGGCAGCGCGTTGACCCAGCCCGCGGCCGCGCCGACCGCGACGGTCACGACCAGCGTCGCTAGAATCAGCGGGAAGCCGGTCAGGTGAACGCTGTTGGCAAACAGCGCCGCCACCACGCCGGTAAGCGCGACCAGCGACCCAACCGAAAGGTCGATTCCGGCGGTGACGATCACGAACGTTTGGCCGATACCGAGCACGCAGTTGTAGGTGATCTGGCGCAGTACGCGCACGATGTTGGCGGGCTCGAGAAACGAGCCGTGGGACGCGGTGTTGACGGCCACGACCAGCACGACCAGCAGCAGCGCGGCCCCACCCAGGCGCGCCCAATAGGCGAGCCGTTCGCGATTCTTCATGCCGCCGCTCCGGTTGCGACCGCGATGACCCGGTCGGGCGTAGCCTCGGCCCGCGGAAATTCGGCCGCAATGTCTCCGTTGCGCACGACCAGCACGCGGTGCGACATTCCTAAAACTTCCGGCAGGTCGCTGGAGACCATGACGATCGCGGCCCCACGCGCCGTCAGCTCGAGCATGAGCGCGTAAATCTCGGCCTTGGCGCCGACGTCGATGCCGCGCGTCGGTTCGTCGAAGAGAAACGCGCGCGCGTTTCCGATCAGCCACTTCGCCAGCACGACCTTTTGTTGGTTGCCTCCCGACAGGTTGCGGGCGATTTGCTCGGTACTGGGCGTGCGGATTCGTAAGCTGGCAATCATCTTCTCGGTCGTCTTTCGTTCGCGGGCGACGTCGATTAGGCGGTCGCGCGAAACGAAATCCTGGAGATGCGCGAGCGTCACGTTTTCGCGTACGCTCATTCCCAACACGAGGCCCTGCGCTTTCCGGTCCTCGGTGATGAAGGCCATCCCGGCGGCGATTGCGTCTGCCGGACGGCGGATACGCACCGGTTTCGCATCGATGGCAATCTCGCCAAAAGCGGCGTCCGCGCCCGCAATCGCCCGCACGATTTCCGTCCGTCCGGCGCCCACCAAGCCCGCCAGCCCGACGATCTCTCCGGCCCGCACCGTGAAGCTGACGTCGCGTACGAGCGGCTCGTGCCGGAGCCCGCGCACCTCGAGCACGACCGGCGCATCGGGTGCGACCGGCGGCAGCTCGGGAAAGTGCGCGTCCACTTCGCGGCCCACCATCGCGCGGATAATTTCGGCAACCGGGAAAGCGGCGACCGGCCGCGTTTCGACGGTCTTTCCGTCGCGCAATACCGTCACCCGATCGGCGATCCTGGGCAGTTCGTCCATGCGATGCGATATGTAGATCACGCCCGTACCTTTAGCCTTGATGCGCGCGACGATCGCAAAGAGCCGTTCGATCTCGCGGTCGCTCAGGGCGGCGGTGGGCTCGTCCATCACGATGATGCGGGCGTCGCGCGCCAGCGCCTTAGCGATTTCGACGAGCTGCTGCTGACCGACCGAAAGCTGCGACGTGGGAACGTCGAGGGGCAGATCGAGGCCGAGCTCGTCGAACGCTGCCTTCGCGCGTCGCCGAACCAACCGGTCGTCGACGAAAACTCCGGCAACCGCCGGTTCCGCTCCCAACGCTACGTTTTCGGGCGCCGTCAGCTGGGGCACGAGCGTGAACTCCTGATAGATCATGCCGATTCCCAAGCGTTCGGCGTCGCGCGGCGACGCGATCCGCACGACCTCTCCATCGAGGAGAATCTCTCCGGCGTCAGCGCGCAGCGCGCCGGCGAGGATTTTCATCAGGGTCGACTTCCCGGCGCCATTTTCTCCGACGAGGACCAGCACTTCACCGGCGTAGAGCGTCAAAGAAACGTCCGAAAGCGCGCGCACCCCGGGAAACGTCTTCCCGATGCCGCGCATCTCCAGCAGCGGGACGGCGGCCTCAGGCAATGCGACGGCGTCTCAACGAGCGTTTTTGGCGTCGGCTTGCGTAAACGCACCGACGTCGATCTTGACCAGCGCGGGCGGCGTCTTGCCGCCGAAATATCCGCGGATGACGTCGATCGTCGTCGCGCCAATTTTCTTGGGATATTGAATCGCGTCGCCGTACATCGCGCCGTCGGCAATCGCGGCGCGCGCCTCGGGGGTGGCGTCGTATCCGACGACCGCGATCTTACCGGTAAGCCCGGCGGCTTTGACCGCCGTCAGTGCGCCCAACGCGGAGTCGTCGTTGATTCCGAAGATACCCTTGAGATCTTTGTGCGCCTGTAAGATGTCGCCCGCGTCGCTGTCGGCCTTGGTACGCGTTCCGCCCGAGTCGACGTCGGCGACGACGGTGACGCCGGGACACAGTTGGGCGAGCGCCGACTTAAAGCCCTTGACCCGATCCTGCACGCTGGTGACCTCGGGTTCGTCGACGATCGCGACCGTGCCGGTTTTACCCACCGCTTGACAGATCAGCTTCCCCGCTTGGAAGCCTCCTTGGACGTTGTCGCTGGCAACGTGAGCAACGACTTTACCTTGCTTGCTCGTGCTGGCAATGTCGGCGGTGAAGACGGGAATCGAAGCGGCGTTGACCTCGACGATGGCGCTGCCGATCGCCTGCGAGTCGTACGGCGTCAACACGATCGCATCGACCTTCTTGGAAATGAAGTCTTCGACTTGGCTTTGCTGCTTGGCGTTGTCGCGGTTTGCATCGACCACGAGCAGTTTGTAGCCGTACTTGGCCGCTTCCGCGCGCATGCCCGATTCCATATCCTGGTAGAACTGCGCTTCGCGGTTTTGGATCGAGACGCCGATCGTCTTTGCCCCGGGCGAGGCCGCGCCGGGGGCGGAAGACCCGCTTGCTTGGGAAGCCGAGTTCGAGTGCGAATTCGAGCAAGCAGCCAACGCGAGGCCCAGCGCGATGAGCGGTGCGATCCGGTCGTACGTCACGTGCGATTCTCCTGGTGGTCGGGTGCCAAGCCTGTGCTTGGGCAGAAGCGGAACGCTGGCCTTCGTTGTCCACAAAGTGCGACGTTCATCTTGTGCAATCTGTGGAGAATAACCGCCACGCTGCCGAATTCAGCCCAATTCCGCAGGGGAACCGGCCGTTTCCGGATTGTGATTGCCCCAGAGACGCCGCCCGATCGTCGCCAAGCCGGCGATGCTCGCGACGCTGACTGCCCCCCAAATGCACCCGCCCGCCGGACGGCCGTAGACGAACTGTCCCGCCGAAAACAAGGCGCCGTAGACGGCTGCCAGCCCAAGGACCCAGCCCAACAGCGACTGCGCGGGCGAGTCGGGCGAGGGCGGCAGGCCCGACGCGCGGCGAATCCGCGCCCACCCGGGGCCGGCCGGACGAACCTTGGCGTAAAAGGCCGTCAACGCCGCGTTCGATGCCGGCGGCGTTGCGAAGGTCACGGCGAGCCACACGACGGTCGTCGTCGCGACCGTCGTCAGCAATACCGTCGTGGATGGGACGGAATGACCGAACTTTCCGGCGATGAAAAATCCTAAAGCGACGGCGAACGACGAAAGCATCGCACTGACTTCGCTCCATGCGTTGATTCGCCACCAGAACCAGCGCAGCAGATAGATCAAGCCGGTCCCGGCGCCGATCGACAGCAACAAGTCGAATGCGTCCTTGGCGGTATCCAGATAGAGCGAGAACGCGACGCCGGCTCCCATCAGCAGCACGGTGACCGTGCGACCCGCGAAAACCAGTTCGCGCTGCGTCGATTGCGGACGTAGAAACCGCTGGTAGAAGTCGTGAACGAGATACGACGTTCCCCAGTTGAGGTGCGTTTCGATCGTCGAGCGATACGCCGCGAAAAGTCCCGCAACCATGAAACCCGCGAAGCCGGCCGGCAGAAAAACGAGCATCGCCGGATAAGCGATGTCGTTGCCGATTAAGCTCGGTTGGACGTGCGGAAACCGCGTCGCGATGTCGTGGAGCGACGGATAGACGATGGTCGACGCAAGCGCGACGACGATCCACGGCCAGGGCCGCAACGCGTAGTGCATCGCCTGAAACGCGAGCGTTCCGAAAAGGGCGTCCGATTCGGTGCGGGCCGCCAGCATGCGTTGCGCGACGTAACTTCCGCCGCCGGGCTCCGCCCCGGGATACCATACCGACCACCATTGCACGGTGAGCGGAATGACGAAAATAGCCAGCGCCGTGGGCCAGTCGGCAAAATTCGGCAGGATCGACAGCATGCCGGCCTTCGGGCCCGCGAAGTGTCCGATCAAGCCGTGCAAACCGCCGACGCCGGGGGCGTGAACCGCGAAATACGCGGCCGCAAACGCCGACGTGATCGTAATGCAGAACTGGATCGTGTCGGTGACCATCACGCCCCAGAGGCCCGCGGTTGCCGCAAAAACGATCGGGACGGCGGCCAGCAGCAGCAGCGTTTCCAACCGGGGCCACCCGAACAGAACGCCTGCGATCTTCACGGCGGCAAGGTTAACGCTGGCGATAATCACGCAGTTGAAAAACAGGCCCAGGTAGATCGCCCGAAAGCCGCGCACGAACGAGGCCGCCCGGCCCGAGTAGCGCAGTTCGTAGAACTCGAGATCGGTCAGCACGCCGCTGCGGCGCCAGAGCCGTGCGTAGAAAAAGACCGTCGCCATTCCGGTGAGCAGGAACGACCACCACACCCAGTTCTCGGCGACACCCCCGTCGCGCACGAGATTGGTCACGAGGTTCGGCGTATCGGTGGAAAACGTCGTGGCGACCAGCGAGATGCCGATGAGCCACCACGGCGCCTGCCGGCCGGCGGCAAAGAACTCCGTGATGTTCCGTCCGGCGCGGCGCGCCAACACGATCGCCGGAACGAACGTGACGCCGAGCGAGACTACGATGATGATCCAGTCGAGCCTCGTCAGGTGCATGCACGCCCGCGTTACTTCCCAGCCGCAGCCGCTCCTCTCTGCTCCCGCCCGCCTCTAGGGAATGACGCTCCGGCGCTCGAATTCGAACGCCACGCGCTGGAACTTCAGCGCAAACGAGGCCGGCTTTGCTCTTCGCAATTCTCTCGACCCTGCTCGTCATGCAGACGCCCGAGCCGGCGGCATCGCCGCCCAAAGAAATCATTCGAGTCACGAGCCGTCCGTTGTGTTCGGCAATTCGAGACCGCATCGGGCCGAGCGTCGCCGCCCTGCTCGAAAACGACGCATTTGCCGGCGACGGCATGCACTACATCTTCGAAATGGGGCGCGACGAAGGGCGTCCCTGGATGCAAATAGACAAACTCCATCTCGAGAACGACATCTCGAAGATCATCCGCAATCTCGAAGTCATCGATGGACTCCTGCGCAGCGAGGCGGCCGATGAGGCCGCCGACGGGAGCGACCATACGGCGATCGAGCGGCTAAAGGCAAAACTGCGCCAAGTAGCCCACGCTCAACGGGCCGGGCTCAACGTGCTGGACGGTACGCTGGAAAGCGAGAGTATGGGCGAATTAATGAGTTCGGACTTGCCCTCCAGTCTCACGTCGAGCCTCTTTCCGCTGACGAAGCTCAGCGGCGACGAGATCTCTTCCGACGTTGCGGGCGATCAGAACGCGCTGCCGAGCGATGCTCCGAGCGGCTTTCCCGACGCGATTGGTCCGATATCGAACCGCAACTTGAAGGCCCCATCGGGGCTAACGCCGGCGGCGGCGGTTTCCGATCTGCCCGATTCCCCCAACGGGCACTCCAGACTCGGGAAGCCTGGAGGCATTGACTCCGCCGGAGCCGCGGAGGCCGCCTTCACCCAGGAACTGCTGCCCCAGGCCGCCCAGTGCCGGCGCCTGGTATCGCCGCCTCCGAGATAGCGCGGCGGCGGGCCGGCTCGACCGGCCACTAGGCGCCGGACGCCGACCGCGCAGATGCCGGCGGCATGCTCGCGCTGGCATTCTCCGCGGCGATGCTCGGCATCGAAGGCTACGTCGTACGGGTCGAGGCGGATAGTTCGGCGGGAACTCCGGGTTTCTCGATCATCGGTTTGCCCGACCGCGGCCTTTCCGAGGCGTGCGGGCGCGTGCGCGCCGCATTTTTCAACTCGGGCTTCGCGTATCCGGCCGGCAAATTGCTGGTCAACCTCTCGCCCGCCGACGTGCGCAAGGCCGGCCCGGCGTTCGATCTCGCCATCGCGCTCTGCGTGGCCACCATCGACGACCAGCTCGATCGCGCGGCCCTAACGCAGCTTATCGCGCTTGGCGAGTTGACCCTCGACGGGTCGTTGCGCGGCGTCAACGGCATTCTGCCGATGGTCTTGGGTGCGCGTAATGCCGGATTTCGCAAATTCATCGTGCCGGAAGCCAATGCCGCCGAAGCGCTCCTCGTCGACGGAATCGAAGTGTATGCCGTCGATTCGCTGCTGACGGCGGGCGCCGTCGTCGCCGGCAACGGTCACAAATGGCGCTGCCGTCCGTCGGCTCCAAAGCTCGACGCAGCCGGCGATCGCGTGCACGGCGATCTCGCCGACGTGCGCGGCCAAGTCACGGGAAAGCGAGCGCTCGAGATCGCGGCAGCCGGAGGCCACAACCTTTTGCTCGTCGGGCCGCCCGGGTGCGGCAAGACGATGCTCGCACGCCGCTTGCCCTCGATTCTCCCGCCGATGACCCTCGACGAGGCGCTCGACGTCACGAAAATCTACAGCGTCGCCGGCTTTTTGCGCGACGCCGGCATCCTGCAGGCGCGCCCGTTCCGCTTTCCGCATCACACGATCTCGCAGGCGGCCCTCGTCGGCGGGGGCGCACTCGCGAAACCGGGCGAGATTTCGCTGGCCCATCACGGCGTGCTCTTCTTAGACGAGCTGCCGGAGTTCTCGCGCAGTGCGATCGAAACGATGCGGCAGCCGCTCGAAGAGGGCGTCGTCACGATGGGATAGATACCGTATTCCGCGTCAAGCGTAATTCGCATCGAACGCGACGCCTGACCGAAGGATGCCGTAGGCGAGGACCAACAGCTTGCGCATGACTGCGCCGATAATGAGTCGTTTATGCTTTCC
>DASXDV010000074.1:0-5383 GCA_036490465.1 Candidatus Tumulicola sp. | reverse complement strand
GCCCACCGGGCCGTCGCGCTCGCGCAGCGCCTGCGAGCCATACCGCGGCTTCATCACGGCCGAAGTCGCCAATGGCCGTAACGCGGTCGCCATCTACCAAGATCTCGTCGAACACCACGGTTACCCGGGCGCGTACAACGCAGTCAAAAAGGTTCGTCGGCAAACTGCGACCGCGCGAACCGAAGATTAGCTGCTTCGAACCGCGCCCGCCCGGAGGCGCAGGTCGACTACGGCGAGGGTGCGTTAACGCGTCATCCACAAACTGGAAAGTATCGCCGGCCGCGGTAGCTTCGTCGAGCGCGATTTGGTTCAACTGCACGAGGAAGCCTTCGCGAAGTTCGGCGGCGCGCCGCAGACGGTTCCGGTTCGGCAATCTGGAATCTGGCGTCCTAGGTAATTCTACCGATGGCAGGCGCGCGCCAGCGTGATAGCCTGAGCGTGACGCTTCGGGGACGCAGCGCGCGCGGGGCGTTTTCGGGCACGCGATTCCCCGACTTGATTCCGCTAGTAAGAGGAGCGAACGTGATACATCATCGTACAATTGGGGGCGCCCTGCTGGCAGCAGTGCTCTCGGCCGGATGCTCGGGCGGCCAGCCAGCGCAACCCTTCGTCGCTAATCAGGCGCTGCCAACATTAGGCTCGCGCAGTCTGAAACCCAACACTAGTACATCGGCCTACCGCGTCGTCTACAATTTCGGGAGCAACGGCACCGATGCCGCTTGGCCCCAGGCCAGTGTGACCGAGATCAAAGGCGCCCTCTACGGAGTCGCGTGGGGCGGCGGCTTCTGTTCGTATAACAGCGGTGAGACCGGTGGCTGCGGGTCGGTATTCAAGATCGGTAAGGACGGAACCGAGCGCGTACTGCACAGCTTCGGCGGTACCAACGATGGGTTGAGACCGGGGCCCGGTGCCACTTTGCTCGATGTGAACGGCACCCTCTACGGAACCACTCAAGAAGGTGGCCCTTCCAACAACGGGATCGTCTACAGCTTAAGTCTGTCGGGTGACGAGAAGATATTGCACGATTTCGGTAGCCCGATTACTGCGGCGCAACTGCCGGAAGGCGCCTTCATCGATGTGAACGGCACCTTATACGGCACGACGTGGGTCGGCGGGAAGTATCATAACGAAAACCAGAGTAGTTATGATTTCGGGGGGACTGCTTACAGCATCGATCCAACGAGCGGAGCATTTCGCAAATTGCACGACTTCGGCCAGGGTGAAGATGGACAAATACTCTTCGGCGGCTTGCTCGATGTGAACGGCACGTTCTACGGAGTGACGTCGGCGGGCGGCAAAGACGCTGCGCCGGGCCGTGGCGGCACCGTCTTTAGCCTGAGCCGCAAGGGAACCGAAAAAGTGCTGCACAGCTTTGGCGGAAGCGGCGACGGGAGCTGGCCATTCGATAGTTCCGGCTTGATCGACGTGAACGGCACGCTTTATGGAACCACCGAATACGGCGGGGCGCACAACCTTGGGACCGTCTTTAGTATCAGTCCGACGTCGGGTACCGAGCAGGTGCTGCATTCGTTCGGCGCATCCGGCGACGGGGCAGATCCCGAGGCCGGTTTGATCGACGTGAAGGGTACGCTCTATGGAACCACGACCGCGGGCGGTAAATACTACAAAAAGAACTCTCCCCTTCAGTACGGTGGGACGCTCTTTAGCATCAGCCTGACCGGAACCGAACAAGTACTGCACAACTTTGGCGACGGTACCGACGGACAGAATCCGCAAGGCGCCCCGCTCGACGTGAATGGCACGCTCTACGGTACTACGACGTGGGGCGGCAAGAACAACTGCGTCCCCGGTTTCGGTAGTGGTGGAACCGTCTACGCCTTTACCCTCCCAACCTCGAAATAGGTCGGGGGCCATCGTGGACGGAGCATGGCGGTGACAGGCCCTTCGACTTCGTGAGCTAGCGCTCACGTCGCTCAGGATGACAGCGGTGCCGCTCGTTGCGCTCGGTGTGACCGCGCACCGCTCACTCCGTTCGGCGTTAATCGAAAGCCGCACCGTTTGCTACTGCGACCGCGATTTCGACGCGCGAACGAACGCCCAACTTATCGCGAATGTGGTCGACGTGGTGGTCGGCGGTCCGCTTGGAAATCTTCAGCGCATTGGCGATTTCCGTGTTGGTCTTCCCCGAGGAAATCATGAGTGCGATGGTTCGCTGGCGGTCGGTGAGCGTCGTACCGTTAGGAGCGGGTCGCGGTTGCCCGAACGTCACACCCATGCTCTTCGCGGTTGCGTGCACTCGTTCGATCATATAGTTGCAATCGACGGACCTGAATCGTTCTAGCGCTTGCGCAAAGTCCTCGGGGCGCGCCGTAATTTTCCCAATCTCAAAATAGACGCGCGCGACCTCGAGGAGCGGCATCGGCGCACCTGCAACCTCTCGTAAAAGTGAAAGTGCCGCGTCCGGTCTGCCTTCCATGATCGCTGCGTATGCCTCGCACCATGCCAAGCACGCATCGTTGACCTCGCCGGTACCTCGGAACTTTCGAAGCCGCCGCAGCGCCCGCTCCATCAAGGCGGCGTCGTCTGTCCGTAGAGCGATTCGCGCCAGTGCTAACAAAGCGTATCGAAGGGTCACCGGGTGGGCTCGCACCGGACTCTCAAGATCGGCTTCCAACGCACGTCGTGCCACCTCCGGGTCGCCGTGCTGCTCGTGGAAGTGGCCGAGAGCGAGCTGCATAAACGCGCCGGCTTCCCTGGTATTAGCAAACTCATCGATCAGAGAACGAGCGTGGTCGACTAGGCCAAGTTTTGTATCGAGCATTATCTGCTGAGCAACGAATATTTCGCGCTCGTGCGAGCCCAGCAAGGGCGCCGCGCCGGCGGCGGCCGCGATGACGGAAAGAGCCTCTTTGGCTCGGCCGACTGAATACAGCGCAAGAGCGTAGTCGGGAGCGAGCGCCGTCTTATTCCGTAGACTCCCGCCCGGCAGTTCCATCGCGAACCGGCCGAATGCGATCGATTCGTCGAACCGGCCGGCGCCGTGCATGGTGTTCATGACCGGCAGCACGACCTCTAAGATCGCGTCGTAGGCGTGCGCTGCGGCGCCGGCTCGAATGGCGTCTTCGAACTCCCCAATCCCGCGCGCCCAGTCGTCGTAAATCGCCGTGGCCATCGCGCAACGCGCGAGCGTTTTGATTCGCGGAGCCGTCGCCGTCAACGACGGAACCAATGCACGCAACCTTTTGGTCAGCGCCCTGGCCGCGTCGTCATCCACCCGATACCGCGCGGCACGAAAGCACTGATAGAGGAGCTCCGCGGCAATCGCCGGTTCGATGTCTGCGTCGGCAAGCGACGCAAGCCTCTCGCATTCGGCGACGTCGAAGCTAGGCGACTCAAAGAGCCGAGCTTTGACGCGAGCTAGTTCCAAGTGAGCGCGCGCAGCTGGAGGAACCCGCGACCATGCTTCGTCGCCGGCGGCAACGATCGACTGAGCGGATTCGCTTCCGGCGATCCGCCGCGCGAGCCGCAGTGCCGCGCCGAGGCTCTCGGGCTGCTCCAACGGCTGGGCGCCGTCGGGCGATTCGAGGGCGATCGCTTCGGTAAAACATCGAGCAGCAGTCTCCCACTCCTCATCGTCGAGAGCGTTCCATGCGAGGCGCGCAAAAGTCGCTCGTGCTTCGCCGCTTTCGCCGGCGGCCGACAGGAGGCGGGCTCGCTGCTCCGGGTCCGAGACGATTCGGGCAGCCCCCGCATGCACTCGCTTGATGACTTCGGAAGACAACTGATCGAGAATCGCATCGCCGAGCAGTTGGTGCCGTATGTGGGCGACGTTCTTCCGGAGCTCGACGAGGCCGCGTGCAAGCAATACGTCGATAGCACTCGTGACTGCGCGCGGAGCGATCGCCGTAACCTCGGACAACGTCTCGATGTCGAGCGGTCTTTCAAGAACGGCCAGAGCCGATGCGACGGCAAGCGCCGCTTCAGGTAAATCGACGACGTGATCGCGCGCCGCACGGGCGACGCTCGAGGCGCGAAGCGACGACGTTCGCGTCAGGAGTTGCGCGTACAGCGGATTACCACGCGCCAGGGCTATGACTGCGGCGCGCTCCTCGGGGTCGAGACGATCGTTTACCGAATCGATAATCGCAGCGATGTCCCGATCCGGAAGCGGTTCAAGCGTGTCTGCCGTGGCCAGCCCGGCTTGGCGCAGGCGGTGATGCATGGCGGTTACGCCGTCGTACCCCAAGCGAGTGGCCAGCTGCCATCGAACGGGAAAATCTTGCAACCTCTCGACCAAATAGGGAATCGCTTCGAGCGTTGCGTCATCCGCCCAATGAAGATCGTCGACCTGGACGAGCGGTGCGGCAGCCATCGTGCAGCGAGCGAGAGCCAGCTGCAGCTCAAGAATGAGGCCCTTCTCGCTCGTGCGCGGTAATACAGCGTTGGAGTCGCTGTGGCGGACTACGCGCTGCAGCAACGCTAACAGCGGATCGAACGGGATTTCCCGGGCGACGCGCTGGCAAGGGACATGAAAAACGGGGCCGTTGTGCTTTTGGGCGGCGGCGCGCAGCGCGGTCGACTTTCCGATGCCCGCCTCGCCAAGTAGGAAGAGCGCCGGGCTGGCTGATGTCATAGGTAGTAGTGTTGCCGATGTCAGAATGGTGTCGGCCAGCTCTCCGTGTTGTGAGAGAAGCCGACCCAAAACGTACTTCTTGCGCGTTTGAAAGATGCCTATCGTCGTACAGCCTCATGCATTCCGCCGGCCGCCTCCCAAGTCGACGCCAGGTGACCGTCACGGGCAGTATCCGGGGCCCTTAGCGTTAGAAAACGAGCTGCGCCGCGCGGGACGGGGGCGATCTGCGAACGGCTGCCCTGCATTTCTCGAGCGCGCCGGACGCAGACCGTCTCGCGCGCCCTTGGGCATGAGTCGACGGCGATCACATCGCGTATCTATCTGCACGCGATTGCGAGGTTCAACTAGGACGCGGCGGCTCGTATCGACCGTTCCTCGGGAACGCGGTAACGAGTGACGTCGGAGAGCCAAGAATCCCATCCAAACCCATTGAGTCCGTGCCACAACCGTGCCATCCGACTGCGCCGCCAATCAAAAACGCCCGTCAAATCGAGCGTTTCGTGGTAGCGCCAACGGGAATCGAAAGCGATACCGTAAATAAGCCCGAGACAACTGACGACGACTAAAACGGGCACTTCTAAGGATGATGCCGCTATTCATGTTGTCGCCAGTTGTCGCCCGTAGACGGCAGTATGTGGGCCAGTTGTGGGCCACAAGAGCCGCTAACCTAATGGACTCCGTATTGCGCCTCCCATAGGCTCTGAATTGAAAATCAGTTGCTCTCCGGCTGAGCCCATCCTTCGCCGAGGCCCTGGGGAAGCATATCGCTGTCGTCACGCGAAGTTTGAG
>DASXDV010000086.1:0-6921 GCA_036490465.1 Candidatus Tumulicola sp. | reverse complement strand
ATCTACGACGAGACCCGGATGCTCGGCGTCGACAGCGCGGCGCATCAAGCCGCGACCGCCAAATACGAAGCAGCGAAAGCGGCGCTTACGTCCTTCACGCAGGCGCATGCCGGTGAAAAAGAGGTAGCCGAGGCCGACAAGGAGACGATTGAAAAGCTCCGCGCGGCCTATCAGGGCGCCGAACAAGAGTGGGAAAAGACCGGATCGGTCGTTCATACGCTCACGGGCGAAATCCGCGCGCACCGTGAAGAGGCCGCCCGCGACGCTGCCCAGCAACTCACGCTGGCGTCGTCAGCGCGCGACGCAGCCGCGTCGGCAGAGCGCGATTGGGACAAATACTACCAGGACCAGCAGCAGAAGGCTGCCGATGACCTAGCGACCTTCCGGCTGAGCAACGCGCAAAAGGTCGTCTACTTCGCTCAGCAGCTTTCAAGCGTTCAGAGCCTCATTTCGCAAAACCAGGCCGCGCTCGATGCGCTCTATCAAGAGGACGTCGCTGCGTTTAAGGCTGGCGATTTCGCAAAGGTTCGCGACGTCGAGCAAACTATGGCGCAAATCTCGGCGCTCATCTTGCACGAGGTCGATCAAGCCAAGCAGTACGACGAAGACGAGCTCAACGCCAAGAAAGAAATCCTCCAGCAAGAGGCCGACGCCTATAAGGCGATGATCGACAAAGAGGAGCAGATCACACAGACGTTCCTCGACGATATCCTGACCGAACACAAAACCTTCGCGCAAGAAATCAAGTCGGTCATGGATTCGATGCTCAAAGATTACATCGCCGGAATGAGTAAAGCGATGTTCCCGCAAAACGCGGGCCAAACTGGCTCGACCAACGGATTCGCGCAGTTCTTCCAAGGATTCTTCGGCGGTGTTTCGGGCAGCTCGGCGCAGACGCAGAACGCCGATACGCAACTTCAAAACGCCGGGATGAAGCTCGAGTCGGTCGCCACGGGGCCACAGACGCAGGCCGCCCAAGCGCTCTCCGGTTCCGCGCAGCAGCTCGATCAGGCCGCACTTGCGCTGCAACGCAGTTCGTCGAGCAACGGCGGCACCAGCGGGCTCGCTACTTATCCGACGCCTTCGGGAAATGCGTTGGTAACGTACACCGGCGGCGTCGACGCCGACGAAATCACGACCGACTTCAACACCGCTTCCACCGCCGGGGACAACACGACGTATCCGCTTTCGGGCGGACAATCGATCATGCTCGGATGGAACGGCGCATCAACGGCGTCGCTAGGCGGCGACGAAGGGGATCAGGCGCTTTCAGAGATTCCTGGAGTCGGCGTACCGCTTTCGATGACCAACGTTTCGAGCGTTGCGCCTGCCGGCGCGAGTTCGGCGTTTTCAAAGATCGGTAGCTACGTCAGCGAGGCGCTGATGGGCTACATGATGGGCCAGTCGATCAACTCGCTAGAAAATCCGAACGAAGCTCCAGGCGACAGCAGCGCAACGTTTGCCGGAATCGGCGGCGCGCTCGGTGATATCGGCGGCACGATCGTCGGCGGCCCCGTCGGCGGCTTCATCGGCTCGATCCTCGGCTCGCTCGTCGGCGGACTGTTCGGCAATCACGAGACTGAGGCGCAGGAACCCGACATTTATACGCCCGGCTACGGTCAGTTCGTTTCGAACATGATCGGAACGTACGGCACCTATAACGGCCAGACGATTCAAGCGCAGCAAGCCTACAACCAGTACGAAGGCGGTACGCCCGAAGGCCAGCAGGTCTATCAAGAACTCGCGGATCTGCCGAAAAACCTCTCGCCCGTCGTCGAAGGCTTAGCGTCGCAGCTACGCGCGCTCGAAGATGGCGACACGAACTCCAACGCGCTCGAAATCAAGAGCGAGTCGCAAGGTATGTTCACGCTGGAATCCGGCGCGACGGTTAGCGTGCAGCAGTACATGCAAATGATCGGCGAGTTTATGTCCGAGACCGCCGGCATGATTCCGACGTTTCAGCTTACGCGCGCCTATCCGAATCTCAACAGGAGCACGCTCAAACAAACCGGCGAGTACGACCCGACGGTCAGCTATGGCCCGCTGCCGCCGCAAGGCACGCCGCCGCCCTACTACGGCCAGCCTGGCGCTCCGGGCACCGGTCCCAACGGCCAGCAAGACCAACGCCCGATTCAGCTCACCGTCAACCTAACGGGTCCGGTGATCGCTGGCGGCGACATCCCTGACAAAGTCGCGCAGGCGATCGCGCAGGCACTGCAGCGTCAAGACATCGGAACGGCTGCCGGCGGTTTGAGCACGCGATTGAGTTCCAGCCGCGGTTACGGCGGCGGCGGGGGCGACTGGTAGCATTTCGTGGCCGTACATATCGTCGAGAGCGCCAATGGAAGCGCGGCGTCCGCCGAAGACGTAACCGTCAGTTTTCCCAGCGCCGAAACCGGCGATCTGCTCCTCTTTACCTGCTCGGCGTACTTCAAAGAGTTTGGCGAAAGCGCATGGCTTCCGAACAGTGGGTGGCTTGCGATCCCCGGGACGACCAATGCGGTCGACGGCGTCACTGGCGCCCTCTTTCACATCGTTGCCGAAGGCGAAACGTCGTGGACTCCCTGCAACGATGATAGCAATAGCGTTGCCGGCGTTTGGTTGTGCTATCGCGTGCAAGGCCATAGCATTGCCAATCCGATTCTCAATTTCTATCAGGCTGCAGGAACCTCGATCTATGACTTGACCTGTCCCGGCGCAGCGGCCGTAGCGGTGCTGGGCATGGCGTTTGCCGTGGCGCTATTCAACGACACGACGGTCGGAATGTCGGGTGGCGTTTCAGGCGGAGGATCTTGGACCGTCGACAGTCTTGCCGGCAGCGGAAGCACCTTTCACGCCGTTGCGCACGTGCAGTTCATTGACAATGTGACCCCCGCAACGGGCGTATGGGCCAGCAATCCAAACAACTCGGTGGAGTTCGTCATCCAGTGCGAGCCCGGCGGCTCCGACGACGGAACGATTCTCTCCGAAGAGGTCTGCCCATCGTACTTTTACTCCGGAAGCGGCATCGGCTTCGACCTTTCGGCGGCACCCGGCGTCGGCAACCGGCTCGTCGCGGTTTTCCTGGGCTCAGACTTCCTTGGCATCAGCGGCTCGCTCACGCCGGGAACCGGGTGGGTCGTCCGGATGTACGAACCCGGGATCCTCGTTGCGACGCGGCTCGTTTCCAGCCTCGATGCCACCCACTACGAGGTCTCGAGTACTGGAAGAGGTTCAGGCGTCAACTGGGGCTGTTTCGTTTATGAAATCGGATCGAACAACGATTGGATCGGTGGCGAGTACGGCAGTACGCTAACCGGTCCGCCATGGGAGACACCCAGCTTCACGCCGCCGACGTCGCCGGCGTTCATCATTTACGCGGTCACCTCGTACACCGATGAAGCCCCGACGTGGCCGGATTATACCTGCGATTCGGGTCAAGTCCCCGATGGCGGCTACGCCGAATCGATCAACGCCGGCGGCATCGACGACAGATTTTGCTGCGCCTCGGGGCACATGATCGTCGGCGCCGGTGCAACCACCGCGACCTTCGAGCTGCCGGGCGCCAGCGGCACGGCACACGGCGCGACGTTGGCTTTTGGCGGCTCGGTTCCGTGCCCGCCAGATCCCCCCGCGACGACGATCGGGGCACTCTTCCCTGTCGGCATCCCGCAAGCTCGCGTTACCGTTTACCAGGCGCTAACCGACGACGAAGGCGCGCTCCAAGTCGTGGAGTGGGACGGCGGCAACTCACTTGAAGTCGGCGCCGATTTTGTCGGCGGCTCCATCCAATACGAGGATACGCCGTCGGGATGTGGCGCCGCGACGCTCTCTCTTGGCATCCCGTGGGAAGTGATGGAGCAGGGCCCCGCGGGAACGCCTTACTGGCTGGCGCGCAACATCGTCGAGATCTCGGCGTGGGATGACGTCATTCAATCGGATTACACGGCTGAAGACACGAAGATCTACATCGGATCGCGCTACGGCTACGATGCCGCGCTCGGCCAAGACAAGCCCCAACTCATCCTTGATGACGGCACCAACGTCACCTACCGCATCAAAGTTACGGGCGTCGGGACCGATGGCGGCGGCGACTACGTAACGGTTGAAACGACGCCGGGGACCTACCCGGGATCGCCATCGTTGATTCCGTCCTACGCCGCCGGCACGGCGATCTATCGACGTCGCTATACCGGCATTATCATGAAGCGCGGCCTTTACAATAGCCGAACGCCTCAAGGTCAAGTGAAGGCGACTGGTCTCGCGCAGTACTTAAGTGAAGCCGTCGGCACGTTCACGATCAATCTCGACGAGGTCGGGGACGCTATTTACAACTGCCTGGCGCAGTTTGCATCGCGATGGCCCCAGCTTACGATCGATTCTTCCAACTTCCCCTACACCGGCAACTCTTATAGCGGTTCCAACCAGCAGTATACGTTAGCCGATGAGATCACGCAGATCCTCAGCTGCGGGGTAACCAACGGAGATACGTGGGTCGTGCGCGTCGGGCACGATCGGGTCGTCCGGCTGCTGCAGCTCTATTCCCAAGCCTGCACCGCCTACAACTACGACCTCACCCTGCGCCAGGGAACTGGAACCGGGGACAATGCGGCCTTTGAGGCGTTGTCGGTCACCGGTCAAGACGAGGACGTTTCCAACTTTTACAACTCCGTCGAAGTCACGGGCGACACCAATCCGACTACGAAGCAAGCCTATGGCGCGATCGTGCAAGACGACGAGTCGATCGAGCTCTTCGGTCAGGTGGACGGCGTTCCGATTTCCAACACCAGCTGCAAGAGCGACGATGCCTGCGCCGCCTATGCCCAAGCGCTGCTCAACGACAACGCTATCCCGCGCAATAACTATCAGGTCAACGTCTACACCTACAACAACGTGCTCCCGTCCTACGCGCCGATGGGGCTTTCGCGCGGCGACGTGATCTTGGGCGTCCACAATATTATCATCAAAGACTTCCTGGGCGGAGCGCCCGATATCAACGGCTTGGCGCAATCGGTGCAGACGACGATGGACGGCAAGACTGGCGATACGATGCAAGTCGCGCAGTTCGCGCAGATCGAGCCCAACTGGAATCTTGCTGTCAAAGAACGCGCCAACCGCTTTGCGATCACGCTGCGGCGTAACGTTGTGCCGCCGGTATCGGTAGACTCCTACATGGTCGGCGCCTTTGCCGATCAGATTCATTACAGCAGCACAAGCCTCGGCGTCACCGTCGGGGGAACCGACGGCTTCCAGGCAGCCTTTAGCTACGGCGGTGGGATCGTTACGATTCCGCAGACCGTACTGACGATGAATCCGAGCACGACCAATTACGTCTTTTTGGATTCGAGCGGTACGTTTCACATCCAGGGCGGAAATCCGATTCCTACCGACGACACTTGGATGCTGCACTCGATCTATCAAACGAGCGCGAGCGGCGTCGTCGGGCATATTTTCAAAGCGCCGCAGGGCGTGCTGGGAAACAACGGCAGCGGCGGCCCGGGAAGTGGTTCGGTCACCGAGGTCGACACCGGCACGGGGCTCACCGGCGGCCCGATCACCTCTTCGGGTGAGATTTCGCTCGCGCCGGTTGACGACCAGCGCATCCTGGCAAATATTTCGGGCGCGTCGGCGGCGCCGGTTCCGAGTTCGCTCTCGGCAATCCTCGACGACGTCATTGCGTCTACGCGGGGGAGCATCATCACGCGCGGCGCAAGCGGCTGGGCGAACCTCGTTCCAGGCACGCTCGACGACGTTCTGACCAGCGGTGGCTCAGGTGCGGACATTTCGTGGCAACCTGGCGGTGGCAGTTCGACGCCAATCGTTCCTTCTGGATCGTCGTTCCCCGGCTCGCCGACGAGCGGGCAGCTTTACTACCGAACCGATCTGCTCGCGCTCTTTTGGTACAGCGGCTCGGCCTGGAAGAATGCCGACTCGATTGCGTCTCTCAACGACGTCGCGCTAACCTCGCCGGCAAACGGCGATGTCCTTACCTACGATTCGGGAAGCTCGACATGGAAGAATGCGGCTCCGTCCGGTGGGGGAGTCTCATCTCTCGACAGCATTACCGGCGCGATTACGCTCGTTGCTGGAACCGGAATAGCGATCAACGACAACACGCCTTCTAGCGGCGACATCGAGATCGTCGCAACATCAGGCTTTCAAAGTTACGACTCCGTGATTCTCGGGGAATCCTCGCTCGTCGCATATTACAAAATGGGCGAAACGTCGGGGACTACGCTTACCGATTCAAAGGGCACAAACAATGGAACCTATGCTGGGACGTTTCAGCTTGCCGTACCGCTCGGAATACCAGACGGCAGCAAAGGCGTCTACTTCGACGGGTTGAGTGGAGTCGCGCACGCCGGTTCTGGCGTTACAATAAGCGGCGCGTTCACGTTCGAGTTTATTTTTAGATTCGTCGGTTTTGGGTCGTCGGGTTACCCGGTTCTCGCCGCGAGCGGCTCCGATGGTGGGCTGCATACGGGGGTGCGGTTAACTAGCAACAATAGCCTCAACGCTGGAAACTGGTATCTTAACTATGGAACTGGAAGTGGAAGCGGTTCGACGGGCACAGGGACTCCAACGCTTAACGTTTGGGACCCCATCCACATCGCCATAACTTACGATGGCACAACCCTAAAAATGTATATGATGGGCGTTCTATTCATTAGCACAAACGTCACTGTAGCGGCCTCGTCTATCGTGACGGCCGCCGCATACTACACCGGCTCTGGGTATAGCAACTATCTCCAAGGTATCGTCGGGAAGATGGCGCTTTACAGTTCGGCCCTATCGGCTGCGGATGTTGCTTCTCACGCGGACTTGATTTAGCCGCTAGAGGTTTCCGCCGCGCTTCCCCATCGCCGCTATGGCGAGTGACAACACGACGGCGACTCCGAAGAGGCAGACACCGTAAGCAAGTTCAAGGGATTTTCGCATTGT
>DASXDV010000159.1:0-3026 GCA_036490465.1 Candidatus Tumulicola sp. | reverse complement strand
CAGCTAAATGTGACTTACCGTGAGATTAAGGATTCGGTTTGTCACACTGATGGAGGCTCGATCTACGGTTACGTCACGTTAGATTAGCCTATCGCCTAAAAAGAGGCCGAGGGAGTCGCGCGAGCGATTCCCTCTTCGGGCATATGAGCGGCCCCGATGGGCTCGCGAACGTTCGCCTCGTTCACGGTGGGTGCAATCGAAAGTCGGAGCGACAGGAGGCATTTGAAGTCGGCAACAATCCCGAAGGTCCTTCGACGACCGCCATAGGCATCTGAGAATCGTGCGCCGCTCGAGGCGCGCTTCATGTTTGCTCCAAGCCGCCCGGTTTTTATCGAGCGGCTTTTCGTTTGGAGGCGTCCGCCCATGAGTTCGAGTGCCAAAGGTGCGGCGCGCGTTGGCGCGGCGATGACGCAGTTCGCCCGTTTAGGCTTTCGGTGCGCAAGAACGAGCGCTTCGGGCCAGCGCAAAGGTGCCCGCCGAGACGAGAACGGCATCGCCGGCGACCTGTTCGCGTTGGCGCCGGAGCAAAGCGCTTTGCCGCACTGCATCGCCGAGATCGGCGGCAGCGGCAAGCGGTTGCGCGCCGCGTTCGCGGAGCTGCACGCCGGCGGCCCGCTGCCGGTTGGCTTCATCGCGCTGGTTGGGCGCGTCGTCCGCCGTCGATGGCTCTGGTACTCGTCGCCCGATGAGCGGCATCTTTCCTTAGCGGCGGCGCTTGACGCCGTACGCTCAACCTAATCCTTTCCACTTCAAATGGCTCGGAGGTTTCCAAAGTGTCCGATTTCAAGGTCGGCGACGCGGTTCGCGTTCGATCGGCTCGTCGCAACGCCGCAAACCGTTGGCTCGTCGTCGAGGTCGCGGATGCGGTCGTCGTAGCGGTCAACGAAAGCCGACAAGCCGAGATCCGGTATTCCCCCGATCGGCTCGAGCGGATCGAAGAATCCGACGACGCGCCTGCGGCCGTTCCGCTTGCGGTTGAACCGGAGCCGCCGATTCGACCGTCGCCGTCGACGCAAGTTCGCCTGACTACGTCGCCGCCCGCGGAGATGCGGGACAGTACCAAAGTTCAGCCGAGCCCGGGCGAGCCGATCGATAGCGTCGTTCGTCGGTTTCATAAGGCGTGCGGTCGCGCGAACATCATCGGCGAGCTGCGCCGCCGGCGTTATCATCTAACGCGCAGCCAGAAGCGGCGCGACAAGAGTTCCAACGCCCGTCATCGGCGAGCATCGCAGGAAGCCGCGCAGCTAGTGGCCTCCCAAAATCTTTAAAACTCACCCAACCGAGAGGACGAAAATGCCGAAACTCAATGGCGCCCTAAAGAGCGCCTGTGAAAACTATTTGCTTGTCATGCTCGAGAAGGGCGCTGCCGGTCGGCTGAAGGCCACTGAAGCGCAAGCTGCGCGCGAGTTGATGGAAGCGTGCAAATCCTACAGCGAGCTCGCTGAGCGATCGGACGCGATTGCGGCTGCGCGCGAACTGATCGCGAAGGCCGAGCAGATTCGTGTCGAGGGCCAAGCGGAGGCCGAGCGGGTGCTGACGGAACTTCGCAAGCGCGCGGCTAAGCCATCGCGTCGCCACTCCGGCGCCAAATGACCGTAGCCGACGCGGGCCGCCAATCGGCATTAGCCGAGGCTGTGAGAGACGAGCTTTCCCGGCGGTCATTGCTCGACTACTGCGAGTTGATGGACCAGACTTACGAACGCGCCCGACATCTTGAGGTGCTGGCCCAGCATCTTGAAGCGCTTGAGCGGCGTGACATCCGCCGGTTGATCGTAAGTATGCCGCCACGCCACGGCAAGAGCCGAATGTGCTCGCAGTTCTGGCCGAGCTGGATGCTGGGGCGAACGCCCAAAACGGCGCTCGTTCTTGCGTCGTATGCGGCTGAACTTTCCGAGCAGAACTCTCGGCGAGTTCGCGAACTCGTACTCGACCAGCGCTTCCCGTTCGTCGACGTCGGCGTAAGCGCAGAAAGCCGAGCCGTAAACCGCTGGGCGACTAACGCCGGCGGCGTCGTAATCGCAACGGGTATCGGCGGTGGCCTGACGGGGTTCGGCGCCGATTCAATGATCATCGACGACCCGATCGCCGATCGCGCTGACGCAGAAAGCCCTGCGATTAGACAGAGCACATGGGAATGGTTTTCGGACGTTGCTAGGACGCGACTACACAAGGACGCGATTCAGGTCATCGCAGCGACCAGATGGCACGAAGATGACCTGAGCGGCCGCATTCTCAATAGCGACATGGGTAAGGAATGGACGGTCTTAAACCTGCCGGCGATCTGCGACGACGAGAACGATCCGTTAGGACGCAAGATCGGCGAGGCGCTTTGGCCCTCGCGATTTCCGGTCGACGAAATGCCATCGGTAACGCGTGGTGAGATTTCTAGCAGGTCGTTTTCCGCGCTATACCAAGGGCGACCGCAGCCGGCCGAGGGTGCGATTTTTAAGGCGAGCTGGTTCGAGAATACTTACGAGAAGCTACCGACGCTAACCACGATCTCGACCGGCGTGGACTGTGCGAGTAAGACGGGCATCACGAACGACTTCAGCGCTGCCGTCACAGTTGGAACGGACGGCAAGAATTACTATCTCCTCGACGTTATGCGCGAGCGTTTGGAGTTCGCTGATCTCGGCCGTCGCATCGTCGACGTGCATCGCCGGCTGCATCCGCATCGGTTTTACATCGAGGATGCTTCGAGCGGCACGCCGCTCGTTCAAGAACTTCGTCGCGCGACTGCGCTTCCGGTCGCCGGCGTTGTTCCGCGCGGCACAAAAGTGGCTCGAGCCGAGTCGGTCTCGGGGCTGTTCGAAGCCGGCAAGGTTCGACTGCCCAAGAATGCGCCCTGGGCCAACGCATTCGTCGATGAGTTCTTGCGCTTTCCAGCCGGAAAGCACGATGACCAGGTCGACGCGACGTCGCTGGTTCTTTCGCGGCTACGCGCGAGACTTGCCGTGCCCGAGTGGTCGTTCGCCTTCGCGAGCACTCATCGACCGTAAGGTGCCCGAGCGGCCCGGTCGCGTTCG
>DASXDV010000143.1:0-38358 GCA_036490465.1 Candidatus Tumulicola sp. | reverse complement strand
CGTGTTCTGCGGCGGCGGCGCGCGCGGCCCCTCTCGCGCCGAGATCCTCAAGCGCCGAAATGACGCGCTCCACCTCGGCGTCTTCGAGCGGCCGCGCCAGCGCGTACGCCCCCGCGACCGTGTCGCGCGCGGACGAGCGCGGCTGGCCGATCGCCCACACCACCGGAAACGTCCATTTCCGGCGCGCCACGTCGCTGCCGGTGACCTTGCCCGTCTCGTCGACGGACGACCAAATTCCCGCTACGTCGTCGCGGATCTGAAATGCCATTCCGTACGCTCGTCCGACCGCACCGTACCCGCCGACGACTTCGTCGCTGCAGCCGGCAGCATGGGCACCGAGACGGCACGACGCATCGAACAGCTGGGCCGTCTTGCACTCGATCATTCGATGGTACCCCTCGAGGTCGACCTGAGTCTCGGTTTCAAACCGCAGGTCGAGAGACTGGCCCTCGCACATGACCGCGTGTGCCTCGTGAAGCAGGGCGATCATTTGGAGAACGCGACCGGGATCCACGAACTCGGCCGCATGCTCGAGGCTAAGAAAACTCAACGCGCACATCGCGTCTCCGGCATTGATCGCTTGCGGCACGCCGTACACGCTCCAGAGTGTGGGGCGACCGTGCCGGAGCTGGTCGCGATCTTCGATGTCGTCGTGCACCAGCGAATAGTTGTGGAAGATCTCCACCGCGACCGCCGCGTCGAGTGCGTTTTCCAGCGGCGCGTTCTCGCCTGCGCCGACGCGCAAGACCATCTGGGGGCGTAGCCGCTTGCCGCGCCGGGCCGGTCCGTATCGCCCGTATCCGAAGTGGCGCAAAAGCATATCGGAGATCTCCTTCGATCCCCGATAGCTGATTATTCGATCTTCAAGGGCGCTTTCGAAGCGCTCAAGCAGGTTGACGACTAAGCTCCTCCATCCGCGCTTCCACTTCATCGACCAGCCATCCGGGAGTCGACGCACCCGACATCAGGCCGGCAACTGCGACCCTCTCAAACCATTCCGGCTGCAGTTCGGCAGCGCCCTCGATGTGGTAGGCGCGAGCGCCGTGCGACTCTGAGAGTTCGGCCAGATGCTTGGTGTTCGCCGACGTTTTTCCGCCGACGACGACCATCACTTCGACGTCGCGTGCGAGGCGCAGCGCTTCGTCTTGACGGTTGTGCGTATCGGTGCAAATCGTGTTGACCGCGCGAACCTCGTAATATTTTTTTGCGAGCTCGCGCACGATCTCGGTGAAGCCTTGACCCGACCAAGTGGATTGAACCACCACGCCGACCTTACTGGAGCGCGGCAGGCGGGCGACGTCCTCAACCTTCTGAATGCACCACGCTCCCGGAACGTGGCTAAGCGTCCCTTTGACTTCGGGGTGGGCGGGATCGCCGATAACGACGATCTTATAACCGTCGGCCTTGAGCTTCTCGGCCTGCACGTGAATCTTGGTAACCATCGGGCAGGTGGCATCGATGATTTCGAGTCCCTTTCCCTTGGCCTGGTCGAAGACTTCCATTGGTAAGCCGTGGGCGCGAACGAAGAGCGCGCCGGCGTCGACTTCGTCGACCGATTGGGCGTTGCGCAAGCCGCGCGCTCGCAACGACTCGACCATCTGCGGATTGTGAACGACGTGTCCCAGCGTCGTCACCTCTCCTCGCGATGCGATCGCTTCTTCGGCCTTCTTGACCGTGATCGCAACGCCGAAGCAAAATCCCTGGACCGATGCTTTACGAATTTCCACCGATACTCCCCGCCAACGCGCGAATCGCACCCATCACGTCTGCCGTAAACTTCGCCAAGTCCTCGCGAGTTGCTCTTTGGTCGGCCCGAAGAGCCAACGGGCGCCCGAATACGACTTTCATCTGACCGAGACGGCGAGCTCGGTCCCCGCCCAAAACGCACGCCGGAAGGACCGGGGCGCCGGACAGTGCGGCCAATAACGCGACGCCCGTCTGCGGCACGACTTCACCCGTGAGATTCCGGGTCCCCTCGGGGAAAATTCCAACCGTCCCCCCGGCATTCAGGATTGCAAGCGAACGTTTGATCGCGGCCTTCGCGCTGCCTTGACGGTCGACCGGATACGCGCCCACGGCGCTAATCAGCGGCCCTAAAACCGGGATCGCGAACAGCTCCTTTTTCGCCATGAAACTGATCCGCCGAGGACAAAAACAGAGACCCGGCGGATCGAGGTACGAGATATGATTGCACGCGACGATCAGGGCGCCGTCCTTCGGAACGTTCTCGACGCCGTAGGCGCGCGCGCGAAACAGGGTCCGAAAGATCACGCGCAGGGTGCCTGCCGCGAAATCGTAGACGCGCGGATTCACGTCTTCGCGGCCTCGACCTTCGCGACGATCGCGCAAATCTCGTCGACCACCCGCTGCGCGGAAAGATCGCTCGAATCGATCGTGCGGGCGTCGGCCGCCGCCGTCAAAGGCGAAACCGGGCGCGTGCGATCGAGCCGGTCGCGCTCCTCGATTTCTTGGGTCAGTCGATTCGCATCCACGTGCAGCCCGGCGGCTTCGAGTTGCGCCCGCCGGCGCGCGACTCGCGCCGGGACCGAAGCCGTGAGGTAGATCTTCACCGCCGCGCGCGGCAAAACGACCGTCCCGATATCCCGGCCGGCCATCACGACCGGGCCCACCGCTGCGACCCGACGTTGCGCCTCGACCATCGCCGCTCGAACTTCGGGGTGTGCCGCGATCGTCGAAACGATCGCCGTAACCTCGTTGGATTGCAGCATCGCTTCGGTAAAGTCGCGCCCGTCCGGCATGACGATCCGAAATCCGAGCGGGGCGGACTGGTCGAGCACGACGTCGATCGGATGGGCCGCCGCCAGGCGCGCCAAGGCGGCGCCGTTGTCGACGTCGGTCCGCGTTTGCAACGCTTCGTAGGCGAGCGCCCGATACATGGCGCCCGTATCGAAATAGAGTGCGTGCAGACGCCGCGCCAGCAGACGCGCGACCGTCGTCTTACCCGAAGCGGCCGGGCCGTCGATGGCGATCTGAATCGGCGTGTGGCTCACCGGCGGCGGTTTTCGCAGGGCACCGACGAAAAACCCGTGCGTGACGAAAGCACGATCCGTTTACTCCTGTTCCGCGTGCGGGTTCGAGTCGGCGCGCTGGTTGGGTCGCTGCCCGGGCTGTAATGCGTGGAACTCGTTCGACGAGCGTCCATTTTCGGTCAAACCGGCAAAAAGCGGCGCGGGGCGAGCCGCGGCCGCCGAGCCCGTATGGTTACACGACGTCGACGCGGCGCGGCTGGACCGGCTGCAAACCGGGATGTCCGAGTTCGACGCGGCGCTCGGCGGAGGAATCGTCCCGGGAAGCCTGACGCTGGTCGGGGGACCGCCCGGAGCCGGAAAATCGACCCTGCTGCTGCAAATCGCGCAACGGCTCACGAGTGCCGGCGAGGTCGCGTACGTCTGCGGAGAGGAATCCGCCGCTCAGCTGAAGCTGCGCGCGCGACGGCTCGGCATCGATACGCCCATCCTCATCTATGCGGAAACGAACTTGCGGGCGGTGCTCGACCAGCTCGAGCGGCGCAGTCCGACGGCACTCGTGATCGACTCGATTCAGACCGTACGCCTGCCGGAGGCGGAGGCCTACGCCGGCAGCGTTACCCAAATCCGCGACTGCACGCAAGCGCTGATCGAATATTCCAAGCGAACCGGCTGCGCGACCCTGATCGTGGGACACGTTACCAAAGACGGTGCGATCGCAGGTCCGCGGCTGCTCGAGCACTTGGTCGACGCGGTGTTGTACTTCGAAGGAGAATCGAGCGGCGAATACCGCATCCTGCGCGCCTATAAAAACCGCTTCGGCTCGATCGACGAGATCTGCGTCTTTACCATGCACGACGACGGTCTCTCCCAGGTTGCCAATCCGTCGGAACTGTTTCTCGGATCGCGCGCGCAGCGGCCCAGCGGGTCCTGCGTGGTGGCTTCGGTCGTCGGGTCGCGCCCGCTGCTGATCGAAGTCCAGGCGTTGGTCGGCGAGACCGCTTACGGGACGCCGCGCCGGCTCGCCAACAACCTCGACCAACAGCGCCTTGCGATGATTCTCGCCGTGCTCGAACGGCGGGCCGGGTTGCACCTGGGCACCCACGACGTGTACGCGTCCGTCGCCGGAGGATTGCGGATCGCCGAACCCGCCGCCGATTTAGGAATAGCGCTCGCCGTCGTATCGTCATTTCGCAACCTTCCGTTGGCGCCGGCGACCGCGGTCTTCGGTGAGCTCGGACTCGCCGGGGAGATCCGCGCGGTGCAGGGCGCCGATCGACGTGCGGCGGAGGCCCGTAAGCTCGGCTACGGCCAGCTCATTTCCCCCGAAAATACGGCCGACGTCACCCAGGCAATCCGCAGCGCGTTCGGTTAGCAGTAAGCCATGGCGCTGTTCGAAATCGTGCCGAACTTTTCGGAAGGCCGCGATCCCGCGTTTCTCGAGCTCGCCGCCGCGACCGCGGAAGAGTCGGGGGCGCGAGTCCTGCACGCCACTGCCGATGCCGTACACCATCGCAGCGTCCTCACGGTCGCCGGTACCGGGGACGAGGTTTTGAAGGCCGGCATTGCCTTGGCCGCGATGGCGGCCGGCCGCATCGACCTGCGACGCCATCGGGGCGTCCACCCGCGAATCGGCGCACTCGACGTGCTTCCGTTCGTACCGCTGCGGGGGGCGGATCTCCGGGACGCTGCCGCCCTGGCCCACCGAGCCGGCGATGCGATTTGGAAGCGCTACCGAATTCCCTCATACTATTACGGCGCGGCGGCCCGGCGCCAGGACCGCCGCAACCTGGCGGACCTGCGTCGCGGCCAGTTCGAGGGACTCGACGCTCGCTTCGCTGATCCGCGCTGGGATCCCGACGAAGGCGACGTCGCCAAGCACGAAAGTGCGGGGGCGATCGCTATCGGCGCCCGGGACGTCTTGATTGCCTTCAACGTTGAACTAGCGAGCGACGATCTCGCTGCCGCCCGGGGGATTGCTCGAGCGGTGCGGGAACGCGACGGTGGTCTGTGCGGTCTGCGCGCCTTGGCGTTTCCGACCGTTGCCGGGCGCGTTGCGGTCTCGCTCAACGTGACCGATTTCCACGCTACGCCGCTCTATCGCGTGGTCGAACTGATCGCCCGGCTGGCAGCCGAACGCGGCATCAAACTCGAACGCAGCGAACTGATCGGATGTCTTCCTCTAGCGGCCGTCGAGGAAACGGCCGCCTATTATCTAGGAGTCACCTCAACGTGAAACGTCTCGTACCCGCGCTGCTGATGCTCGTCGCGCTGACCACCGCGGGCGCCGTCGGCCAAGGCGGCCCCGGCGATGCCGGCATCTACACGACCACGCTGCGCAACGGATTGAAAGTCGTCGTGGTCGAGGATCGCGCCGCGCCCGTCGTTCAGACTTCGGTTTGGTACGGCTTCGGATCGCTCGACGAAACGCGCGGCAAAACCGGGCTCGCGCACGCGCTCGAACACATGATGTTTCGCGGAACCGCCGAGATCTCGGCCGGGGGCCTCGACGACATCGTGGCCCGGCTCGGGGCGCAGATGAACGGCGAGACGACGTACGACTACACTCAATTCTATTTTGAGATGCCGGCCGATAAGGTCGACGTCGGACTATTCATCGAAGCCGACCGGATGCGGCACGCCGCGCTGCGCGCCGCCGATTGGGCGGTCGAGCGCAACGCGGTGCTCAACGAGCTCGACGGGGACGTGAGTTCGCCGTTCTTCAACTTGCTGTCGCGCGTTCGCGCGGCGGCGTTCCCGGGTCAGCCGGCCGGCCGCGCTCCGATCGGCGATCGCAAGGACGTCGCCGACGCGACCGTCGCCGACATCGCCCGTTACTATCACGAGTGGTACGCCCCCAACAACGCGACCCTGGTCGTGGCGGGCGACGTCGCCCACCAGACGATCTTCGCCAAAGCGCAACGCTACTTTGGGGCAATTCCTCGTAAGACGCTGCCGCCTTCGCCCGATCGAGACCCGGTCGCCGCCACGGGCAAGACGGTCGAGGCGGAATTCCCCTTCCCATTCGAAGTGCTCGATTTGGCGTACGCAATTCCCGGCGACAAGCAAGCCGGCGAGCCGGCCGTCAGTACGCTGTCCACCCTGCTGGAGAATCAGCGGTCCCCGTTCTACCAAGCACTGGTACAAACGAACATCGCGCTGGCAATCGAAGCAAACGCCGACACGCAGTTGCGCGGCGGGCTCCTTCACGTCTTCATCGTACTCAATCCCGGACATCACGCCGACGAGGCGCAAGCGGTTTTCCAGGCCACGGTCGACCAAGTCCTCAAGACCGGTTTTAGCCCCGATCTGGTTACGGCGGCAAAGCGTCTGACGATTGCACAGCGGCTCTACTCCGCCGATTCGATCGATGGCATCGGAAGTCTGGCCGGTTATACCTACGGCATTGTGGGCGAAAAGATCTCCGGCGAAGACGATCGCTTGGCGGCGCTCACCGGCGACGACCTGTTGGCGGCCGCGAGAATGTACTTGAGCCGGCCCAACGTCGTCGGACACCTCACTCCCAACGAAAATCCACCGAAGGGAAATTCCAACAAGAGCGACACCGCGGCGAGCGACGATTTCTCCAAACGCGTGCCGACGGGGCCGATCGTCGAACCCGCATGGATCGCCAAGGCCGTACGGACGCCGACGACCGCACGCAGCGCGCTCGCGCCGACCGCGTTTACCCTATCGAACGGGCTGCGGGTCATCGTGCAACGCAAAACGGATCGGCCGACGTTCGTGCTGCGGGGTTCGATCGCGTCGTCGCCGGCCTTCCAACCGGCCGGCCAAGAGGGCATCTCGCGATTAGCGTCGTCGGTTGCCGACTACGGAAGCACCAAATATCCGTTCGCCCAACGGCGCAAGGCCACCGACGAGATGGGCGCCTTCGTTGACACCGGCCAGTCGTTCTCCGCCCAAGGCGAGTCCCGAGACTTCGAGCAAGTCGTCGACATCGTCGCCGACGGCGAAGCGCACCCGACGTTTGCGGATCCGTGGCTGGGAATCGAGCGCTCGCAGCTCGCCAACAGCCTGCAGTCGGAATCCAACATTTCGGGCGTCATGATCGACCGCGCCTACAATCAGCTGCTGCTCGCCAGCGACGACCCGTCGCTGCGCAATCCGACGCCGCAGAGCGTCGAGGGTATCACCCGCGACGACCTGCGCAGCTTTGCCGGTCGCTACTGGCGCCCCGACTTAACAACGATCTCCGTCGTCGGCGACATCACGCCCGAACGCGCGCGCGCCGGTTTGGAGGCGGCATTCGGATCGTGGCAAGCGACTGGTTCCAAACCGAACGCGCACTTGATGGCCATGCCCGCGCCCACCAAGGGCCACGACTACATCGGCACGGCCGCGAATCAGGTGTTCATTCGGCTCGGACAGCCGGCGGTCTCGCGTTCGAGCCCGGACTACGATACATTTCTGGTGCTCAATCAAATTTTAGGCGGCAGCGGCGCGTTCGAGTCGCGCCTTTGGCAGGAGCTGCGCCAGAAGCGCGGGCTCGTGTACAGCGTCGATAGTTCGCTCGAAGCCGACGCCGATCGCGGGGACTTCCGGATCGAGCTGAGCGCGTCGCCGCAACGGGTGGTCGAAGCCGTGAAATTCGTTCGCTCCGAGCTCGAACAGCTCCAAAATCAACCCGTCTCGGCAACCGAGTTACAAGAAGCCAAGGTCCGGCTCGTGAGCGACGCTCTGCTCGACGAAGCGTCGTCTAGCGGACAAGCAAAGCAACTGCTCGATATTCTGACCAACGGCTTGCCGCTCGATTACTACCGCACGCTCAACGAACGTTTCGAGCGCATCACTGCGGCCGACGTCAAGCGGGTCGCCAAGACGTACCTCAAGCCGGGCAGCCTCGTCGAAGTGTATGCCGGGCCGTCCGGCCCGTGGGCGCACGGCTTCTAGTGTTTTCCACCGTCGATCCGGCGACGGGCGACCGGCTCGAGCGTTTCGAGTATCTGGAGGAACGCGCGCTCGAAGCGAAACTGGCCGCGGCCGCAACCGCGTCGCAGCGGTGGGCGGCGACCGGCGTCGCGGAGCGCGCGGCGCTTTTGAACGCGGTGGCGGGCACCTTGCGGACCCAATGCGATACGCTGGCGGCCACCGCCGTGCGCGAGATGGGCAAACCGCTCCCCCAAGCGCGGGCCGAGATCGAAAAGTGTGCGTGGTGCTGCGAGTACTTCGCACAGAACGCCGCGCCGATGCTCGCGCCGCAAGCAGCGCCTTCAAACGCCGCGCACAGCTACGTCGCCTTCCGGCCGCTCGGCGTCGTTTTTGCGATCATGCCCTGGAACTTTCCGTTTTGGCAGCTCTTTCGCGCGGCCGCACCGGCACTGCTCGCAGGCAACGGCGTGTTGCTCAAGCATGCCGAAAACACGGCCCGCTGCGGACTCGAAATCGAACGCATCTTTCGCGAAGCCGGCGCCCCGGAGGATCTGTTCGCGACCCTGCTGATCTCCAACGAACGCGCCGACGCGTTGATCGCCGACCCTCGAATTGCCGCCGTCACGCTGACCGGTTCCGAACGCGCCGGCGTTGCCGTCGCTTCGGCGGCGGGCGCGGTTCTGAAAAAGTGCGTGCTGGAACTCGGGGGATCCGACGCCTTCGTCGTATTGGCCGACGCCGACTTAGGATCGGCCTGTCCGGCTGCGGTAACGGCGCGCTTTCAAAATAACGGACAGAGCTGCATCGCCGCCAAGCGCTTCATCGTCGTGCCGGAGGTTTACGACGAGTTCGTCGAGCGTTTCGTCACGCTGGCCGCCGCGCAGCGCGTCGGCAATCCGATGGACGACGGCGTCGCCCTCGGGCCGTGCGCGCGAGCCGACCTGCGCGCCGGGGTCGACGCTCAAGTCCGCGACACCGTCGCGGGCGGAGCGCGCTTGAATCTCGGCGGCAAAACGATCGCAGGCGCCGGATTCTTTTACGAGGCGACGATCGTCTCCGACGTCGTTCCCGGAATGCGGATGTTCGACGAAGAAGTTTTTGGGCCGGCCGCCGCGATCGTCCGTGCTCGCGATGCCGAGGACGCCATTGCCCTGGCTAACGCATCGAGCTACGGTCTCGGCTTCAGCATCTGGACGCGCGACACGGCGCGCGCGGAAGCGCTCGCGCCGCACGTCCAAGCGGGAGCGGTCTTCGTCAACGCCGTGGTTGCGAGCGATCCGCGGTTACCGTTCGGCGGCGTCAAGAAAAGCGGCTACGGACGCGAGCTTTCCGCCTTCGGGGTTCACGAGTTCGCCAACGTGCAGACGGTCTGGTTGTCACCGTGAACCAGCCGCAGGTCCGCTCGCTGCAAGCCTCCGATACGGACGCTTGGGCCGCCATGCGCGCGCGCCTGTGGCCGCACGCGACCGAAGATCTGGGACCAGAAGCCACGCCTTCGTGGCGGGAGCGACGATTCCAAATCTGACGGCCGTATTCATTGCCGAAGACTCACGTGGAGTGCCGATCGGTTTTCTCGAGTTGGCGCTGCGCCCGTATTCCGACGGCTGCGACTCCATGCCGGTCCCGCACGTCGAAGGATGGTACGTCGAACCCGGCGCCCGCGGCGCGGGCATCGGCCGGGCCCTCATGCGTTTGGCGGAAGACTGGTCGAAGGCTCGCGGTCACACGGAGCTCGCCTCGGACACCGAGCTGCACAACGATGCGTCGCTGCGCGCCCACGAAGCGTGCGGCTTCAACGAGGTCGAACGCCTCATCAAATTCCGCAAGGTCCTCGGCGGGGCTTAACGCAGCAATTTGAAAGCGTGGTGCCAGTTGCCCGCACGCAGACCGTAAACGACCCACGCCAGACACATCGGCTCGAGGTAGCGCGCCGATTCGATTCCACCGAGATCGGCCACGTCCCACTTGAAGTCGCGCAGGATATCGGCAACGGTTTGCTTCGCCGCGTCGTCGTTACCGGCGACGAACATCGTCGGCGGACCGCCGTCGAAGGTTGGCGCCACCATTTCGGGCGCGCCCACGATATTGAACGCTTTCACGACTCGCGCGGTTGGAAGCGCGCGCTGGACGCGCTCGCCGAGCGAATCGTCGAAGCCGAACGCGAGGTGCGGTCCGGCATCGTCGAAGCGCAGCGGGTTCGTCGCGTCGATGACGACCTTGCCGTCGAATGCGTCCGCCGCAATTCGCTCGAGCATCTCGACGGTAGCCGTTCCGCGCGTCGCGAGCACGACGATCTCGCCGAACGCAGCGGCGTCGGCGAACGTGCCGACCCGGGCTCCCGAGTTCGCCTGGCTCCATTCCGCAAGCTTTTCCGGCTCGCGAGTTCCGAGCATCGCCCGGTCGCCCCGCGAAAGAAATCCGGCGGCCAGTGCTTTGGCAACATCGCCGCTGCCTAAAATCCCAACGTTCATGCCCATACGTACCCAGCGTACCGTCCGCGGGTTGCGCTTAAAGTCTGGCCGGCACCGGGGCGGTCTTTAGCCCGGTTGAGAGGCTCGCGCGCTTCCCGCCGCGCTGGAAAAACTCGCGCAGTAACGGGCGATGCGCGCGATGCCTTCGGCAACCCGGTCGGCGGGTGCGACCCAGCTCAAGCGGAGCCAACCTTCCAGCGCTTGACCGAACGCGATTCCCGGGATCGCCAGCACGTCGTGCCGGTCGATCAACTCGTTGGCCGCATCGAGCGAACCCCGCCCGTCGGGGAGGCGAACGCACGCATAGAACGCACCCTCGGGGGCGACGAATCGCATGCCGCTCGACTCGAGCGCGGACACGACCGCTTCGCGCTGGCGCGCGTACCATTCGGCCTGCTCGCGCACGCCGCCGGGCGATGCGAACACGTCGATGGCCACCTGCTGGGCGAACGTGTCGGCGCACGACGTGACCCACGCGTGCGCTTTGATCGCTTGCTCGACGAAGCGCTCCGGGCCGAGGATCCAGCCAAGGCGCAGACCCGTCAGCGCGTTGCTCTTACTGAGCGAGTTGGTGACGATCGTCTGGGGATACGTTCTCGCCAATTCGGCCGCGTCGTCCACGAACGTCTGCTCGCGATAGATTTCGTCGTGAATCAGCCAAACGGGAGGTCCCGGGCGGCGCTGCAGGCCGCGCACTAACAGGCTGGCCTGCTCGGTCGACAGCACGCGTCCGGTGGGGTTGCAGGGCGAGCAGAGCACGATGGCGCGAGTCGCTTCCCCGATCGCCGCCAGAATCCGCTCGGCCTCGAATGCGAAGCCGTCCTGTTCGAGCATCGCCACCGATCGCGAAGCGGCGCCGTTGAGGGCGGCCATCTTGGCATACGACGGGAATGCCGGACCGACGATCAGCAAGTCGTCGCGCGCCGGGTCCAGGAGGGTCATCAAGGTCGCGTACATGGCCTCCTGCGAGCCCGTCGTCACGCAGACGTTCTCCGCTTTTTCCATCCCCGGATAGCGATAGTGGGCGGCGATTGCCTGGCGCAGTTGGGGATCGCCGGCGTTGAGCGTGTACTTCGCGCCATGCTCGGCGATGTGACGCATCGCCGCTTCGAAGTGCGCCATGTTGGGACGCAAGGTCGGTTCGCCCAGCCCGAGATCGATCGAACTCGCACGCCGTTTCGCCGCGACTTCACGAATGATCGATCCGGGGGTCGCAAGGACGCGCGGATTCATACGGCGATCTCGAACTCGCGCAGAACGGCGTTGAGCGACGTCTTACGATCGGTCGATTCGTCACGCGTGCCCACGATCAGCGCGCACGGCGTGGCGAACTCGCCCGCCGCGAACCGTTTGGGGTTGGTCCCCGGGATCACCACCGCGCGCGCCGGAACGCGCCCGCGGGTTACGACCGCTTCGCTCGCCCGCACGTCCACGATCGGCGTGCTCGCCGTGAGCACGACCCCGGCGCCGAGCACCGCTTCGCGCTCGACGCGCACCCCCTCAACGACCACGCAGCGCGATCCGATAAAGGCGCCGTCCTCGACGATGACCGGCACGGCCTGCATCGGTTCGAGCACGCCGCCGATCCCCACGCCGCCCGAGAGATGAACGCCCTTGCCGATCTGCGCGCACGATCCCACGGTCGCCCAGGTGTCGATCATGCTGCCGTCGTCCACGTACGCCCCCACGTTGACGTAGGCCGGCATCAGGATCACGCCGCGCCCGAGAAAGCTCCCGTACCGGGCCACGCCCGGCGGCACGCAGCGGACGCCGAGCTTCTTATAATTCCGTTTGACCGGCAGCTTGTCGTAAAAGACGGGCGCGGCGCCCTCGCGGTCGCCCATCCACTCGGCGTCGCGCCGCTGGAAATAGAGCAAGATCGCCGCTTTGACCCAACCGTTGACCGTCCACTCCCCGCCGGCGTCCGGTTCGGCAACGCGGAGCTTTCCCTTGTCGAGCCCCTCGATGACGCGATCCACCACGCTTCCCGCGCGGCCGCGCACGTTACCGTCGCCCTGCGATAACGCCTCGATCGCGGCGCGCAGCCCGTTCACATCCATCTCGGTCGTCGTTTACGTCGCGGCATTGCAGCTCCTATCCGGCGAGGGTCCGCCGGGTTGAAGGCGCCGCGGCACGGCCGTGGGCGGGTACGTTCCTGGGTAAGGAATGGGACGCGAAAGGCGAAATGACCTCATCCCCTTATCCAAAGGAGAACCCGTGCCGAACACCCCAGCCGACGAGCAGCGTATCAATGCGATTCGCTTTCTGGCGGTCGACGCCGTACAGAAAGCCAACTCGGGCCACCCCGGTTTGCCGATGGGCGCCGCCGCGATGGCGTACGCGCTCTGGACCCGGCACCTGCATTTCAACCCGAAGGATCCGCACTGGTTGAATCGCGATCGCTTCGTCCTTTCGGCCGGGCACGGATCGATGCTGTTGTACGCCCTGCTCTATCTCACTGGCTACGATCTTTCACTCGAGGACCTCGAGTCGTTCCGGCAGTTCGGCAGCAAAACGCCGGGGCATCCGGAAGTCGGCCGCACTCCGGGCGTCGAGGCAACGACGGGGCCGTTGGGGCAGGGCATCGCCAACGCCGTCGGCTTGGCAATCGCGGAGGCGCACCTCGGCGCGGTGTACGACCGCGAGGACCAGCCGATCATCGATCACTTTACCTACTGCCTCTGCGGCGACGGCGATTTTATGGAGGGGATCAGCCAGGAGGCCATCTCGCTGGCCGGACACCTCAAGCTGGGAAAGTTGATCGTCTTCTACGACGACAATCGCGTTTCGCTCGCCGGCCCGACCGACATCACCCTGACCGACGATCCGATCGCGCGCTTTGAGGCCAGCGGTTGGCACACGCAGTTCGTCGACGCGGCCCACGGTAACGACGTTGACGCCATCGATCAAGCCATCTACGTCGCCAAGAACGTCACGGACCGGCCTTCGATGATCGCCGTTCGGACTCACATCGGCTACGGCTCGCCCCGGCAAGACAGCTATTTGGCGCACGGCGAAGCACTCGGTCCCGAAAACGTCAAGAAATCCAAGGAGCGACTGGGTTGGCCTCTCGAGCCGGCGTTTTACGTCCCCGACGACGCGCTGGCGTTCTTCCGCGAGATCGGCGCGAAGGGAGCCGATCTCGAGGCCCGTTGGAGCACGATGTTCGACGCCTGGAAGACCGCGAATCCCGACCTCGCCGCCCAGCTGACGCAAGCCTTACAAGGCAAAGTTCCCGCCGATCTTCCTTGGCCGGCTTTTACCGAGGCCAACGGGGCGCTCGCTACGCGCGATGCCGGCGGTGCCGTGATGAACGCGATCGCCGAAGAGCTGCCCGCCCTGGTGGGCGGTTCCGGCGACCTCGACCCGTCAACCAAAACCTACTTGAAGCACTGCGGCGATTTTAGCCCCGGCAACTACGCCGGCCGAAACATCCACTACGGCGTGCGCGAACACGCAATGGCCGCCATCGGCAACGGGCTCGCGCTGCACGGCGGTCTGCTGCCGTTCTCCGCAACCTTCTTTAACTTCGTGGACTACTGTAAGCCGGCGCTGCGGCTCGCCTGTCTCTCGAAAATCCATTGCGTTTACGTCTTCACCCACGACTCGTTTCTCTTGGGCGAAGACGGGCCGACGCACCAGCCCATCGAGCAACTCGCCACCCTGCGCGCGACCCCAAACTGCAACGTCGTGCGCCCAGCCGATTCGCTGGAAACGTTGGCGAGTTGGAAACTCGCGATCGAGCCGGGCGAAACGCCTTGGGTGCTCGTGTTGACGCGTCAAAAGTTGCCGTTCTTGGGAGCGCGCGATGCCGACGTTGCCAAGGGGGCGTACGTGTTGAGCGATGCCGCCGGAGGTAATCCCGACCTGATCCTCATTGCGACCGGCTCCGAAGTCTCGCTCGCGGTCGACGCCAAGGCCGTTCTAAACGAAAAGGGCGTGCGCGTGCGGGTCGTCTCGATGCCGTGCTGGGAACTCTTCGACGCACAACCGCAGTCGTACAAGGACGCCGTGCTGCCGCCGGCGGTCACCGCGCGCCTGTCGATCGAGGCCGGCGCCACCTTGGGCTGGTCGAAATACGTCGGCGACCGCGGCTTTGCATTCGGGATCGACCATTTCGGCGCGTCCGCACCGATGGCCGAACTCGCCAAAGCGTTTGGATTCACGGCGGACAACGTCGCTCAAATCGCGCTCGACAAATTCGCACTCGCCACACCCGGCGTTCACTAGGAGAACCTTCACGTGGAAAATCAACTCCACCAGTTACTGAAAGACGGTCAGAGCGTTTGGATCGATAACCTGCGCCGCAGCATGTTCGACTCGGGCGAGCTCAAACGAATGATCGACCGGGGACTGCGCGGGATGACCAGCAATCCGACGATCTTCGAGAAGGCCATCGGCGCGGGCAACGACTACGACGAACAGCTTCGCGGTCTGATCGGCTCGGAGAAAAATGCCGAGGCGCTCTTCTGGGATCTCGCGATTCAAGACATCCAGCACGCCTGCGACGAATTCGAGCCGGTCTTTCGCTCGTCCGGCGGAAACGACGGTTTCGTCAGCCTGGAAGTGTCGCCGCTCCTGGCGCGCGAGACCCAAGGCACGATCGCGATGGCCAAGGAGTTATGGGCCCGCGTGAGCCGCCCCAACTTGATGGTCAAGATTCCGGGGACCAAAGAGGGCTTGCCGGCGATCGAGGAATGCATTTACCAGGGCATCAACATCAACGTCACCTTGATCTTCTCGGTCGACATGTACGAAAAGGCCGCGCGGGCGTACGTCAAAGGGCTCGAGCGCCGCGTCGCCGAGAACAAGCCGATCGACAAACTTCGTTCGGTCAACTCGGTCTTCGTCAGCCGCATCGACAGTGCGGTCGACAAGCTGCTCCAGGCGCGCATTGCCAAGGGGGAAAAGCTGCAGGGGCTACTCGGAAAGACCGGGATTGCGAACCTCAAGCTCACCTACGCGAAGTTCAAGGAGATCTTTCTCGGCGACGACTTCGCCGCCATCAAAGCGGCCGGCGGTGCCGTGCAGCGACCGCTGTGGGCCTCCACGTCCACTAAAAATCCGCAATATCCCGATCTCATGTACGTCGAAAGCGTCGTCGGGCCGGACACCGTCAACACCATGCCGCCACAGACGCTCGACGCATTACTCGATCACGGCAAAATCGTAGCGGACACCGTCGAAACCGATCTCGAAGCCGTTCGCGAAGTCATGCACGGGCTTCAGGACGCCAAGATTTCGCTTTTCGAAGTGACCGAGAACCTGCAGACCGAGGGCTTGACCCTGTTCTCGGATTCGTTCGCCGCGCTGCTTGGGGCGATCGTCTACAAGCAAAAGCTGCTCGCGTCGGACGGCGCCGAACGCGTGCGTCCCTCGCTCGGCTCGTCGCAAGCGCATTACGACTCGGCCTTGGAATCGCTCGCCTCGGCCGACTTCCTCAACCGGCTGTGGACGCACGACCCGACCCTTTGGTCCACGGATCCTAACGACGCCGAGATCATCAAGAAATCCCTGGGCTGGCTGACGATCCAGCAGCACATGCTCGAATCCGTGCCGGAGCTGCGCTCGTTCGGCGAAGAAATCAAGGAGCGTTTCGATTTTGCGGTCGTCTGCGGAATGGGCGGTAGTTCGCTGGCTCCCGACATTCTCGCCGACACCTTCGGACAGTACGACGGACGCCCCGAACTGCTGGTGCTCGATTCGACCTGCCCGCAACAGATTCAGGAGCTCGAAGAGCGGATCAAGATTCCCGAAACGATCTTCGTCATCTCCAGCAAAAGCGGGACGACGACCGAGCCGAACGCCTTCTACGCGTACTTTCACGAGAAGGTTTCCAAGCTGTTGGGAGCGTCGATCGCCGGCCGGAACTTTGCGGCGATTACCGATCCTGGAACGTCGCTGCAGAAAGAAGCCACCGAATGCGGCTTCCTGGCATGCTTCGAAAACGACTCCACCATCGGAGGACGCTATTCGGCACTTTCGTACGTAGGGATGGCGCCCTCGGCCATGGCCGGCTACGACATCAACCTCCTGCTCGACCGCGCGCTCGGAGCGATGCACGCCAACGACCGTACCGTCGACGTCAAGACGGCCCCCGGAACGCGGCTCGGTGCGACCTTCGGCGGCCTTGCGGTGAACGGCCGCGACAAGTTGACGATCGTCTGCCATCCCGACGTCAAGGCCTTCGGTGCGTGGGCGGAGCAGTTGATTGCCGAGTCGACCGGCAAGCACGGAAGGGGCATCGTTCCGATCGAAGGCGAGCCGCTCGGCAACCCGGACGTTTACTCCGACGATCGGCTGTTCGTGTACGTCGGTGCGAACCTCTCCGATCCGGAGCCGGGCGTCGACGAAAAGCTGCGCGCGCTCGAAGCGGCGGGCCACCCGGTGGTGCGCCTCGCGATGAACGACGAGTACGATCTCGGCGAACAGTTCTATTTGTGGGAAATCGCCGTCGCCGCCGCCGGCGTGATCCTCGGGATCAACGCGTTCGATCAACCCAACGTTCAGGAGTCCAAAGACAATACCGTGGCGCTCCTCGACGAGTACGCGCAAAAGGGCAGCTTCGAAGAGCCAAAAGCCGACGTCGGAAACCACGCGTTCGACATCGCGTACCTATCCGGAAGCCGGAATCTGCAAGCCGGCACGGCGGTGCAGGCTTTGGCCGGCTTGATCGCTCAGTTGCGTCCGCACGATTACAACGCCATTACGGCCTACATCGCGCGCAACCCCGACCACGTGCGGTTGCTCGACGAGCTGCGCGTCAAGATCCGCGACGCACGCAAGGTCGCCACGACGGTCGGATTCGGTCCGCGCTTCCTGCACTCGACCGGTCAACTGCATAAAGGCGGCCCGGACTCGTGCGTCGTCATGCAAATCGTTGCCGACGATCCGGAGGATCCAAAGATTCCCGGCATGCACCTCGGCTTTCGGACGCTGCTCGCGGCGCAGGCTTTGGGCGACTGGATCGCGCTGGACAAGCGCCAACGCCGGGGGATTCGCGTCCACCTCAAAGGCGACGTGGCCTCCGGGCTTCGCGCGTTGATCGCTGCGGTCGACGAGGCGTTATCGGTACGGGCATGATCGCTTCCGCGCCGGCCACCGACGGAGTGGCAGTCAACCCGCTCCGGGAGGGACTGGCTCCGAGCGATCGGATCGAAGATCCCTGCAGCATCGTCTTCTTTGGGGCCAGCGGCGATCTGTTCAAGCGAATGCTCCTGCCCGCCGTCTACTCGATGCGCTGTAACGGAACGCTGCCGACCGATTTCGCGCTGGTCGGATTCGCCCGGACCGCGTACGACGACGACAGCTTCCGCGCGTATTGCCGCGCGCAACTCGACGAGTTCATGCCCGCCGACCGTAAACCCGAAGGCAGCTTGTGGGAGGATTTCGCCCGGCGCATCAGTTACATCACCGCCGACTTCAAGGACTCCCAAGACTTCGTCAAGCTCAAGTCCCTCCTGGCGCGCAACGACGAGCAGTTCGGAACGGCCGGAAATCATCTCTTCTATCTCGCGACGCCGCCCGCCGTCTTCCCGGTCGTCGTCGGCCATCTCAAGAACGCCGGCCTCGAGCCGCACGACGGGGATACGTCGTGGACTCGCATCGTCGTCGAAAAGCCCTTCGGAACCGACTTGGATTCGGCCCGCGCGCTGCAGCGCGAAATCGACAAGGTTTTCCCCGAAAGCGCCGTCTATCGCATCGATCACTACTTGGGCAAGGAACCGGTTCAGGACATCATCGCCCTGCGCTTTGCCAATACGATCTTCGAGCCGATCTGGAATCGCAATTACATCGCCGACGTCCAGATCACCGCAGCCGAATCGATCGGCGTCGAAGAGCGCGGCGGATACTACGATCACGCCGGCGCGCTGCGCGACATGATCCAAAACCACGTGATCAATCTTTTGGCGCTGGTCGCCATGGAACCGCCCATCAGCTCGCACGCCGACGACATTCGCAACGAAAAGTATAAAGTGTTGTCGGCGATCGCACCGCCTTCGTACGAGGACGTCGCCGAGACGTCCGCTCGGGGGCAGTACGGACCCGGGACGATCGACGGACAAGCCGTAAAAGGCTACCGCCAGGAAGACGCGGTCGCAGCCGATTCGAACACGGAGACGTTCGCGGCGGTGAAGCTTCTCGTCAACAACTGGCGCTGGGCGGGCGTGCCCTTCTATTTGCGCTCCGGAAAGCGCTTGCCGCGCAAAGTCTCGGAAATCGTCGTGACCTTCAAGCCGATTCCCCATCGCTTCTACGGCGCATCGACCGACGATATCAAGCCGAACTTGCTGGTAATCAAAATCCAGCCCGACGAGGGGATCGCGATGCGCTTCGAAGCGAAGGTGCCGGGTCCGAAGGATCACGTGCGCAGCGTTTACATGGATTTCAACTACGGCAGCGGGTTCGGAATCGTCTCGCCGCCGGCGTACGAACGCCTGATCGGCGATGCGATGCGCGGCGACCAAACGCTGTTCACGCGCTGGGATGCGGTCGAGCGCGCTTGGGAACTCGTAATGCCGACGCTCGAAGTCTGGAAGAACACCAAGGACTTTTCGTTCCCCAACTACGCGGCCGGCAGTCAGGGGCCGGCCTGCGCCACTAAGCTCTTTGCGGGATGGCGACGCCTATGAGCGCGCGCGCGGAGCCGCGATGAGCGCCGACGTGCGAACCGTGCTTGCCGAGTTGGAGAATCGCCGGCAAAGCCGAAAGGAAGACGCCGCAAACGTCGCCTTGATGACGCTCGTTGCGTTTTTTGAAGACGAGCGAATCGGTGCGTGGCTGCGCGAGCGCCTGCATTCGTTGGCCGTCAAGGATCCTGCGCGCGTCATCGTTCTGGACGCGACGAAGCCGGCGACGTTCTGGTGCATCGGCTTGGAATGCGGCGAGCATTCGGAGTGTTTGAAGACGCGCGGCGAATGGATCGAGCTCGGCGTGCGGGCCGGAGACCCGGAGACGTTACAATCGGTCGTCGCCGCGCTCGCCCTGCCGCAAGCGCCGATCGTGCTCGTCTGGGGATCGACGCGGATCGCGCAGGACGCACGCTTCGCCCGGCTGGCACCCTCCGTCGGCATGGTCGTCTACAACAGCTCGGCGCTGGACGACGGCGACGGCGGCCTGCGCCAACTCGCCGCCTTCGTGCACGCAAACCCCGAAGTGGCGATGTGCGACCTCGCGTACCTTCGACTGGCGCCCTGGCAGGAATGCATCGCGCTCTTCTTCGACGGGAAAAACGTCATCCGCGAGCTGTTCGATCTGCGCCGCGTGGAAATCGCCGGCGGCTCGGCGGCGGAGGCCTATTATTTGCTCGGATGGTTGGCTAGCCGGCTCGAATGGACCGCCTGCGCGGCCGACCGCTTCTGCAATCGTTTTGGAACCGAGATCGAGTTCGAAGTCGCACTCGACGGGCCGCCGCGGCGAATCCGCCGCGTCGCGCTGCATTCGACGCAGACCCGCTTCGTCGCCGAACTCGGTCGCGAAGAAGCCGCGGTGATCGCCCTGACCGTCACGGGCGCCGCCGCGCATCCCGACCGTTACCATCCGATCACGAACGTCGACACGTCGTCATTAATCGAACGGGCAATTCTCGGAGCGCGCCAAGACCGCATCTTCTTCGATTCGCTGCTGGCGGCCGGAGACGTATTATCGCACGCCCAGACGGTGCGCCCATGAGCGGACGCGGCCGGGTTCAGGTTTTTGCGGGTCCCGAAGGGGTCGCGCGGGCGCTAGCCGATCTCTTCGTCGACCTCGGTCAAGCGGCGACCGCAGATCGCGGCTGCTTCCGGGTCGCGCTTTCCGGCGGAAATACGCCACGAGCCGCGTACCGGCTGCTCGCGCAGGATCCGCGACGCGACGCCCTCTCGTGGAGCGACGTGTTCGTCTACTTCGGCGACGAACGGTGCGTGCCGCCCGACGACGAGCAGTCGAACTATTTGATGGCCAAAAAGGCGTTTCTGGGCGACGTGCCGATCCCGGCTCCAAACGTCCATCGAATTCGCGGAGAGATCGATCCCGCGACGGCGGCCGCCGACTACGCCACGATTCTGCGCACCGATCTGGGCGATCCGCCCCGCTTCGACCTCGTCCTCTTGGGCCTTGGCCCCGATGGCCACACCGCATCGCTCTTTCCCGGAACCTCGCCGCTCACCGACGACGCCGCGCTCGTCCGCGCCGTCTACGCGCCGTCCCAAAGCATGTGGCGGGTCACGATAACGCCGCAGCTGATCAACGCGGCGCGGTCCGTCGCCTTCGCGGTCGAAGGACTCGACAAAGCGGTGATTCTCGCGACCGTCCTCGAGGGCGAATACGATCCGACGAAGTATCCCGCGCAGATCGTGGCGCCGGAATCCGGCCGCTTGACGTGGCTGGTGGGCGAATTGGCGGCTGGAAACCTCCACGAAGATCACCGTGAGTGAGCAGGCGGCCGATCCTGGGCCCTAACCATTGCTCGTCGCGCCGGCGCCGTCGCCGTTTGTGACGCCCCTGGTCCTCACATTCCCGCACGCTCGAATCCGATGACCGGGATGGAACGTCCGCTGCGAGCCGCAATTCTGGGAGCGGCCGGCAATCCGCTCGTACGCCAAGCCGTCGGGCGGTACGGCATGCGGCTGGGTGCGAAGCGCTTCGTCGCCGGCGAGAGCGCCGAAGAGTTTCTGGACGTCGCGCGCAGGGCTAACGCCGAAGGTTTTTCGGTCGCCGGCGGAATTTTGGGTGAAAGCGTGCGCGATGCCGCGGCCGCAACGGCGGCGGCCGATCGGTATTGCGCTCTTCTCGAAACGTTCGCAACCGAAAATCTGGATGCCAACGTCGCGTTCAAGCTGACCCACGTCGGGCTCGATCTGGATCGGGCGCTGGCACTGGAGAACGCGGACCGAATTGTCCGCACCGCCGAACAGACCGGGAACACGGTGCGCATCGACATGGAGCAATCGGGCTACGTCGACGCGACTTTGGACGCGTACCGGCAGTTGCGCGCGCGCTACGCGGGGATCGGTTTCGTCCTGCAATCCTATCTTTTTCGCAGCCGCGGCGATCTCGAAGCCGCATTCGCGCTCCAACCGAACGTGCGAATCGTAAAGGGCGCGTACCTGGAATCGCCCGCGATCGCTTATGCCCGCAAACGCGACGTCGACGAGAACTATTTGGCGCTGGCGGAGTCGGCCCTGACGCACGACGGCTACACCGCCATCGCGACCCACGACCCGGCAATCGTCGAGCGCGTCGAGCGGGTGGCGCAAGCCAACGGCGTGCCCAAACGCGGACGGTTCGAGTTCCAGCTCCTCTACGGCATCGGCACGCCGCTCGCGCAGACGTTGCGCGATCGCGGCTATCGCGTGCGCCTGGCCGTGCCTTTCGGGGACGAGTGGTTCCCATACCTGATGCGCCGACTCGCCGAACGTCCGGCGAACTTGGCGTTCTTCCTCAAAGGAGCCTTCGGTGGCTGAAGTGTTGGAACCGTTGCGCGGCGTGTGGGCGGCAGTGCTGACGCCGGTCACGGCCGGCTTGGAGCCGGACGCCGCCAAAGCGATCGCTTATTACCGCGAGTTGCTCGAGAGCGGCTGCGACGGCATCAATCTGCTCGGCACGACCGGCGAAGCCATGTCGTTCGACACGGGCGCGCGCGTGGAATTCATGCGAGCGATCGCGCAGAGCGGGTTGCCGATGGATCGGGTGATGGCCGGAACCGGCTCGGCCTCGCTCGCGGATGCTGCACGCCTGACGAAAGCTGCAATCGAGTTGAACTTCGCGGCCGTCTTAGTGATGCCGCCCTTCTTCTACCGCGACGCGAGCGACGACGGCATTCTATCTTACTTCGAAGCGCTTTTTGCACGCGTTCCCTCCATCGGCAAACGCGTGCTGCTGTACAACTTCCCCGCGATGAGCGGGATCACGTTCCATGCCGACTTGGTCGACCGTCTGATGGCGAACTTTCCAAATACGATCGCCGGCGTCAAAGACAGCTCCAACGATCGCGGACTGCAGCGCGAACTGCTCGCGCGCCACCGCGAGCTCGCCGTCTTTCCCGGGTCCGAGGCCTACCTGGGCGGCGCGCTCGCGTACGGAGCGGCCGGCTGCATATCCGGCAGCGTCGCGCTCTGGCCCGAACTCGCGGGCCGCGTGTATCGCAACGCCACGTGTGCCGGCGCACGCGATCTTTCCGAGCGCCGCGCTTCGCTGGACGGATTGCCCTTCATCGCCGCCGTCCGTCGGCGCGTCGCCGACCTTCGCGCCGACGACGCTTGGACTCGTTCGATGCCCCCGCTCGTTCCGCTTGGATCGTAACTGCAATCCGCGCAGCTACGACGGCCGCGGCGACGGCGTCATAAGACGCGAGGGCGCCGGAAGTGGTGCCGGCGACTGTGAAAGAGCTTGCGACCCGAGCTTCTGCACGCTGACGCCATTCTTGGTCAGAATCGTCCCCTGGACGCGCTCGATCTCGACGATCGCCTTATTGAGATCGGTTTGAGCTAGGAGTTCGCGTCCTCGATTTTGATTGAGCTCCACTTGCCGCTGCAACACCAGGAACGTCGTCGAGGCACCGTTACGGAACTTGCGCAGCTCGCTGGCATAGACCTCATCGGAAGCTTCACGCGCGATCGTAGCGGCGTGAAGGCGTGAGAGCGCTGAGTTGTAGCTCTGCAGAGCGTTGCGCGCGTCGAAGCCGATTCTCGCTGCAACGCCGGCGGTCAACACGGCCGCTTGTTGCTGTTCCTGTTGCGCGATCCCCTTGAGCCCTCGCGCAACGTTGTTTTGCAGCGGAAAACTAACGGTCACTCCGATGTTGAATGCCGGATACCGGAACGTCCACAGGTTATGGTACGCCTGCGCCATCGAGCCTTGTGTATACGGCGGCGGCGTTGGGCAGTCCGCGGCCACTCCGAACGGACAGCTCTGCGCAATGAAGGATGGCGATCCCTGTAACAGACCGGCGAAGCCGTTGCTCATATACGTGACCTGAGCGTCGGCCTGAGGCAACGCTTGATTCTTGGCAAACTGCAAGTCGATGTCCGCCTGACGATACTTGTCGAGTGCTTGCCGAACTTCGGGACGGTTCTTCAGCGCCTGGCTAATGATCGCTTCCAGCGAGGGAGCAGGGGGCAGTTGCGAGACCGACGACGTCGGAAGCAGGTTCGCCTCCCAAATCGGATCGCCGGGATTAGTTACGATTAGGCCCTTGAGCTGGTTCTGTAGTTCGGAGACGGTTTGAAGAGCCGAAAATACGTTGTCCTGAAACGTTGCAACCTGCGTGGCCGACTCTGTCGCGTCGATGGGCGCTGCCGCTCCGTGTCTGGCAAGTCGTACGGTGCTTTTCTGCTGCGCGACGGCGTCCTTTAAAGCCTCCTCTTGGATCGCTACATTGCGCCAAGCCGAGACCAGATTCCAATACGCATCCTCAACCTGAGAGATGGTGTTCGACGCATCGACGAGCGACTGAGCCGACGTGGCGTCGGCATTGACCATTGAAAGCTTGTAGAGCCGCTTAGCGGCATTCATGCCGGAGTTTTTCAGAAGGGGTTGCGTCACGGCGAGATTTAGCGAAGCGAGATAATACGGATTGAACGAATTGAAAGCGGTGTTGTTGTACGTACGGCTTTGCTGAATCCCAGCCGTATACTGCGTGCCGTTTTCGGTCTGGCCCCCGAGGCCGTATGAAAACGAATACTCGTGCTGAATGACGTTACCCGGCCCCTCGCGCTGCTGCGGGTCCGCCGTAACGCCGGGGGCGGGCATACAGTTTGGGTTCGAAAGGGGGTGACAGTTGTAAGTGGTTGTATCTCCCGGGCCCGCCTCGAAAGGATTCGCCGGCGGCTGCACACTGAAGGTCGAGAGCGGTTCGACCTGCAGCCGCAAATCGAAGGCGCCCCGCGCCTCGACGACTTGGTACCCGGCGATGCGCGAGTTTGCCGACGAGATCGCAAGGTTTGGATTCTTGAGCAGGGCCATGCCGATTGCATCCTGCAGCGATAGACCGACGAAGGGTTGCTGCGTCACGCCGACGATATTGGCGCCTGTGGGAGCCACCAAAGGCGCTTGATAGCCAGGTGCGACGGTCGGAACGATTGGCAGGATCGGCGACGGCACCGGCGTCGGCATCGGCGCGTGCGTCGGAAGCGGGCTGCCGACTTGCGCCGAGGCGCGCCCGAGCGGCAGGCCCCCGGCCAACACGGCCGCCAATGCGACCAGCGACCAAACGTTTCGACTCTTCAGATGCATATTTTTATTTCCCCGCCGCCGCCCGAAGACGCGGCTTGTTGAGCAACAGAACCAAGGGTGCGAGTGCGATCGTGACGACGGCCACCCAGCGCGACGTATCCGCATACGACTGAACTGCAGCCTGACCTTCCACGATTCGCTGCAAGTTGACCAGCGCCGGACTGGACGCCTGACCGCCGCGGACTTGCAGGTACTGTGCCGTGGGCGCGTGGCCGAGGGTTTGATCGCCGGCCAGGGCGCTTTGATGGGTGCTGAATCCGCGCACCAGCAGCGTGACCAGAACCGCCGTCGCCAAACTGCCGCCGATTTGCCGGGAGAGGTTGAAGAATGCCGACGTCGACGGCACTTCCTTATCCGGAACGCCGCCGAGGACCGCGATCGAGAGCGGCGCGAAGATCTGCGAAAGACCGATTCCGCTAATCACCAGTGACAGGACGAGGGTCCCGAACTGCGACTCTGGGGTCGTCACGTTGGCCAACATCCAATTCGAAACGGCCAGCAGCACGAACCCGAGCGCCGTCGAGATCCGCACGTCGACGATTCCGCGACCGGCAAGCGCCGCCGTTATCGGCGTGAAAACCATCACCGCCCCCGCGCGAATCAGAATCGTCAATCCCGAAAGCGTCGCGGTGAAACCCAGGGAGTTCTGCAGGTACTGCGGCAGGACGAGAATCGAGCCGTATAAGCTCACGCCTAGCACGGCTCCCAAAATGCTGCCCGCGGCGACTTGCCGCAGGCGCAAAACGTTGAGGTCCACGACCGGGATCTTCGAGCGCAGCGTCCACCAAACGAACGCCGTCAGACCGGCCAGCGAAAGCGCGGTGAACAAACGAATGTTGCCGTCGTCGAACCAGTCGTATTGCTGACCTTGTTCGAGCACGTACTGCATCGAGCCCAAGCCGACCGCGAGCATTCCCAATCCGACCCAATCGAGCTTTTTGTATTGTGGCTCGGACGGGTTTCGCAGGAAAAACCAAATCAAGGCGCCGGCGACAATGCCCACCGGAAGGTTGATGAAAAACACCCAGTGCCAGCTAAAGTTGTCGGTGATCCAGCCGCCGAGCACGGGGCCGAGCGCCGGACCGACGATCACACCCATCGCGAATATGCCTTGGGCGGTGCCCTGTTCCTCGATCGTGTAGGTGTCGCGCAAAATCGCCTGCGAGGTCGAAATCAGCCCGCCGCCGCCGATGCCCTGGACGATGCGCCAGAATACGAGTTGCCCGAAACTGTTCGAGAGTCCGCACATCAACGACGCAACCGTGAAGATCACGATGGATGCGAAGAAGTACTGCCGGCGCCCGAAGCGAGCGGCTAGCCACGGCGTGATCGGAATGACGACGACGTTGGCGATGATGTAACCCGTCACGATCCACGCGCTCAAGTCGATAGCCACGCCGAAATTGCCCTGAATGTTCGGGAGCGCCACGTTGACGATCGTCGTGTCGATGATTTCCAACAAGGTCGCGGCGATCACGGCGACGCTCACGATGGCCCTGCGCAGGCCGCGTTCGACGACCACGCTTTGCTGCATTTGGTGCGTTACCTCGTGCGTCTATTTCGTCTTGACGTAGGTCTCGACGCTCATGCCGGGTCGCAACGGCGTGTCGCTGCGCTGATCGTCGATCGAAATCCGAACCGGTATCCGCTGCGTCACCTTGACGAAGTTGCCCGTGGCGTTTTGTGCCGGGACGAGTGCGTACGTGTTTTGGGATGCCGGATTGATCGACTCGACGTGCCCGTGGAACGTGATGCCTTTATACGCATCGACTTTGATATCCACCGGCTGTCCGACGCGCATCGAACCCATCTGCGTCTCTTTGAAGTTGGCAGTGATGTAGACTTTGTGCGGGATCAGCGTCATCAACGTCATTCCGGCATTGACCGTCTGACCGACCTCCGCGCTCTTCTCGCCGACGTATCCGTCGATCGCCGAAGTGATTTGCGTGTAGGTGAGGCTTTGTTTGGCCAGATCGAGCTGGGCTTTGGCCGATTCGACTTGGCTGGGATCGGCGGCTTGCTCGAGCTTGCCCTGGGCCGTCGTCAAGCCGCCTTGTGCGGCGACGACGGTGGCCGCCGATGCCGCCACCTTTTGTTGGGCCGCGGAGACTGCGGCCTGGGCAACGCCGATTTGATCCCGTGCGCCCTGCAGTTGAGCGGCCGCCGCCGCGGACTGCGCGCGAACCGCGTCGAGCTGCTGCCGGGCGACGTCGCCCGAAGCGACCAGCGACTGGGTGCGCGCGAAATCGGCTTGCGCCTTGACGTAGGCTTGCTCGGCGGCCGGAAGCTGCGCGCTCGTTACGGCCAATTGCGACTGAGCCTGCGCGACGCCGGCCTGCGCCACCGGTACCTGCGCCTGCTGGCTGCCGATCTCGCCTTGTGCCTGCGCGACCCCGCCGCGGCCCTGCACGGTGACCGTACGCTGATTGGCCAGCGCGAGATCGTATTGAGCCTGCGCCTGCTTCAGCCGCGCGATCTCGTCTTTGTTATCCATGACGATCAGGAGTTGGCCTTTGTGCACGGGCTGGTTGGCGTCGACGAGGATCTTGTCGATTTTTTCGCCGATGCGGCTCGTGACCGCCACCGCGTCGGCATCGACCCGCGCGTCGTCCGTGCCCTGGTGCGAAAGGTTGTAGAGCAACCACGGAATCCCGAAGACCAGCGCGAGCACGAGAACGATCGCTCCGCCGATCGCAAAGAAAATGCGCTTGCGCGGACCTTGCCGCTCTGCCGGCTCGTCGGCCTCGGCGACGTCTCTGCCTGCGCCGGGGGCTTGCGGGATGGTCGCCGTCGTCGTTGGCCGGTCGGCTTCGCGCGTATCCATGATTGCTTAGCTTCGTACTCCGTTGAGAAAAACGTCGACGTAAAATGCCACGGCGGCGTCGTTGCCGTCGTGATGAAGGTCCGAATCGGGGAACTTCTTGCTCGCCAGGACGTGCATGAAAATCAAACCCATGAACGTTATGGCCAGTTTCTTGGGATCGCCGCGCAGCTGCCCGAGGCCGATACGCCGCTGCATAAACTCACCGACGACCTCCAAGATCGCAAGCTGCGGTCGCCAGGCGGTCGTCGCGAAGATCGAGGCTTCGTAATCTTGCTCGACCAGCGACCAGCGAATCATGTCGATCTGCGATTCCATCCGCTCGAGCATGGCGCGTCCGATCGCCCGCAAATCCTCGGAAATCTCGCCGCGCAACGCTGAGACGACGTCGCGAAGTGCGAGGAGGCCGCAAAAGTGTTGCGCGACCGCGACGATCAGCGCCTCTTTGGTACCGAAATGGCGAAAGATCGTCGCTTCGTTGACGCCGGCAACGTCGGCGATCTCGCGGGTCGTCGCGCCGCGCTTGCCCTTCTTGCCGATGACTTCGCGCGCTGCGGTGAGAATGCGGCCGCGCGTCTCTTCGGGCGACGCCGACTTTGCTTCCGCCGGGCGGCGCGTCGCCTCGATCACGGCGTCACCTCGGTCGCGGCGACGTTGGTCTGATACGATTCGTACTTGGCATCGGCGACCGCGTGCACGTGCGGAATGTCGATGGTTGCGTGCTGGCTGGCCGGCACCCAGTAGCCGTCCTGCTTGCCGAACTGCTGCGACATCGTAATTTTTCCGCCGCTGGTGTAGTACCATTCCATGCGCGTCAGCGTGAAGCTGGCCGCGTCCACGTACGCCAGCGTATGGTCGAGAATCGTGCTATGGATCTTCTTGGTTAGGCGAAGCACGATCGTCGGACGGCCCTCGATCGAACTCACGCCGTCTAAGCTCACGTTCTGATCCTTCTCCCACGCCGCCGGATCGCCGACGTCATCGAAGAGCTTCTGGAACCCTTTGGCGTAACCGGGAACGCTGTCGAACACGACTTGATAGGTATCGGGACGCCGGTAGTACGACGTGCCGTCGAGCTTTGGGGCCAAGAACGGAAAGTTGAGCATCCGCACGTCGACGTGGACGCGCGCGCGATACGACTCGAGCGACGGGTTGCGCTGGAGCATTTTCTGCAGCACTGCATGCGCGTCCGTCGTGCCGCTCGATGCCGGCGCGGCCGCCGTCGCAAGGCCGATTAATACGAGAAATGCCAGTATCGGTTTCACGTTACGCCGCCTCCGGTTCGACCAACGCAAAAATGCGATCGAGGGCCGTCACCTGCAGGGTCCGACGGACATCCGGGTTGAGCGAACTCAACGCCAGTTCGCGCCCGAGCGCTCGGGCGCGCCGCAGCAGAGTGATCAGCCCGCGAACGCCTTGCGTGTCGAGCGAGTCCAGGTTCGCGAGATCGAGGACGACGCGGAGAGCGCCGCCCTTGAAGGCGCGTAGAACGGACTTTTCGACCGCCGCGTAGGCGGCTGGCCGATATTCGATCACGACGGATTCCATGTGCGGGTTGGTCTCGATTCATAGGCGGGGGTGGAGTGCAAGTACGCACTTGCACGCAGAGTGTAGCGCAATGGCGATTCGAATGCAAGTACTTGCACGCATACCGGGCTCCCAGCAGGCCCCCGACCGGACCCTGAGAAGCCGGGCACGATGCGGCTCGACGCCGGCCGGCTGGGGAGGATCTGCCGGGAGACGGGCTTTGAGCCCGCCTCGGTGGTGGTCCGTTCCCTCGACGTGCCGGTCACGGCAATCGCTCGCGCGCCATATCGAACCTTCTACCCAGCCAGCATGATCAAGGTGCCCCTGGCGGCCGCGGCCCTTGCGACAGCGCCCGACCTCAACCTCCGGCTCCCCATCGGGGAGGCGAACCTCACCGCCAACGATGCGGAGTCGCCGCTCGTGCCCGGCTACGAAGCCTCCCTGCGCGAGCTGCTGGAGCGCGCCATCACCCGCTCCGATAACGTCGCCACGAACGTGCTGTTCGACGTTGTTGGGCGCGAGCGCGCCACCGACGTGGCCCGGCGCCGGTTCGGCTTGCGCGCCACCGCGTTCCACCGGAAGCTGTCGGGCAGCGAGCCGCTGATCGACGATCCGCAGTGGGACGGAGTCCACCGCAATGCCCATCCGGCCGGCGATGCGGCGAGCATGTTCGCGGCCATCGCCGACGACGCCGTCGAACATTCCGCTCTGTTACGCGAGCTGCTCGCAGGCCAAGTGTGGAACGACAAACTGAGCCTGGGGATCCGCGACGGCGACCGATTTCTTCACAAGACCGGCGATACGGACGAAGTCACCCACGACGGCGGCATCTTGCTCGCGCAAGACGGGCGGCGGTACGTCGTGGTCGCGTATCTCGATCTCCCGTCGAACCCCGAGCACAATGCCCGCTTCAGGCCGTTGATGCGGGCGATCCGAGAGTGGCTATGATCCCACGGGACTTCTCCCTCGAACGCTACTTCGCGCGGTACGAATTTTCGACTCGCTACCTGCTCTGCTCGAGCGATCCGGAGTCGCTATCGACCGGCGAGCTGTTGGCCCTCGAGCCCGATGCCGGCGCGGGACTGCGCGACGTATGGCTCGGATACACGCAGTCGCTCGGGGATCCCGATCTGCGCCGGGCGATCGCGGCGTCGTACGCGAGCGTCGATGCGGAGAACGTGCTGGTACACTGCGGCGCCGAAGAACCAATCTTCAGCTTTGCCAACGTCGCACTGCAGCCCGGCGACGGAATCGTCTTTCAGTTTCCGGCCTACCAGTCGCACTACTCGGTCGCCCAAGCGCTCGGCGTCGAGGCATCGCGCTGGAAGTCGGACCTCGCCCGCGGCGGCGCGCCCGATCCCGACGACCTCGCGGATTTAATCGGTCCAAATACGCGCGCGATCGTTCTGACGTCGCCGAACAACCCAACCGGCTACGCGTTCGACCGCGAACGCCTCGACGCCGTCGTCGCGCTCGCACGCAAACGCGGACTCTGGCTTTTTTCCGACGAGGTTTACCGCGGATCGGAACGCGAACCCGAAGCCCGGCATCCGTCCGTCTGCGACCTCTACGAGCGCGGTATTTCGCTGGGAGGTATGGCAAAGGCGTACGGCTTGCCCGGCCTGCGCATCGGGTGGGTCGCCACGCGCGACCGGACGCTCTACCGGAAAATGGCCGAATTCAAGGATTACGTGACGATTTGCAACGCCGCGCCGAGCGAGTTCTTAGCCAAGCTCGCCCTGCGCCATCAGGATTGGCTGCTCGAACGCATCCGCAAAATCGTCCTTCGGAATCTCGAGCTGCTCGATGAATTTTTTGCCGCCCGCTCGGATCTCTTTCAATGGCATCGGCCGCCGGCCGGCACGACCGCTTTTCCGCGATACCTCGGCGGCAGCTCCGAAAGTTTTTGCCACGAATTGGCGCGCAAAGCGGGCGTGCTGCTCCTGCCGAGTACCGTTTTTGACGCCGGCGACGACCGCATCCGGATCGGCTACGCGCGCGCTAATCTGCCCGAAGCCCTCGCCGCCTTCGAAGCCGCGCTTCCCGCGCGGCGCTAAGGCGTGCCGTTCGAGCTGCCGTGCTGCCGGTGATGCGTCGCGTTCGTTCGGTTCGTCTGATTCATCATCATCGCACCGCCGGCGGGATGGAACCCCTGAGCTTTGGCCTGGGTCGGGCATAGGTACTCGCCGTTTTTCGTGTTGCCGTAATACTGATCGCCGGGCTCGTGATAGACCTTGGTGTTGAGATTCACCCAGACGGCTTTCACCGCTCCGCAATTCGGAGGCTTGGCCGCAGACGCGCCGGCACTCGCCGCAGTCGAGCCGTTTTGGTCGCTGGATTTGCCGCCGCCACAGGCGGCTAATCCGATCAAGATCAGGGCGAACGCCGAAGCCGTTGCAAGAGAACGCATGTTCACGAAGTCCTCCCGAGCGAGCACGAAGTCATGCGAGCCGTTTCGCGACGGCGGCGGTCTCCTCCCACGCTTTACGTGCCAGCGGCGAAGGCTCGCCGGTGTAGACTCGGCGGCCGGCAACGAACGTGGCCTGCACCCACCCATCCTCACCTCGATAGACCAGCGCGTTGACGGCTTCCGACCACGGATCGATCTTCGAGCCGTCGAGCACGACGTAGTCGGCCGCGCGTCCGGGCAGCAAATCGCCCGCCGCGACGCCGAGCGCATCCGCGCCTTGCGCCGTTCCAAGTGCGAACGCCCGGCGCGCGCCTAGGGCGCTGCCGTCCCGGATGGCGATTTTCTGGAGTAACGAGGCCGCCCGCATTTCGTCGATGAGCGAGGGCTTCACGTCGGCGTCCGTACCGAGGCCCATGGGCACGCCGAGTGCCTGTAGGCCCGTTACGTCGCAAATCCCATCGCCGAGATACTGGTTCGTCATGGGATTGTGAACGACGCGCGCGCCGCTGCGCGCGATGGACGCCTTTTCTTCATCGGTCACGTAGATGGCGTGAATCGCGACGGTGCGCTCGTTGAGCGCGCCCAGACGTTCCAACAGGGCGATCGGCGTTGCGCCAAAACGCGCGACCGTTTGTTCGCCCTCGTAAGAAGCCTCGGCGACGTGCACGTGCATCTTGCAGTCGAACTCAGCTGCGAACTCGGCAGCCGCGCGAAGCATCGCTTGCGAGGCGGCATGCAGCGAGTGGGGCGCGACGCAGACGCCGGCGTGCGGAAACGCCCGCATGAGTTCCCGGGTACGGGTCGCCGCGTCGTCGATCGACTCGCGGAACTGCTGCGGAGCCGACTCCGCATCCATCCAGGTGCGGGCGAAGACCAGCCGGATGCCGACGTCGTCCGCCGCGCGAATCGCGGCCTCGGCGTGCGCGTTGCCGCCGCCGTTGAGATAAAAAAATTCGGCGACCGTCGTAATCCCGGCCGCCAGCATTTCGGAAAAGGCGGCGACGAACGTCCAATAGACGTCCTGCGGCGTCAGCTGCGGAACGACCCGATAGAGTGCCTGCGCGCGCCACTGCGCGAACGTCAGATCGTCGGCCCACCCGCGCAGCAGGATCTGATACGCGTGGCTATGTCCGTTGATGAAGCCGGGCACGATTAAGCGATCGGCGGGAAACGAGCGTACGTCCAAATCGTCGGCGGCCGCCCGTACGTCGCGAAAATGGCCGCTCGCCGCAATCGTTCCGCCCCGCACTGCAAATGCGAAATCGCTCCGCAGCTCGCCCCCCACCAGCGCACGCGCGCACCGCACGAGTTCGTCGGTCATTGCGCGACCTCGGACGGCGACGACAGCGGCAGCCCCTTTCGCACCACGAAGTCGGCGAGATTGCCGCCGAACTGCCAGCCGAACTCGTCGGGCGAGCCAATCTGTAAGCCCACCAGATCGGCCGGTCCGCCGACTCGAATCGAGCCCGCGTCGAACCGCAGGGAATGGGCCGCCGCGCGCGTCACCGCGTAGAGCGCTTCGGCCGCCGATAACCCGAACAACTTTCGTCCAAAGTACGCGACCGTCTGCAAATTGAAACACGGCGACGTGCCGGGATTGTAGTCGCTCGCCAGCGCGACCGACCCGCCGGCGTCGAGCAACGCCCGTACCGGCGCTCGCTGGGGCAAATCGAGGTAGGCAATCGTCGCCGGACACGCGACGGTCACGATCCCGCGCTCCGCGATCGCGCGCACGTCGTCAGCCGTAATGTAGTTGCAGTGATCGACGGCGTCGACCTCCAACCGGGCCGCCATCGCCGCAGCGCCCCCGTACGCCATTTCGTCGCAATGGACGCGCAGCCGCAGGCCGCTGCGCCGCGCGGCATTTAAGTAGCGGCGCGTTTGTTCGGGCGAAAAGAACCCCGGCTCGCAAAACGCATCGGCGTAGACCGCGCCGTGCGCGGCTGCGGACGGCACGACCTGATCGATCAAATAGTCCACGAACGCGTCTTCGCGGACGAACTCCGGGGGCAGCGCATGCGCGCCGAGAAACGTGGCGATCAATCGCGGGGTCGCCACTCCATCGCAGTGGGCAGCGGCGATGTCGAGCAAATCCGCCTCGCCCGGCTTGTGCAATGCGTATCCCGTCTTAGTCTCGAGGGTCGTCGTGCCGTGCGCCAGTATGGTGCGTAGCCGCGGACCGATCGTCCGCTCGTAAAACGCCGTCGGATCGAGGAGCGCCTCGCGGGTGCGCTCGATCGTGTAACGCATGCCCAGGGGAGGCGGCTGACCGTTCAAGCGGGCAGCGAAATCGGGCTCGCGGTCGCCCGCAAATAACGGGTGGGCGTGGGCATCGACGAAGCCCGGTACGACGACGGCATCGCCGGCATCGAGTTCGCGGGCTTCGCGGCCGGCAACCGCCGCTTCCACTCGCGCGCGCGGCCCCACCGCGACGACTGCGTCGCCGTCGATCAACACCGCCGCATCCTCGATGCGACCGAGCGATTCGAAATCGACCCGCGACTGGGAGACCGGCCGATCGCACGGTACGAGCGTTTTGGCGCGCACGATCAGAAGCGCCAATCGATCCCCCGTTCGTCGGCCGTCTCGACGGCAATCTCGTATCCTGCGTCGGCATGGCGCACGACGCCCATTCCGCAGTCGGTCGCCAGGACGCACGCAAGTCTTTCCCGCGCGTCGTCGGTACCGTCGGCGACGACCACCATGCCGGCGTGTAAACTATAGCCGATGCCGACGCCGCCGCCGTGGTGGAAACTCACCCAGTGCGCGCCGGCGGCGGTATTGAGCAGCGCATTGAGAATCGGCCAATCCGCGATCGCATCGCTGCCGTCTTTCATCGCCTCGGTTTCCCGGTACGGCGAAGCGACGCTGCCGGTGTCGAGATGGTCGCGTCCGATGACGATCGGCGCCCCGACGGCGCCCGTCCGCACGAGCTCGTTAAACGCCAACCCGGCTTTCGCGCGCTCGCCGTAGGCCAGCCAACAAATCCGAGCCGGCAGACCCTGAAAGGCGACGCGTTCGCTCGCGAGCCTCAGCCAGCGTCCGAGCGACTCGTCGTGCGGAAAAAGCCGCAGCAGCTCCCGATCGCATCGCGCGATGTCCTCCGGATCGCCGGAGAGCGCCGCAAAGCGAAACGGTCCGGAACCGCGGCAAAAAAGCGGTCGAATGAATGCCGGAACGAACCCCGGAAAGGCGAAGGCGCGAGCGAAACCCGCGCGCTGCGCCTGTGCGCGGATGTTGTTTCCGTAGTCGAAGACGACGGCGCCCGCGTCGAGGTAACGCACCATCGCGGCAACTTGCGCGCCGCAGCTCTCGAGAGCCCGTTGCTCGTATTGCGCCGGATCGTGCGCGCGCAGCTCGGCGGCTTGCTCGAGCGTTAGGCCGGCGGGGACGTAGCCGTTTAGCAGATCGTGGGCGGACGTCTGATCCGTTACCGCATCCGGACGAAAGCCTCGGTCGTAAAGCTCCGCGAACTCGACTGCCGCATTGCCTTCATAACCGACCGAGAGGGCGGTGCGTGCCCGTTTGGCTTCCTCTACGAGACCGAGCGCTTCCTCGCGTGACTGCGCCACCCGGTCGAGGTAGCGCAGTTCGTGCCGGCGTTCCAGGCGGGTGCGGTCGACGTCGACGACCAGCGCGACGCCGCCGTTCGCGGCGATTGCCAACGGCTGCGCGCCGCCCATTCCGCCGACGCCCGCCGTCAAGCAAACCCGGCCTGCCAGCGATCCGCCGAAATGCCGGCGCGCCAGCTCTGCGAAGGTTTCGTAGGTGCCTTGGAGGATGCCCTGGGTTCCGATGTAGATCCACGAACCGGCCGTCATCTGACCGTACATCGTGAGTCCCTGTGCCTCCAACTCGCGAAACGTCTTCCAGTCCGCCCATTTCGGTACGAGGTTGGAGTTGGCGATCAGCACGCGCGGGGCGCGCGCGTGCGTCTTCCAGACGGCCACCGGTTTGCCGCTCTGCACGATCAGGGTCTCGTCGTTCTCGAGGCGTTTGAGCGCGCCGACGATGGCATCGAACGCCGCCCACGAGCGCGCGGCGCGGCCGTTGCCGCCGTACACGACGAGATCGTCCGGACGCTCCGCCACGTCGGGATCGAGGTTGTTGCAGAGCATGCGTAAAGCGGCTTCTTGCGGCCAGTCCCGGCAGCTTAGCTCGCGGCCGCGTGCGGCACGCACGGGTCGCGGACCGGACAGTGCGGTGGTCATCACACGAAGGCTCCCTCAAACGTTTTAACGGCGTAACTCGGATATCCAAAACGGCGCTTCAATCGAAGGGGCGCTAATGCCTGGAGCGGAAGCGTCGACGCCGGGGCGAACGCGAAAGAACGAGGGAACGTCATGCGCAGCCGTCTGCTCGCCGTCATCACGCTCGTCACGTGCGGATTTTCGTGCGCCGCCGCTGCGCTCGCCGGCACGACCGGGACCGTAACCGGGACGATCGTTACGAAAGCCGGTGCGCCGATCGCCGGCGCGAACGTAGAGGCGACGAGCCCGTCACAATCCGCTACGGTCGCGACCGATGCTTCGGGGCATTTCTCCCTGCTCTCGCTCGCTCCCGACACCTACACGATAATCGTTTCAAAAACCGGGTTCGAAACTGCCACGACCACGGGGATCTCGGTCTTTGCCGACCAATCGCAAAGCGTTCGCGTTGCCCTCGGACCGGTCCTCAAGACGATCGCGACGGTGACGACCCGTTCGTCCATGGACGTCGTCAAGCCGGGAACCACGAGCGACGTGTACTCCGTCAACGCCAGCGTCACCAAAGCGGTGCAAGGCGTGGGCGGCGGCGGCAACCTCAACAACGCGTATTCCGCCATCGCGACCATTCCGGGCGCATTCGTTCCGCCGAATCAGCAGGGATGGGACCAAGTCGTCTACATTCGCGGCGGCAACTACGACCAGGTCGGCTACGAGTTCGACGGCGTTCCGGTCAACCGCTCGTTCGACAACTATCCGGGAGGAACGGCGGGCACGCTCGGTCAGCAGGAGCTGCAGCTCTACGCGGGTGGTGGGACCGCGGGTGAGAGTGCCAGCGGTCTCGCCGGCTTCATCAATCAAGTCATCAAAACCGGTACCTTCCCCGGCTATGCGAACGTAAGCGTGGGCATCGGCTCGCCGACGTTCTACCATACCGCGCAAGCCGAGGTAGGCGGGGCGACGCCCGACCGATTGTTTTCATACTACGTCGGCATCGGCGGATACGACCAGGACTACCGCTACCTCGACCAATTCAACGGTTCCAATCTCGGTGACGTCTGGGGCTATCCGATCATCGCCTACAACACCGCGATCTTGTATTTCGGCGGCGTTTTCCCGGAGTGCGGCTACACGCCGCCCGCGGGTTCGGGATTTTATTCGGGTCCGAACGCTTCACCGGTCTACAATCCGTTTAGCCTCAAGCCGGGGCAGCCGGGATACGCCAAACTTCCCGCAGGCGTCGCGCAGGATCCGGGTTGTTATCAAACGATTTCGCCGGCTTATGCCAGCTATTCGACGCTCTCCGATCGCGAAAACGTCGCCAACTTTCACTTCGGCATTCCACACAAACACGACGCCGGCCGCGACGACGTACAGCTCCTGTACAACGTCACGTCACTTCAGAGCCAGTACTTCAGCTCGCCCAACGACATCGGCCCGAATCTCGTGTTGCAGCTCAACCAGGTCGCCGCGCATCGTTCCGTCCCGGAGGTTTGGGGCGATTTCGTCACGTGGCCCGGCGGTACGAACTTCGGCGCAAACCCAACCGGCCTCACTCCGATACCGTACTTCATGCCCAGTTCGCCGACCGACCGGTGCGCCAACGTAACGCCGTATCGAGTGGCCGGCAAACCGCCGGCCATTCCGGGCGCCTGTCCGGGTGGAACGTTCTCGGAGGTGCCCCAAGATTCGCGCGACGCCTTTTGGAACAACGCGTCGATCGTCAAGCTTCAATATCAGCACAACATCGGCTCGAGCGCGTATTTTCGGATCTACGGCTATACCTTTTACTCGGACTGGCTTCAGACGAGCCCGCTGAGCTTCGCTTCGGGCCTCTACGGCTTCGGCGTCACCAGCTACGACTACGAGTTGGAGTCACACACGCGCGGCTTGGCCCTCAGTTTCGCGGATCAGCTCGATTCGCGTAATCTTCTAACCTTCGATGCCAACTATACGACCGCTTCGACCAACCGCTACAACAACACGAACTTCAATAATTTCCTGAGCACCTCGGCGACCAATCTCACCAACGGAAGCGAGTGTTTCAACTATCGCAGCCACGCCGTTGCGCCGTGCAATAGCCCGTCCAGCAGCGGAACGTTCGGCAATCCCGAGCCGGGCAAGGCATTTCCGGGAGCGAATTGGGAGGTGACGTATACCGGGGACTCCGGCTTCGTCAACAACGTCGTACCGAACTTTACGGCGTTCGCTCTACAAGAAAACTGGAGTCCCAACGACAAACTGGTCGTCAACCTCGGGTTGCGCGACGAATCCTACGAATACAATCTCGCCAATACGTCCAGCAACGGTCAGAACTTTTGGTTTCTGGCGGGACAGCGCGAGTTCTGCTACAACCCGACCACGCTGGCCCCGTATTTCATTCCGGTGCCGCCGGCCAGCGGCCGGCCTCCCAACCCGTTCATCGGCTTTAGCTGCCCGGTCGACGATACGATTCCGGCCCACCCGGTCCAAACCGTTCACCCCGACGGCAAGAACGGACATTTGCTGCTCAGCAACCAATACAGCCCCACCCTGACCGACTACGCGTTCACGCCGCAGCTCGGGCTGACGTACACCATCAACCCCGATACGGTCTTGCGATTTTCGGCCGGACGCTTCGCCCAGGAGCCCGAGACGTATCAAGTTCAATACAACGCGAAGGACAATAATCTGGCCTTCGACCTCTTTCAAGCGTTCTGGCAGTACGGCTACACTACTCCGCGTCACGACCCGCAGGTGCAATACTCCGACAACTACGACGCGTCGTACGAGCGGCGGTTCAAAGGCACGGATATGTCGATCAAGGTAACGCCGTACTACCGCTACGCGACCA
>DASXDV010000131.1:0-43007 GCA_036490465.1 Candidatus Tumulicola sp. | reverse complement strand
TACCTCTTTAACTCGTGCTCCGGCCGCGTAAGTTTCGGCTCGGGTTGCCTGCCCGGCCTTTCTAACCTTCCTTCTATGTGTCCCAACTCTCGGTCTCCTGGCATTCGAGGAGTTTACCCTGCGGACCGAGGAAAGCCGCTTGCATGCCTACCGCCGAACAGGTGCGCGAAGCACTCGCCGAAGTCAAAGATCCCGAGCTCAATCTCGGGGTGCTGGAACTCGGTTTGATCTACGACGTCAACGTCGAGGGCGAAAACGGCGAGCACGTCAGCGTCATGATGACGCTGACGTCGCCGATGTGCCCGGTCGGGCCGATGTTCAAGAAGTCGATCGAAGATCGGGTTCTTGCCGTCGACGGCGTCAAGACGGCCAACGTCGAGATCACCTTCACCCCGCCGTGGGATCCGAAAACGATGGCTTCCGACGATGTAAAGGTATTGCTCGGCATCTGGTAGCCGCGGGCCCTTCGTGCTGCGCCAAGACGACGACTTAGTCGAGTACGGCCTTCGCCGCTGGCTAATCGTCGCCGGCGTCATGGGTGCGACGCTCCTTCAGGTCCTCGACGCGACGATCGTCAACGTCGCCCTTCCAACGATCCAAGGGAACATGGGCGCCAACTTCGACGAAGGGGCGTGGATCGTCACGGGCTACATCATCGCCGCCGTAATCGTCATTCCGCTGACGCCGTGGCTGCAGCAACTCATGGGCCGGCGCCAGTATTACGTGGCGGCGATCGTTGGGTTCACGATTGCCTCGGCGCTATGCGGCATCTCGCGCTCGCTCGACGAACTCGTCTTTTTTCGCATCCTGCAAGGGTTGTGCGGAGGCGGTTTGATCTCCACCGGCCAGGCGATCATGCGCGACACTTTTCCGGCCAAACAGCTCGGATTGAGTCAAGCGCTCACGTCGATCGGCGCCATCATCGGCCCGTCGATCGGACCGACGTTGGGAGGCATATTAACCGATCAGCTCTCGTGGAATTGGGTCTTCTACATCAACATCGTGCCCGGGATCGTCGCGGCGCTGCTCTGCGCTGCGCTGCTTCGCAATCCCACGCGGCGTCCGCGCCCCGGCGTCGACGGCGTCGGTTTGGCGTTGCTGGCCGCCGGCCTCGGGTCGCTGCAATACGTCTTAGACGAGGGCGAGCGCTACGATTGGTTCGCCGACGGGAATATCGCCGTCACGGCCGTCTTTTCGGTCTGCTCGCTGGCCGCGCTCGCCTGGTGGGAGTTGCGCGTCGTCCGCAATCCGATCGTCGACCTTCGGATCCTTTTCAGTAACCGGACCGTGGGGGCGGGCTGTTTGCTGGCGATGACGCTGGCGTTTAGCCTCTTCGGCGGCGTCATCCTCACGCCCCAGTTCCAACAGTCGCTGCTGAACTTTACGGCCACGCTTTCGGGAGAGTCGATCCTACTGCGGGCCATCGCGATCGCGGTCATGACGCCGGTTACGCTGATCTTGCTCAGCCGGTTCCACGTTAAACCCGCGATTCTGCTCGCGATCGGCTTCGTCATCGTTGCGCTGGCCAACGTCAACACGGCCCAGGTCCTCACGACGGACAGTGCCTTCGGCACCTTCGTGTATCCGCTGGTACTCGGCGGGCTCGGCTTCGGGATGCTCTTCGTGCCGCTCTCGGTCGCGGTGCTTGGATCGGTTCGCGGGGCCGACACCCAAAAGGCCACTTCGCTCTTGAGCCTCTGTCAGCAACTCGGCGGATCAATATCCACCGCTTTTCTCGTTACGCTCCTCGATCGCCGAACCGCGTTCCACCTCGACGCGCTCGCCGGCACGATCACGCTGCACAGTCCGGCCGTCGCGCGCGCGCTTGCAAATCACGCACCCATCGCGGCGATTGCCGGACTAGCAAACCAGCAGGCCGCCACGATGGCGTTCGCCGACGCGTTTTACGTCCTCGGCGCGGTCACGCTCTTGCTGACGCCGCTGGTCCTGCTGCTGCGAACGCCTGCGGGCAACGCGCCGCGCCCCGTCGTGGCCGCAGACTAGCTTCGATGGTCATTTCTTCTTCGGCACAATGAATTTGGGAATACCGGCAAATGCCGGATCGCCGCACTGCCAGAGCAGGAACGCATACTCATCCGCGATCAGCTGTTCGGTCTGCGCGCGCGACGATGCCAAGAAGCCGTGGCCGGCGTCGTAGTCGACGCGCAGCAGAATCGGCCGGCCGCTGCTCGACGCCAACTGCAGCCGCGCGGTCAGCTTCGCGAGTTCCCACGACGAAACGCGCGGGTCGTTAAAACCGGTGATCAGCATGATGGCCGGGTAGGCCGTCCCGTCGACCACGTGCTGGTACGCATCCATCGCGTAGAGCGCGCGGAAGCCGACCTCATTGGTCACCGTTCCGAACTCGGGAACGTTCGGCGGCCCATTCGGCGAGAATTCCTGACGGAGGGCGTTGCTCACGCCGACGACGTCGAGTGCGGCCGCAAACAAGTCCGGCCGCGACGTGATGGCGCGGCCGATCGAAATGCCGCCCGCGCTGGTGCCTTCTCCGGCCAAGTGCGCCTTCGAGGTGTAGTGATTTTGGACGAGCCACTGGCCGCACGCGACGAAATCTTCCCAGGTGTGATTCTTGGTCGCGATCATGCCGGCGGTGTGCCAGGCGTCGCCGTACCATCCGCCGCCGCGCGAATGACAGACGGCATAAATTCCGCCGCGCTCCATCCATGCGATCCGCGTCGTGCTGAATCCGGGATCCTCGGTGACGCCGTAAGCGCCGTATCCCTCGAGATCCACCGGATGCGTGCCGTCGCGCTTGATACCTTTACGATACACCAGCGACAGCGGAACCATCGTTCCGTCCGCGCTGCGCGCCGCAACTTCCGAGGACGTATATGCCGATGCGTCGACCGGCGAAAGCGATTTGATCTTCGTGTCGCCGACCTGACCGCCGGCGTTGACCGCATAGTACAGCAGCGAATGCGTCCACCCCGTCAGCCCGAAAACGGCGCCGTCGACCCGGGGATCGGTCGCCATTAAATTGATCGCACCCTGGAACGGGAGCGCAACCTTCGTCGTGGCGCCGAGAGTGCCGTCGGCCGCCAGCGCCACTCTGGCGATCCGCCCGAATCCGCCCAACCGCGAACGCACGTAGAGCCCGTCCGCCGCAACGCTAATCTGCAGCACGACGTCTTTGGACGCCGGCGTCACGGTCCGCGCGCTAGCGAAGTTCGGCGCGTCGAGCGACGTCGCGACGACCTTGAACGTCGGTGCGTCGTGATGCGTCAAGAGATAGATGGTCGAGCCCTTGACGTCGAAGGCCGTAACGTCGTCGTCGTCGCCGACGACGCGCGTCCAGGGCGCCTCGCCCGACGTTAGTGCGGTCGCGGGCGTCGAGTAGATCGAAACTTCGTTCTTGACGCCGTGCACGACGTAGCCGATCGTGTGCTGCGATGCCGGCGAGTATGCGAGAATCGGGAAGTCCGTCGGCTCGAACGGCATTTTAGGATTCACGCCGTATCCAAAGATCGGAACGTCCCGATCCGGATCTCGTCCGAGCACGTGCAGGTAGTTGACCGCCCGCGTTTCTTTGTCGACCTCGGGTTCGCCGGGCTTGAGCGCGGGGAAGCGCACGTAATAGAACGACTTGCCGTCGGGCAGCCAGCTGGTCGCACCGACGAAATACGCCCGGTCGATCGAGTCGGGCAGGATCGTCCCGGTCGCCGTGTCGACCACGTGGATCACCGACGCTTCGGATCCACCCTCCGAGATGCCGTAAGCGACGTACGAGCCGTCGAGCGACGGGAGAAAGTAGTTGATCGTGTAGTGTTTGCCGGCGCTGGCAAGTTTCTCCGGATCGACCAGGAGCCGCTCCGTTCCGTCGGCTTCGCGCACGTAGAGTTTTTCGGAGTTCTCGCCGGGATTGAGCTTCTCGTAGAAGTATCGGTCGCCGTCGCGGACGACGCCCGAAACCGACACGCCCGCATTATCCAGGACTTTGATCCGGTCGAAGAGCCGCTGGCGCGGCGCGCCCAGGTTGCCGAGGACGGCTCGCGCGTACGCATTTTGGGCCTTGAAAAACTCCACGACGACCGGGTCCTTCATGTTCTCGAAATACCGGTACGGATCGGTCACAGTCGTTCCGAAATACGCATCTGCGGTCGGCTGCGGCGACGGGACCGGCGGCGGCGTGGGAAACGTAGCCGCCCGGGCGCCGGCCGCACACGCCATGACGAGCGTGGCTGCCGCCAACGGCGCAAAGATCGAACGCAACATGCTACGAGTCTCCTAGTCGAAGCGCTGGGACGAGCCAGCTTCGACGGATCCCGTGGCCGCGCCTCGGCATCCCGCGTGCGGCTCCCACGGAGGGTGTGCCTGCAATGCCGTGCAAAACGCCGACGAGTGAAGACCCACGGCGAAAAGTACGACGAACTGCGGCGCAAGCGCGAGGCGGCGAACGCGCCCGCCGGCACCGAGTCGGTCGAAAAGCAGCACGCGCGCGGTAAGCGGACCGCTCGGGAGCGCGTCGACGCACTCGTCGACGACGGATCTTTTACGGAGTTCGACCGGTTCGTCGTGCACCGTACGAACGCGTTCGGTCTCGACGAGCGCGAGTTTCTCGGCGACGGCGTGATCGCCGGACGGGCGACCATCGACGGCCGCCAAGTCTTCCTCTTCTCGCAGGATTTTACCGTGCTCGGCGGATCGCTCGGCGAAGCCTACGCCGAAAAGATCTGCAAGGTAATGGATCTCGCGGTGCGCACGGGCGCGCCGATGATCGGCATCAACGACTCCGGGGGCGCCCGCATTCAAGAAGGGGTCGTGTCGCTTGGGGGATACGCCGAAATTTTCTGGCGTAACGTGATGGCTAGCGGCGTCATTCCGCAACTCAGCCTGATCGCGGGGCCGTGCGCCGGCGGCGCCGTGTATTCGCCGGCAATTACCGACTTCATCATCATGACGGAAAAAATCTCGCAGATGTTCATCACCGGTCCGGAAATCATCAAGACCGTCACCGGCGAAGACGTTACCTTCGAACAACTCGGCGGCGCGTCGACACACGCGACGCGCAGCGGCGTGGCCCACCTGGTCGCATCCGACGAAGACGACCTCGTCGACCTGACCAAGGCCCTTCTGTCGTACGTTCCGCAAAACAATCTCGAAGATCCCCCACGTTTTGCATGCGACGACGATCCGCATCGTTCGATCGAAGAGCTCGACGAAGTCGTGCCGGACTCGCCGAATAAGCCCTACGACATGCACGACGTCGTAACCGCCGCGCTCGACTACCGCGAGTTCTTCGAGATCCAGCCGCTTTACGCGGCGAACATCCTTTGCGGGTTCGGGCGAGTCGACGGCCGCAGCGTCGGCGTCGTCGCCAATCAACCCAACGTTTTAGCGGGCGTGCTCGATATCGCTTCGTCGATCAAGGCGGCGCGCTTCGTTCGCTTCTGCGATGCCTTCAACATTCCGCTCGTCACCTTCGTCGACGTTCCCGGTTTCCTGCCGGGAACCGATCAAGAGTACGGCGGCATCATTCTACACGGGGCCAAGCTACTGTACGCCTTCGCCGAAGCCACCGTCCCCAAGATCACGGTGATCACGCGCAAGGCTTACGGAGGCGCCTACGACGTCATGGCCAGCAAGCACATTCGCGCCGACGTGAACCTTGCGTGGCCGACCGCGGAAATCGCCGTCATGGGGGCCGAAAGTGCGGTCAAGACGATCTTCCGCCGCGAGCTTGCGGCGGCGACCGACCCGGCGGCAAAGATGCGCGAGCTCGTAGGCGAGTACACCGAACGGTTCGCCAATCCATACGTCGCCGCGCAGCGAGGTTACGTAGACGACGTCATCGAGGCCCGGGCGACTCGCAGCGCCATCGCGACGGCTTTGGAGATGCTGGCGAACAAGCGCGTCGACCGCCCCAAGCGCAAGCACGGAAACATCCCGTTGTGAGCAGCAGACCACCGAGTCGTTCCGACTTTCTCGCTCTCGGATCGTTCGCGATGGTTGCCGCCTCGGCGCCCGCCGTCGCCGCCCCGTCGCCGGCGCCGAGTCCGCCGGCCGAGCCGCTGCCGCCGCTGCAGTTCGACCTCGTGCGTTTCGACGCGACGCTGAAAACGGACGCGCGCCATCGTCATTTGTTCGCCTCCACCAAGCTCGACGGCGGCGAAGCGTTGGGCGCGATGCGGGGTACCCTCAACGCCTACGAGGACGTCGGCGTCTCGCTGCGCGACGTACGACCGGTAGCCGTCTTTTACCACGGCGCGTCGGTTTTGCTCGGCTTCGACGACGCGATGTGGGACGAATACTTCGCCCCGCTGCACGCGGCGCCCGGCAAGCTCGGCCGGTTCGCTGCGGATTTCGATACGGTTTACGCCGCAAAGAAACGCGGAAATCCGCGCTTGCACAAGACCGGCGGCCACGACGATACCTCGATCGAAGCTTTGGTCGCCGATGCGGACGCTCGTTTCTTCGTATGTGATAACGCAACTCGCGGTTTCGCCCGTTTCATCGCGAGCCAACTCCGAAAGAAGCCGGCGGCCGTCTACGCGGCGCTGGCGACGCATCTAGTCCCGAGCGCCGCCCTCATTCCGGCCGGGGTCTGGGCGGTACACGCGATCCAGGAACGCGGCTACACGCTTTTGCAGGCGACGCTCTGACGCTGGCGCCTCGCGGGCAGGACGTGCGCACCGTCGATGGTATCTAAAGCGGCGTGAAACTCGTAGAAGGTAAACGCGCCGTCGTTACGGGCGTCGCGAATCGCTGGTCGATCGCCACCGGAATCGCGCGCAAGCTCCACGAACACGGTGCGCGCCTAGCGCTCACCTATCAAGGCGAGCGCGTTCGCGAAGAAGTCGCCAAACTCGCCAAGGAGCTCGGCGACGCGCTCGTCGTCGAGTGCGACGTTTCCAGCGACGAGTCCCTAAACCTAATGCGCGACCGGCTGGCCGTCGAGTTCGGCCCGGTCGACGCGCTCGTACATTCGATCGCGTTTGCGAACAAGGAAGATCTCGCCGGAAAGGTATTCGAAACGTCTCGCGGCGGCTTCTCGCTGGCGCTCGACGTTTCGTCGTACTCGTTGATCGCGCTCGTCGGAGCGCTCCGCTCGGGTTTCAACGACGGCGCGTCGGTGATGGCGCTCACCTATCTGGGTGCGACGCAAATCGTGCCGAACTACAACCTCATGGGGATCTCGAAGGCGGCGTTAGAGGCCGCCGTACGATATCTCGCGTTCGACCTCGGCGAGCGAGGAATCCGCGTCAATGCGATTTCGGCCGGCCCTATTAAGACCGCGAGCGCGCGGCAGGTCGGCGGCTTTTCGCGCATCCTCGACGTCATTCCGAAGGTGGCGCCCTTACGCCGCAACGTCACGCCCGAAGATATCGGCAATGCCGCCGTCTACCTCGCTTCGGACCTTTCCAAAGCGGTCACTGCGGACGTACACTTCGTCGACGCGGGCTACCATAGGATGGGCCTGTATCCGCCCGATTTCAGCGCGTGAAGGCAGCGCCGAGCGACTCCGAGTTGATCGCCATCGCCGTCGCCCTCGGGCGCCTGAAGGCGGCGGCCCGGACCGCTGACCCGCCGCGCGCGTCGGCGTGGTCGTCGGCGATGCGGCTCCCGGATCTCGAGATCGAAGATCTGCGCGCCTTGGTGCGCTCCGGCAACGCAGCCAAGTGTTCGACAAGATTCTAGTTGCCAACCGCGGCGAGATCGCGGTGCGGATCATTCGCACGGCCCACGAGATGGGCATTGCCGTGGTCGCGGTGTACTCCGACGCCGATCGCGACGCGCTGCACGTCCGGTTGGCGGACGAAGCGTACCACTTAGGCCCGTCGCCGCCGGCGGCGAGCTACCTCGACGCCGCAAAGCTCTTGGAGGTCGCCCGCCGCTCGGGCGCGCAGGCCATTCATCCCGGCTACGGTTTTTTCGCCGAGAACGCAGGCTTCGCGCGACAGGTTACGGCGGCCGGTCTAACCTGGATCGGCCCACATGCCGACGCGATCGACGCGATGGGCGACAAGCTGCGCGCGCGACGCGCGATGGAAGCGGCCGGCGTTCCATTCGTCCCCGGCGGCACGGAAGCGGTGACCGACGCCGCGGACGCCCTGCGAGCGGCTCGCGCTTACGGTCTGCCGCTGGCGCTCAAAGCGTCGGGCGGAGGTGGCGGAAAGGGGCTGAAGGTCGCCTATACCGCCGAAGAACTCGCGCCGGCGTTCGAGACGGCGCGGCGCGAAGCCGAGCTCTACTTCAAAAACGGGACGATTTACGCCGAGCGATATCTCGACAATCCCAAACACGTCGAACTTCAAATCCTGGCCGACAAGTTCGGAAACGTCGTCCATGCCGGCGAGCGCGACTGCTCGCTCCAGCGCCGCCACCAAAAGTTGTGGGAGGAAGCGCCCGCTCTCATCTCCGACGAACTGCGCGGTGCGATCCGGTCGGCGGGAATTCGCGCGGCCGCGGCAATCGGATACGACTCGGTTGGAACGATCGAATGTCTCGTCGCCGGCAACGCCTTCTACTTTCTCGAGATGAACACGCGCATTCAAGTCGAGCACACCGTGACCGAAATGATCTCCGGAATCGATTTCGTGCGCGAGCAGATTCGGGTGGCTGCCGGCGAGCCGCTAGATTTCGGGCAGGCGGATCTGACGTTCGACGGCTTCGCCATCGAAGGCCGCGTCAACGCGGAAGATCCGGCTCGCCAATTTCGCCCCGCGCCGGGAACGATTACCGGCTATCGCGAGCCCGGCGGCCCCGGCGTACGCATCGACTCCGCGGCCTACCAAGGCTGGACGATTCCGGCCGACTACGATTCGTTGATCGCCAAGCTCGTGGTTTGGGCGCCCACGCGCGCGCGTGCGATCGACCGGCTGCGCCGCGCGATCGATGAGTACGTGGTCATAGGCGTTCCGACGACCCTGCCGCTGTTGCGCGCCCTCTGCGACCATCCGCTCGTCGTCGACGGCACCTATGGGACTGCCACGCTCGAGGCGTTCGCGCAAACGTTCGAGCCAAATGCGGCATCGACCGGCGAGACCGTCGCGCGAGTCGTTCCGGCGATCGGTCCGCCCGCGGATTTTGACTCCGGCGACGACCCGACGATTCGCGTCGAGGTCGACGATAAGCTCTACCGCGTACGCGTGGTGGATTCGCCTTTCGAGCCAACCATCGGTGCGGGCCGTCCGGCCGCCCCGCGCCTCCGTGCGGCGCGCACGTCGCGCGCGCAATCCGCCGGGAACGAGGTGGTTTCGCCCATGCACGGCGCGATCGTCGCACTGAACGTCGCCGAAGGAGCCAGCGTCGCGGAAGGTCAGGTCGTGGCCGTCATCGAGGCGATGAAGATGATGAACGAAATTCGAGCCCACCGCAGCGGCGTCGCGATCAAGGTTCACGGAGTCGCCGGCGACGCAATCGAAGCCGGATCCCCGCTGGTCACGATCGAGTAGCGGAAACGCGAGACCGGAGTCGCCGGTCGCGGCGGCGTACACCCTCCGAAGATGCCCCGCGACTTTACCACCTCGGGAATTCCCATCGGCCCGGTCTACGACGCGCCGCCGGCCGAGCCGCTCGACCTCGGCGAACCGGGTGAATTCCCGTACGGGCGGGGGATTTATCCGAATATGTATCGCGGCCGGCTTTGGACCATGCGTCAGTATGCCGGTTTCGCGACGGCGGCGGAGTCGAACGCGCGCTATCGTTACCTGCTCGAACGCGGGCAAACCGGTCTGTCGGTGGCTTTCGATCTTCCCACCCAACTCGGCTACGATTCCGACGCACCGCAAGCGCGCGGCGAGGTTGGAAAAGCCGGCGTGGCGATCGACTCGATTGCCGACATGGAGACGCTGTTCGACGGCATCCCGCTCGACCGAGTGACCGTCTCGATGACGATCAACGCTCCCGCCTCGATCCTGCTCGCACTGTTTCTCGCGACGGCCCGCCGGCGCGGCATTGCGTTCTCCAAACTGGGCGGAACGGTGCAGAACGACGTTCTCAAAGAATACGTCGCGCGCGGGACCTACATCTACCCGCCGCAGCCGTCGATGCGATTGGTCACCGACGTGATGGCTTATTGCGCGCGCGAGGTTCCGCAATGGAACGCGATTTCGGTATCCGGCTACCATATTCGCGAAGCCGGATCGACCGCAGTCGAAGAGCTCGCCTTCGCGCTTTCCAACGCCAAGGCGTATCTGCGCGCCGCCCGCGAGAGCGGGATCGAACTCGACACGATCGCCCCACGGATCTCCTTCTTCTGGAACGCGCACAACGACTTCTTCGAAGAGATCGCGAAATTTCGCGCGGCGCGCTTGCTTTGGGCCCACATTACGCGCGACGAGTTCGGCTGCACGGACCCGCGCTCGCACACGCTGCGCTTTCACACGCAGACTGGTGGCTCGACGCTCACCGCTCAAGAACCCGACAACAACGTCGTCCGCGTGACGCTCCAAGCTCTGGCGGCCGTTCTGGGCGGGACCCAGTCGCTGCATACCAACGGCAAGGACGAGGCGCTCGCCCTGCCGACGGCGGAGAGCGCGAAGGTGGCGTTGCGCACGCAACAGATCGTCGCATACGAATCCGGCGTCGCCGACGTAGTCGATCCGCTGGCGGGATCGTTCTACGTCGAGTCGCTGACGCAAGCGCTCGTCGACCGCACGCGCGCGCTCGTTGCCGAGGTCGACGCGCAAGGCGGCAGCATTGCGGCGATCGAGAGCGGCTGGATGCAGGCCCGCATCGCCGAATCCGCTTACGCGGCACAGCAAGCGATCGAGCGTGGCGATGCCGTCGTCGTCGGGGTGAACGCGTTTGCCGATTCCGACGGCGGCGCGCCGAGCATCCCGCTCCAGCGCATTGACGAACGCATCGAAGTCGAGCAGCGCGCTCGCGTGCGATCGGCGCGCGCGAACCGCGATCTTGCTTTGGTCGGCCGCAGGCTCGACTCGGTCCGAGAGGCCGCGACCGGCCGCGACAACCTGATGCCGCACTTCATCGAGGCCGTCGATGCCGGCGCAACGCTGGGGGAAATCTGCGACGCCCTGCGCGACGTCTTCGGTACCTATCGCGCTAAAGAAATCGTCGCGTAATGGAGATCGATCACGTGGCGATCGTCGTTAAGGACCTCGCGGCGGTCCTACGTCTGTATACCGGAACGCTTGGCTTCGAGCAAGCCTATCGTGAGATCGTTCCCGATCAGGGCGTCGAGGTGGTAGGTCTGAAGGCGGGCGGCGCAATCGTCGAGCTGCTTCGTCCGCTAGACGAGCAATCGCCGATTGCCAAGTATCGTGGGGAAGCGTCTACTCGCCTGCACCACACCGCTTATCGAGTCCGCGACCTGCAAGCCAAGCTCGACGAATTGAAGGCGGCCGGCATCCGGCTCATCGACGAACGGCCGCGCGCGGGAGCGCACGGTAACTTGATCGCATTTCTCCATCCTCAAGCGACCGCCGGCGTGTTGATCGAACTTTGTCAGCCGCCCGCGTCCTTCTAACCTTGCCTTAACGACCGCCTAATCGTAATTCCCGCGTGCCTCGGGCGCTTTTGGGTCACAATCAGCCCAGAGGTAGATGCAACATATGACTAGCAAGTGGTTTCTCGGGCTCGTGACGGCGACGACGTTTGGAGCGACAACGCTTCTTTCGGCGATCCCGGCCGGCGCTCAACTCGTTTATACTCCGGCGGTGGGCGCGCCGCTTTCACCGTACGCGCCGATAATAGCGTCCCTAGAGCCGCAAGGCTGCCCGCTGTATGGCAACGGCCAGTGGGCCTTTATCAACAACGTTTGGATTTGGTGCCCGCCGACCGCGGTCGCCGTGGCTCCGCCGATCGGCCAGGCCGCGCTCTCTGGCTACTATGGCTTCGGGGCGACGATGCCACCCGCAACGATTGCGGTAGCGCCGCCGCAGCCGGTCGCCTACGCGCCGGTTTACGGCGCGCCGTACGGCGCACCGAGCTATAGCACTCCGTACGCGTACGGAACCTACGGATCGCCGTATGCTTATGGAACTCCGGTCGCCTACATCCCGCCGTACGGCTACCCGGGCCAGACCGCCTATCCGTATCCGTACGGCGGCGGAACCCCCTACGGCTATCCGGGTCAAGTCGCCTATCCCTATCCTAATGGCGGCAGCCCGTACGGCTATCCCGGACAGAGCCCTTACGGCTATCCCGGACAGAGCCCTTACGGCTATCCCGGACAGACCCCATATCCGTACGGAAGCCCCTACGGCTACCCGACCCAGACCGCGTACCCGTATCCTTACGGCGGCAGCCCGTACGGTTATCCCGGACAGAGCCCTTACGGCTATCCCGGACAGACCCCGTATCCGTACGGCGGAAGCCCCTACGGCTACCCGGGTCAAGTCGCGTATCCGTATCCTTACGGCGGCGGCAGCCCGTACGGCTATCCCGGACAGAGCCCTTACGGCTATCCCGGACAAACCCCGTATCCGTACGGCGGAAGCCCCTACGGTTACGGATCCTTGACGGGTAGCCCGGTCCTAGATATGGTCCTCGGTTTGGTCGCCACCTCGCTGATCTCGTCGCAGTTCCAGCAGCCGTCCTACTATCCGGGCTACGGTTACCAGGGCTACGGCTATCCCAGCCTCGGCTACCAAAGCGGCTATCCCGGCTATGGATACCCCTCGCAGAGCTATCCGGTCGGATACCAGCAAGGCTATCCTTCGTACGGCGGCAACACGTATTACCGCTACACCAAGAACGTCTACTACTACGGCAAGGGCGGTAAGGGCGGCAACGGCGGATCCGGAAAAAATCTGCCGCACAAGATGAATCCGAACGCTCAGGCCATCCATAACGAACACACGTGGATCGCCAACGATCGCAACCGGATCGCCGCGCTCCGCGCCGAAGGCGGACATCAAGCCCGCATCGCCAAACTCCGCGCCAACATCCGGCGCAACGAAAACCGCATCGGCCGGCAGCAAAACAACGGGCGCAACGATCAGCGCGTCGCCGGCCGAAACGTCGCCCACGGTCCGATCTCGGTAGCGCACACCCACGCAGCGCACGTTCAAGCCCGGCGCATGGCGACGACCCACGTCCAAGCTCCGCGCATGGCAACGACCCACGTCCAAGCCCCGCGCATGGCAACGGCCCACGTCCAAGCTCCGCGCATGGCAACGACCCACGTCCAAGCTCCGCGCATGGCGACGACTCAGGTCCAAGCCCCGCGTATGACGGCGCCGATCGCGAGTAACCCGCAGCGCATGCAGCAACCGCAGCAAGCTCCGCGCTACGACTACGCGGCACCCCGCATGCAGCAACCGCAGCAGGCTCCACGCTACGACTACGCGGCGCCCCGCATGCAGCAACCGCAGCAGGCTCCCCGCTACGACTACGCGGCACCCCGCATGCAGCAACCGCAGCAGGCTCCGCGCTACGAGTACGCGGCACCCCGCGCGCAGCAACCGCAGCGCGCTCCCCGCTACGACTACGCGGCCCCCCGTATGCAGCAACAGCAGGCTCCGCGCATGCAGCAACAGCAGGCGCCGCGCGCGGCGGGAGCATCGGGCGGACGCGGCGGCGACGGCGGCCAGCGTGACGGCGGACGCCATCACCCTCCGGCGTAAAAACGCACGCTTCGACGGACTCCACCTCCCAACGGCGCCTCCTGGAAACAGGGGGCGCCTTCGTCGTCCAGAGGCTTCCCAGCCGCGGCGCTTAACGTGAGCGCCGGAGGAACCGGTTCTTTTGCAAACGCGCGATCGACAGCGCAGGGTCCTGCTCGGCGCGATTGTGATCTCGGCCGTCGTGCACGTAGCCGTCCTGAGCTTGTTGCTCGGCGCGCTACGCACGGTCATGACGCCGCGAGGCGCGACCGAACGAGTTTCGGAAACGACGACCATCGAGCTGCAGCCGCGAGCCCCGGCGCCGCGTCCGCAAACGCGAGCGCGCCGCAAGGTGGTCCGGCCGGTGCCGATGTCGATGCCCGCGCGTTCGGTGCCGCGCCACGAACTTGCCAAACAAGTGGCCTTCGCGCCCCCCCAGCCGCCTCGGCGACCGCAGTCCGTCCTTGGAGCGCACCTCGCTAACGATCGCGCGCGCTTTTCCGAAGAGGTCGCGCAACTCAATAAGGGCAACGATCCGCACGCGATCCCGACTATCGATCCCTCAACCGCGGAGTCGCCCTCCAAATCGTACGCGTTCAACGCGCACTCGCCGCAAGGCGACGAGCATGGAAACGGGATCATCTCGCCGATCCGAAGCTGGCAGGATCGCGGGCGCGACTGCTACTACGCCCGCTATGAGTACACGTATCCAAGCGGAGCGATGGAAGATGGGAACATCGTGTGGCCGGTCTGCTTCGATCCCGGGTCGGATCCGTTTCACCAACCGCCGCACCAAATGCCATTCCCGCTGCCCGCGGCCGGCTACATCCTTCCCCCGGGCACCGAGTTGCCGCCGCTGGAAAAAATCGTGTACGAGGAGTGGGCCCGAAATATTTCGTCGCCGTGAACGCCGCCGCGCGCCCGAGTTTCGGCTTAGCGTTTCAGGAGAGGCGTTTGCAGCAAACCGTTGATGACGAACTGCACGGCGAGCGCGGCGAGAATGATTCCCAGCAGCCGGCTGACGACGTGAATGCCCGTGTTGCCGATCGCCCGCAGAAGCAGGGTCGAAGCGCGCATACATAACCACGTGACGAACAGCGCGGCCGCGTAGGCAGCGGCCACGATCGCAAGATCCGCGCGATCGCCATGCGATAGGTTGACGAGCAATAGCACGGCTGCGATGGTCCCCGGGCCGGCAATCATCGGAATCGCCAGCGGGAAGACGGCCGGGTTTTCGACTTCGGCGGCCTCGCGTTCTTCGGCTTCGGTCCGCTTCGCGCCGGTCGGGCGCGCGAACAACATATCGATCGCGATCAAAAACAGCAGAATTCCGCCCGCGATCATGAACGCGGGCAGCGTGATGCCGAGGTAGTCGAGTAGCGCCCGCCCCACCAGCCCCATAAACAGCACGACCAAGGCGGCGACCAAAACCGCACGGTCGACGATTGCGTTGCGCCGCGCCGGCGTATCGCGCGCCGTTGCGCTCAGCGTCATCGGAATCATCCCGATCGGATCGATGATCGTGATCGCCGTAGCGAAAGCGGTCGCGATAAAACGGACGTCCATTCGCTCCATCATAGCAGCCCCGGTCAATCTTCGAGTTCCGTCGTTATAGGTTGGGAGCGATACCCACGTCGATCCGCGTTTCGAACGTTCGGTTCCACGGGAGCTCGATCTGCATGGCGGCGATGTGGTAGCCCGGATCGAGTAACGTAACGATCGTCTGCGCCCGATTCCAGAGCATCGCGCGATCGAACTGCGCCGAGGCAGCCGCGACCTCGGGAGCCAGGAGCGTGTGGTCCGCAATGCCGTGCGCGTCGAGCGTGGCATTGAGTTCCGGCCGCACTTCGTCGTGAAACGCAAAATCGTCCAAGAAGCGTACGAGCGTGAACGTGCGGTGGGCGAGGGAGTCGTACGTCTTCGTGCGCCGGCCGGCGCCCGCCGCCACCGCTTCCGCGAGCGCGGTGCCCACCGTATTGGCGTTGGTGTTCCAGCTCGCATACGCGTCGAGCCGGGCGGCGAGCCCGGTCGCCAGGAGTCGCTGCGCGAACGATGCTTGGTCGCGATACGACTTCAAAAACGATAGATCGGCAAGAGCCACCGGAAGGCCGGCTTCGGCATCGCGTTTCATCGCGGCGACGAACGCATCGTCGTCCGCCGCATTTGTGCCGGGAACGCGCACGTATAGCTCGACGTCGGGCCGCTCGTCGTCGCGCACTCCCCCGCACAAACCGACCAAAGCGTCGATGGCGGCTGAGATCGGCGCGAACTCCAGCGGATCTTGGTACGTACTTCCGGTGGCCGTCGAATAGCGCACGCCTATTCGCGGCGTCCAACGCGCGTGGCGCGCCAGCGCGCCGGCGACGAATGCCATGCCCAATTCGTCGGCTCCGGGTTCGATCGAGGCGCGCGCGCCAATCTCCAGGCCGCTCACTTCTTCTTGCAGCAGCCGAACCTCGGCAACGTGTAGTCCGACGGGACCCGCATCGTCTTGACCGAGCGCCAGACGATCGATCGTGCGATCGGCGACCAACCCAAGGAGATGCCGATCGACCGCCAAATTCCGCGCTCGCGTTGCGCGGTATGCATCGAGCGTCGGCGCTCCAATTCGATCTTCCAAAGCTCGTCGAGCCGCCGTCGCGTCGCTCGTGGCTGCATCGGGCAAGTTCGCGTATTGCTGTAGAAACGTCCATGCGGGATACGCGGCGAAGTATCCGCTCGCTGCCGGCGTTCCAGTCGGTGCGAGCCGCATGATCGTTCCGAAAGCGCCGATCCATGCCTGCGGCCGACGCGCCCGGATCGCCTTGAGTATCGCTAGCCGAGAATACGCGTCGGCATACGACGCACCCGGGACGCGCGAAGCCACCAGCCCGCCGTAGGCGAGCATGTCGGTCGATACGACGTAGGCCGTGATTTGGGAATCGCGCGATTGCCGGTTCAGCCAGCGAACGACGGCGTCGGAGTCGCCCCTTGCGAGATATCGCCCCAAATCGCGACCCGGCGGCGATTCGACGCGAACGCCGGCGATGGCGCCGAGCATTGGCGGCAGTTGCGCCGTCACCGGACGGTCGTCGAGCGGTACGAATGCGATCGCTGCCAATGCGACGGCGAGCGCCTGCGCGATCACAGCAACGAGCGCAGCGATCCGCCCGCGCGTTCGAGCAGAGCGGCGGCCGCCGGCGCGTCGAGGTCGCGGCGCGCCATCACGACGGCGACCTTCACTCGACCGTCGGCCCGCGCGAGCAGCGCGCGAGCAGCGCCTTCGTCGACGCCTGCGAGGTGGCGCACGAGGCGGGCCGCTCGGTCGCGCAGCTTACGGTTGCTCGCGACGACGTCGACCATGAGGTTTCCGTGAACTTTCCCCAATCCAATCATGACTGCGGTCGAGAGCGCGTTGAGCGCAATTTTCTGCGCGCTGCCCGCCTTGAGGCGCGTGGAACCCGTAAGCGCTTCGGGTCCGGTTTCGAGAACGATGGTAAACTCGGCAGCCCGCGCCAGCGGCGATTCTCCCACTCCGACCAAGGCTACCGTGTACGCGCCGATTTCACGGGCACGCTCGAGAGCGGCGATCACAAATGGCGCGCCGCCGCTGGCCGAAAGCCCGATCACGACGTCGCCCGAGACGACGTGCCGCCGCATGACGGCCTCGCCCGCATCACGATCGTCCTCGGCACCTTCGACGGCGCGGACCAGCGCGTCCGGACCTCCGGCGAGATGCGCGCGGACGAGCTCGGGGTTCGTTCCGAAGGTCGGCGGGATCTCCGCGGCATCGAGCGCGCCCAACCGGCCGCTCGTTCCGGCGCCTACGTAGTGAAGGTGTCCGCCGCGCCGGATGCGATCGATCGCGATTTCCACGACGGCGGCTAACTCGGTCGAGCGTGTCCGTACCGCGTGGATCGCGAAAAGCTGATCCTCGACGAGCAGGTCGATCAATGCGCGCCCGTCCAGGCAATCGAGGTCCACGGTCTTGGGATTGACTCGCTCGGTCGCAATCGGCTCGTCGCTCATGCGAGCAACCGGCGAGCGGCGGCCAGAGCGCCGAAATACGGCGCACCGCCGCCCTTGACGATTTGCAAATACGGAAGCTCGTTGGCGATTCGCGTTTCGATCAGGTACGTCAACGTGCTGTTCGTCTGCAGCAGCCCACCGGAAAATGCGATCGGAAGATTCTCCGCCGTCGCGCCGGATAGCCGGCACACGGAGCGCACGAGCTCAAAAAGTTCCAACGCGGCGGCCTGAACGATCTTCACCGCGTTGCGTTCGCCGGCATCGGCCAGTTCGAGCACTATCGGTGCCATGGCAGCCACCGACCGAACCGGCGCGCCATCGTTGTAAACGTACGAAAGCAATGCGCCCCGATCCGCGGCCCCAATCCGCGCGGCCAGCGCCTCGATCGAGCCGTCGCGCGGTATTCGTCCGTCGAAGCAGCGGAGCACGAGCTTCAGCGCCGCCGCGCCGATCGCATATCCGGATCCGTCATCCCCGAGCGCGAATCCGCCTCCGCCGGCGCGAACGGTACGTCCGTGGATCTCGGCATAGGCCAGCGACCCGGTTCCCGCAATCAGCACCAAGCCGTCACCCGCCGGGACCGCGCCCCGCAGCGCGATTTGGGCGTCGTCGCTTACCGTAATCGCCGTTGTGGGAAATCGGTTCAGCAGCAAAGCGGCCAGCGCGTCGGCGATCTCCCGCCGGGCCGCTCCCGCCGCACCCACGGCAATGGCGTCCGGGCGATTTCCATTCGAGGCCGCCAGCGCCGCGGCCGCAATTGCATCGGCCGCGCGCTGCAGTCCGACGACGTTGGCGTTCGCCGCTTCACCGACGAAGGTTTGCGGCGATTCGTCGTCGCGCTGGGCGGCCGCGACCGTGCGGCTTCCACCCGCGTCGACGCCTACGAAGAGCGGCATTCGCGTTCCAAATCGGTCAGCAGATTCGCCAAACCCAATGGCGCGATCGCGCCCAGCACGACGGAGCGCGCCGCGCCGCTCGCGGACGGGACGTTCGCCGCGCGCCCGCGCAGGGTTTCGTATCCGAGGACCGCAAACGCCATCGCTTCTTTCGCCTCGGCCGGGATCCCCATCGAGTCCGAGGTTTCGACGTGCGTTCGAGTTAGAAGCGCGGCGATCCGGGCGACGAGATGCCGGTTACGCGCACCGCCTCCGCTCACGATCAGCCGCGCGGGAATTGCTCCGGCGCTTTCGATTGCCGCCGCGACCGACGCGGCCGTGAGTTCAGCCAGCGTCGCCAGGCCGTCGACCAAACGCAAGCGCCCCAGCCGTTCGCCGTGCCGCGCGAGAAACTGCGCGCCGAACCGTTCGCGCCCGGTCGTCTTGGGGGGCCGGCGCGCGAAATATTCGTCGGCTAACATCGCGGCCAACAGATCGTCGTCCACGCTGCCCGCGGCGCTCAGTTCGCCGTTGCGATCGATCGTTCGCTCGCCGTCGCTGCGAAGGCGGACGAACGCATCGATCAGCATGTTGCCGGGACCGGTGTCAAACGCGACGATGCTCGCGCCCGAAGCGCGCGGCAAGAGGGTCACGTTGGCGATCCCGCCGAGGTTGAGCGCCGCCCGGTCTTCACGAGTGCTGGCAAACAGCAGGGCGTCGACGTGCGCGACCAGCGGGGCGCCATGGCCGCCGGCCGCGCAATCCGCGCTGCGAAAATCGTAACAGACCGTGGCGCCGGTGCTTTCGCGAATCGCAAAAGCATCCCCCAACTGGAGCGTAACGTGGCGCGGGCCGTCGTGCCAGATCGTTTGACCGTGCGACGCGACGTACGCCACCGGTTCGGCTCCGGCGACCGCGCGGGCGGCGGCGCCGAACGCCTCGCCGAGCGCGTGATGGAGTGCCGCCACCACCGCCACGCCGCCGTCGCCGGGCGGAAGCGCCGCCGCGAGCGCCGCTAACAGCTCGGCGTCGAATTCGAACGTCTCGAACCGCAGCAAGGTAAGGGCGTAGCGATCGCCCTCCGGCCGAATTCGAACGAGCGCCGCATCGATACCGTCGAGCGACGTTCCGCTCATCAAGCCGACGGCGATCACGCCCGTACGAGCCCGTCGACGTCTTCGACGACCGCTTCGTAGAAGGCGGCGCGCAGTTCGCGCGTGTCCGCGCGTCCGAAGTACACCGAGTTGGTTAAGAGCACGGCCTGCAGGTCGCGAACCGGGTCGGCCCACACGCAGGTTCCAACGAATCCGGTGTGGCCGAAACTCGCGCGGTCCATCGATCGTCCGCACGAGTTGTCGGCGCTCGTCTTGAGCGCCCACCCTAGCCCCCGCCGAAGGACGGCATCGGGAGCCTGCTCCCTAACGGCTTCGCGCGCGAGCGTCGCCGGCAGAAATCCGTTCGCGCGCTCGCCGAAGGCGCCGAGATACGCCTCCGTTAGGGCCGCGACGTCGGCCGCGGTTCCGAAAAGACCGGCGTGACCGGCAACGCCGCCCATCAGGTACGCTTTCTCATCGTGCACGAATCCTTGCACGCGTCCGCGCCAATCGTCCTCTTCGGTCGCAGGAATTGTGGGTAACTCGCGCGCCGCCGGACGGAAACCTAGGGTCGAAGAGCCGAAGGTCTTCCGAATCGCGGCGGCTAGATCGAATCCCGCGATTCGCGCGACGATCCGTCCGAGCGCGATGAAACCGAGATCGCTATAGATCACCCGCGCTCCAGGCGGCGCCGCTAGCTCGCGTTCGACGGCAAACTGCTCCACGTTGGCGTCGAGAATCGTGCGGTAGTCGGCACCCGAATGCATGCCCGACGTGTGCGCCAACAGCATCCGCGGCGTAATCTGGGCGTGCGCCTTACCGGCCCATTGCGGGACGGCCGCGCCCAAGGGTTCGTCCAGCAACAGTTTGCCCGCGGCGGCCAGGTGAAGCGCGAGCGTCGCCGTGAAGAGCTTGGTCAGCGACGCCAAGTCGAAGCGCGTGTCGACGTAGACGCGGCGCCCGCTCGCGTCGTGACGCGTCGTTCCGTACGCGCGCTCGAAGACGACGCGCCCATGGCTTTCGATTCGCGCGACGGCACCCGTAAATCGCGTGCCTTCCGCGCCGGCCAACACGCGTCGCGCGCCGGCAAAACGGTGCGCGGTCACGCCTGCAGTGCGACCGGAAGGAGACCTTCCGGGCGGCTTCCGCCAAACAGGACGTCCGCGATACCGCCGACGGCGGCGGAATCGTCACCGTAGGCCGCGAGCACGGTCGCCGCCCGCGCGAACAGCGGCACGTCGTACGGCTCCAGCATGGAAATCACCACGGCATCCGGATACTCGGCAACGATTCGCTCGATCGCGGCCGCCTGGCGGGGGTACAAGTGTGCGCGGCGCGCCAGCACGAGCGGGCGCTTGCGGTTCGCAGCCACCTCGCGTAACGCGGCCTCCAGCGCGTCGTCGCTCGGATCGAGCGGCAAACGGAGTTCCTCCAGGGCCGGTGCTTCGTGCCGCAGCGACGCGACCGGGACGGCCCGGACGTTGACGCCCTCGGAGATGCCGCCTTCAAACGACACGGCCGTCGACGCGGTCGGATCGGTGCGGGCGAAGCCGCGCACCAACGTGATCGCCCGGCGCGCGATCTCGCGACCGACGCCGGGATGCGGCGCTACGTCGTCGTCCGGCGGCGCGGACGCCGCTTCGCGCAAACGAAGCACGCGCGCGTAGGCCTCCCGCAGCCGCGCGGCGGACAAGCGACCATCGCCGACGGCGCGCTCGAGCGCGGCGGCGATTTCGAGCGCGACGTCGACGCCGTGGCTCACCGTCAACAGATCGGCCCCGGCCGTCAGGGCTGCAACTGCATTGGCGGCAGGGTCGCCGCATTGCGTCAGGGCGCCCATCTGCAAACAGTCCGTAACGAAAACCCCCTCGAATCCGAGTTCGTCGCGCAGCAATGCCGTCGCGATTCGTGGCGAGAGGATCGCCGGACGCTGCGAATCGAGCGCGAGCACGACGGCGTGCGTACCCATGATCGCGGGCGCCCGTTTCGCCACGGCTGCAAAAGGGATCAGGTCGCGGCCGCGCAGCACCTCGGCCGGAGCGTCGATCGCGGGCAGCGTAACGTGCGAATCGATGGGGGAAGCGCCGTGGCCCGGAAAGTGCTTGAAGCACGGCAAGACTCCGCCCGCCCAAAGCCCCTCGCCAAAAGCCCCGCCGAGCCTCGCCACTGCTTGCGGCTGCGACCCCAGCGAGCGCGTCCCGATTACGGTGTTATCCGGATACAGCGCGAGATCGAGCACGGGTGCGAAGTTCAACGTACAGCCCGCGCGCCGAAGATCGAAGGCCGTCTGCTCCCCGGCACGGCGCGCCAGATCCGCGTCGTCGACCGCGCCGAGCGCCATCATGGACGGCATCGCCTGCGCGCCGTCGCGGAGGCGTGCGACGCGTCCGCCTTCTTGATCGACGGCGATCAGAGCGGGCGCCCCATCGGAGGCATGCGCTCTCAGCGCATCGGTCAGCGCGCGCACCTGCGGCAACGACGAAGCGTTCCGGGCGAACAGAACGTAGGCACCGAATTGCGGAAGACTCGCGTCGAAGCGTTCGCCGTCGAAACCAGCCGCGATCACCCCGCGGGCCGCGGCGCCGAATTCGCTCACGCGATGGCCACTCCCGAGTCCCGGTCGAACCGGCGTACGTGCTCGGCAGGAAGGGCCATTTCGATCTCGTCGGAGGTCGATGCGGCTACCGCCGCCGGAACGCGCACGGTCAACTCGCCGCGCGGCGTTTCGACGAGCAAATATGCATCGGCACCGGTCGTTTCGCGCCGAATCACGCGTCCGCGTAACTCGCCGCCGGCGACGAGCCGGCAGTGCTCGGGACGAATGCCGATTAGGGCGGATCCATCCGGCAAAACGTTCATCGGCCGGTCGCCGAGAAATCGCGCCACTGCGAGCGTGCGCGGCGCGTCGTACAACCGTTGAGGCACGCCCGTGTCCTCGATCCGGCCCGCTATCAGTACGGCCAATTCGTCGCCGACCCCCATCGCTTCGGCATGGTCGTGGGTGACGTAGACGATCGGCCCGGCAAAGCGTTCGCGCACCCCGAGCACTTCGTCGCGGACGTTACGGCGCAATGCGGGGTCGAGGTGCGCGAGCGGCTCGTCCATCAGCAGGGCCTTTGGAGCGGAAAGCAGCGCCCGTGCCATCGACGCACGCTGGCGTTCGCCGCCGGAAAGCTCGCGGGGCCGGCGGTCCAAAAACGAACCGACGTGAAGCGCCTCGGCCGTTTCGCGAACGGATCGCTCCGACGCCGGCGTGGCGTCGCGCAGCGCGAATCGCAAGTTGGCGCGGACGGTCATATGAGCGAACAATGCGTCGTCTTGAAACACCAAGGCGACTCGTCGAGATTGCGGCGATCGCTCCGCTAGACTCTCGTCTTGAAGCAAGACGTCGCCGCTGCGGACACGCTGCAAGCCGGCGATCGCGCGCAAGAGGGTCGTCTTGCCGGCGCCCGACGGACCGACGATCGCGAGCGTGCGCCCCGCTTCCACGCGAATCGAAACGCGATCCAAAGCGCGCCGGCCACTCTCATCGTACGTAACGACGAGATCGCGAGTCTCCAGGGTCAATCCGGGTTCGTTCCAACGAGATCGCGATACGCTTGCCGGGCTAGGGCGTCGCCGCTCCGGGAGCGCGTGACGAGTTCGCGCAGCGCGACGACCGATGCGTCGTCCGCGCGCTTGGCGGCGAGGACCAGCCGCAGCGCGATCAGCGTCAAGTCGGGCGTCCTGGCGCCCAGCAGCCGCATACCCTCGAAAAACGGCGCGGCCGCCGACGGCGGCGGCGAGTCGAGCAAGCGCCGGACGACCTCGCCCTTCTCGGGCTCGCCATCGAGAAGGTAGCGGTCGAGTAAATCGAAGTCCATCGTATGGCCTTCGCCGCGCGAATCGCCCTGCTCTGCGCCCTCGGGCTCGCAACCCTAGGCGCGGCCGCGCCGTCCCGGGACTTCGCCGCCTTCGTCGACCGGATGCGGGCGGCGGCCGGACCCGTGTGGAGCACTCATTTCGTCTCGATCTCGCGCCTCAATCTCGAAGGCGAAACGACGGTCGTGTCGACCGAAAGTCAGGGGCTTCCCTTCGCGGTGCGGCGCTGTACCGGCGAACTTTGCGAGGGAACGTATTTCGACGGCAGCCGGCTCTATTCGGTGAACATGAATGGAACGACGCTACCGCGCTCGCCGGAAAACGAGCCCTACCTGCGTTCGTTACGGCTGATTGCGTCGCTGGGATTTCTCGCTCCCACGTTTACCGCACGCGGCGGACGGCTCGACGACGCCGGCGTGGTCACGTTTGAGGGCAAACGCTATCGCACCATGTACATGGTCGATCCTCAGGCGCTGCCCCTCCGGCTTTACGTGGACCCGGCGACCGCACTAGTGCGTTACGCGCGCGACCTCGGCGGCGACGACACCTTCGAATACCTCGACTACCGCCGCAAGGACGGCTTCGCCGTTCCGTACGAGATCCGCCACAACGCAAGCGTGCTCGAACGCTACGACGACCGCACCCCGGTCACGTCGGCGTTTCATCCTCCGCACGGCCCGCTGCCGGAGTTTTCCGGCCCTCCCGCCCCGATTTCCACCGATCCCGCGCACGTCACGCCGATCGTCGATTGTTCGCTCGACGGGATCGCCAGCCGGTGTCTGATCGATACCGGGAATTCGGGCCTTTCGATCAGCTCGGAACTAGCAGCGCGCTTGGATGCGAACGTTCTGGGCACGTTCCGGGTACGCGGACTGGGCGACTATTCGACCCAGGTCGTCAGACTGGGACCCTTGCGCGTCGGCAACGCAACCTACGCCGACGCCTACTACGTCGTTCTCAACGATATCAGCCACTACGGTTACGACGTCGTATTGGGGGCCGATTTTCTTGGAGCGACGGGTTTGCAGATCGACTCGGCGGCTCACACGGTGAAGTTGGGCGTAACCGCCCTGCCGAACTCGATCGCGATCCCGCTCTCGTTCCAAAACTTCGTACCGGTCGTCACGGTGCATTTAGGCGCGCTCGACGCCCAGCTCGCGGTCGACACCGGCGACGAATCGAACATCAACTTGGCCTACGATTTCTATTCAAAACATCCGACCCTCTTCACGATAACCGAACACCGCCTGGTGGGAGGGATCGGAGGAACCAGCACGGAGCTAATCGGGAGCATTCCGCAGGTAACGATCGGCGCTTACCGCACGGGTCCGCAACGGATCGGCACCACGCAAACCCTTGCGGGAACGGCGTTCGGGCATCTAGGCGCGGCGTTTCTCCAACAGTTCGACGTGCAGCTCGACTACGCCGCCGGCGAACTCCACCTCTCCCCGCGTCCCTAACGGACGACGGTTTTCCTCGACGCCCGCGCTACCCACGCCGCGACTGCCTCTTCTACGAGTCCCCGGCGGTCGCGATGGGGAGCGTGGCCGCATTCTGCGAGCAACAACCGGTCGACCGGAGCCGCGACGCGATGCGCGATCGCCTCGACTTGGGCGAGCGTTCCGTACTCGTCGTTGGTTCCTTGCACCACCAGCGCCGGCGCCGCCACGCCCGCGAGCTCGGCTTCGACGTTCCAATCGCGGAAGCTAGGCGATAGCCACACGTCGTTCCAGCCGTAGAAGGTGGCGTCGACGTCGGCGTGATGGCGCATCATCCGTTCGCGCAAATCCCCGGCTTCGTAAACCTTCCTGATCGCCGCGATGCTCCGCACCGACAGCTCCTCCACGAAAACGTGGGGGGCTTCGAGCACCAAGGCGCGCACCACCGACGGGATTTCGGCCGCGCAGATCAGCGCGATCGAAGCTCCGTCGCTGTGCCCGACGAGAACGGCGTCGTCGATACCGAGCGTCGCGAGCAGCGCGGGTAGCGTCGCGCGCCCTTCGTCGTGCATGTACGACGGAGCGCGCGCGCTCTCTAGCACCGTCGAGAAACCGTTTCCATAGCGGGAATAGATCAGCGCCGAACATCCCGTCTGGCGTGCGATCGCCGCCGGAAAGTCGCGCCACAGCGCCGCCGACCCCAACCCTTCGTGCAGAAAGACGAGCGTGGGCAATCCTTCGCGCAACGCCGGAATTCGCTCGCACTCGAGTTCGCGACCGCAAACGGCGACCCGTTCCATGGTGCACCCGTCATCCAACCGCCGCGCCAAATCCTCCGCAACCGTAGGCCGCAAAAGTCGCGTCCGCGAACTTCCCGGCATGTTTGGGCCGGCGGCGTTGCCGCTGCTGGGTACGGCGGCCATGCACTTGGCGCCCGCCTCGAACGCGCCGATCGCGATTTTCGAGCGGGCGGTATCGCGCTTCGTGGAAATCGACCGTCAATGGCGGGCAAGTTTTACAGTGGAGACGCGCACGGTCGAAACCCAGCTCGATGCCGTCGTGTTCCTTCCCGATTTGCCGCCGTGGCTTACTGGGAACGCTCCTGAAGCCGGGTTCGCCGGCGCCTACTTCGTCCGGACCGTGACGATGCTCCAGGGCGGGAGGGTCACGGAGAACTGGCCGCTCCACGAACGCAAGTTGCGGAAGATCGGGCCCTTCCAGTCGTTTTGTTTGGATGCGTCGTAGAGGGCCCGGTCGTAGATGGCGATCTCACCGCCGGCGCCCGACGCTTTACCGGCGATCTTCACCGGTACGTCGGCCGCTTTGCTTTGGCTCAGGTTGAACAGCATCAGGGCGTAACCGCCGTCGTAGGTCGTCGCGTACGCACGCACGCGGGCAAGTCCGGTCTTGCGCAGTTGCAGCATCCGTTCGCCGTCGCGCACGAAATGCGACGCAACCTGCAACGCCCGCGCGGTCGGCAGCAGCGTGCCGCGCGGAACGTCGGTTGCCGAGCAGCCATCCGCGAGCGTGCCGTCGGAAAAAATCATGTATCCGCCGAAATCCTGCCAGCCGTAAAGCGACGGGCTGAAGTCGCCGCCCGCGCTCTCGGAGTTGCATCCGCCGTATCCGATCCACCACGTCGCGCGCGCCGCGCCGGCTTTTAAAAGTTCGCCGACGACCTGACCAGCATACAGAGCCTGCGTGATCGACATCGTCTGTTTGCCGGGAGTGCCGTACGTCGAGCCGATCTCGCCGACGTAAATCGGCGTCTTGGGACGGCCGGCGGTGGCCAACTCGGTCTTGAGCCGCCCGAGGTAGGCCGCCAATCCGGGGGCGGCCTTTTCGATCAGGAACGGATCGTCGACGGTATTGCCCTGCGGGTAGTAGTGGAGTTCGACGCAATCGTACTTCGCGCGGGCGAGCACCGTGGCGTCCCAGCCGCGCGTGTCCGGGTCGACGTCGACGCATACGTCGATCGGCGTCGGCGAAGCCGCGTGCATTTTCGGATAGAAGCTCGAGGCTACGAGGGACGCGTATTGCGACGGATCGTGCGGCTGCGAGTGCAAATCGGTTTCCCACGAGCCGTATTGTTCGTTTCCAACGCTCCACCAAGTCAGACCGTAGCGCTTGCTCGCGTTGAGGTATTTTACCCACCCGGCGGCTTCGCCGGGGTCGGCGCCGCCGGTGCACGCGGGATTCGATCCGTAGTTCACCGTCACGGCGACGTCCAGCCGCGCCGGATGCACGATGTCGCTCCAGAAATGTTCGAACGTCGAGTTCGCGTTGACGTAGCCGCCGCCGCACGCGCCCGGCCCCAGACTATCGGTTTCCCAGTGAAAGTTGTCCGATTCCGAACCGCCGGGCCAGCGAGTCGACCGCAGGCCCGCGGTTTTAAACGCGGCACTCAACCCGGACTGGGTCACGTCGTACCAGGTTGCCATATTCGCTCCGAGGACTGCGGACGAAACCACGGCCCCGGGCTTGGACGGATCGACGAGCAGCAGCGGCGCCGTTTGCGCGGCCCGATTAGCGGCGGGCGATTCGGGCGCGATCGGCACCGGGTGCGCGCCGGCGCACCCCACCAACGCGACGACGGCAACGCCGCACAAGATCCCGGTTTTCATGCCCTCTTATACCGCAGCGCCCGACGAAGGTCAACGAAGTGGAACACCCTGCCGAGGCCGAACCGGACGGACATGAATGCGGAGCGCGAGCGCCTGGAGCGCCGGCGGCAGAAAATCGAACGCTGGGAGCGCTGGGGTCCCTACGTCAGCGAACGCCAATGGGGAACGGTCCGCGAGGATTACAGCCCGGACGGCACGGCCTGGGATTATTTCCCCCACGATCACGCCCGCTCGCGCGCGTATCGTTGGGGCGAAGATGGAATCGCCGGAATTTGTGACGACCACCAACTATTGTGTCTAGCCGTAAGCTGCTGGAACGGCCGCGATCCGATTCTCAAAGAACGGCTCTTCGGATTGACCAACGGCGAGGGCAATCACGGCGAAGACGTTAAGGAATATTACTTCTATCTCGACAATCTGCCGTCGCACGCGTACATGAAAATGCTCTACCGCTATCCGCAGGGCGAGTTTCCGTACGCCCGTCTCGTGGCGGAGAATCGGCGGCGCACGAGAGCCGATCCTGAGTTCGAACTCATCGACACCGGGGTGCTCGACGAAGATCGGTTCTTCGACGTCGTCGTCGAGTACGCGAAAAACGATCCCGACGATACCTTCGCTCGAATCACGGTGACGAATCAGGGGCCGGAGCCGGCCAGCTTGCAACTGCTTCCGACGTTGTGGTTTCGAAACACCTGGTCGTGGCGCCGTGGATCGTACAAGCCCTCGATTCGCCGCGAGGAAAGCCACATTCCCGGGGTCGATCTGCTGGTCGCACGACACGAACGTTTGGGCGATCTGCGCCTGTACTGCGATGCCGGGGAGACGCTCTTTACCGAGAACGAGACGAACTACGAGCGGCTCTTCAACGCTCCCAACCAAAGCCGCTACGTCAAAGACGGAATTCACGAGTACGTCGTAGCCGGCCGCCGCGACGCCGTCAATCCCCAACGCACGGGAACCAAGGCGGCGATTGCGTACGCGCTCGAACTGGCGCCGCACGAATCGAAGGTCGTGCGCCTGAGACTAACCAACCGCACCGACGTCGCCGAACCATTTACCGGTCTGATCGACGCGATGGATAAGCGCCGCATCGAAGCCGACGAGTTTTACGCCGGCGTCGTCGACGTCCCGGCGAGCGACGACGTCCGCGCGATCGCCCGGCAAGCGTTTGCGGGCATTTTGTGGAGCAAGCAATTCTACTATTACGTCGTCCGCGAGTGGATCGACGGCGATCCGGCGATGCCCCCGCCGCCCCAGCAACGGCGATTCGGACGGAATTCCAATTGGAAACACCTTCACGCCGCGGACGTGCTCTCGATGCCCGATACCTGGGAGTATCCGTGGTTCGCCGAGTGGGATCTCGCGTTCCACTGCGTCGTTTTAGCCCTGCTCGATCCGGACTATGCCAAAGCCCAAATGGAACTGTTGACCCGCGAGTGGTACCTGCATCCCAGCGGAGAACTACCGGCGTACGAGTGGGCGTTCGGCGACGTCAACCCGCCGCTTTGGGCTTGGGCCGCGCGACGCGTCTATCAAATCGAAGCCAAACTCCGCGGATCGGGCGACGCGCTATTTCTCGAGCGCGTTTTTCAGCGGTTGCTATTGACCTTCACGTGGTGGGTCAATCGCAAAGACGCGGGCGGAAATAACATCTTTCAAGGTGGATTTCTCGGACTGGACAACATCGGAGTCGTCGATCGCGACGCCGTGCTGGCGCCGGGCACGCGAATCGACCAGTCCGACGGTACGAGCTGGATGGCGGTCTTTAGCGGAAATATGCTCGCGATCGCGCTCGAGCTTGCCGTCGATCGTCCCGCGTATGAAGATATCGCCGGAAAGTTTTTCGCGCACTTCCTCTCCATCGCGCAAGCCATCAACGAGATCGGCGACGGCGGCCTCTGGGACGAGGCGGACGGCTTCTATTACGATTTCCTGCACGTCGACGGCCGCGCGCCGACGCCGCTGCGCGTCCGCTCGGCCGTCGGTCTGATTGCGCTGATCGCGAGCGAAGTGGCCGAAGGCGACGTCCTGGAACGGCTTCCCGCCTTCGCCAAGCAGGTGCGCTGGTTCGTTCGACATCGGCCCGATCTCACCGAGTCGATCGCCTACATGGAACGCGGCGGCATCAACCAGCGCTACCTGTTGGCGCTGGCCGACGGCGACAAACTGATCCGCATCCTACGACGAATGCTCGACACCGGCGAATTTCTCGGCCCCAATGGAATCCGTTCGCTCTCTCGCGTTCACCTCGAGCATCCCTTCGTGCTCTCGATCGACGGCCGCGAGAACCGGATCGGCTACGAGCCGGCCGAGTCCGTCAGCGGAACTTTTGGCGGAAACTCCAACTGGCGCGGCCCGATTTGGTTCCCGCTCAACTTCTTGTTAATCGAGGCCTTGCAGAAACTGCACTACTACTACGGCGACGATTTCAAAATCGAGATGCCGGCCGGTTCGAACTCCTACTCCACGCTCTGGGAGGTCGCGAGCGATCTTTCGCAGCGCCTCATCTCGATCTTCGAACGCGACGCGGCCGGCCGCCGGCCGGTCTTTGGGGGAAACGAGGCGTTTCAAACTAATCCGCTTTGGCGCGACCTGATTCCATTCTACGAGTACTTCAACGGCGACGACGGCAACGGGCTGGGCGCGAGCCATCAAACCGGCTGGACGTCGCTCGTCGGAAAACTCATCATTCAGCGCGGGGAATACGCCGGCCGGAACAAACATCCGTTGGCTCGCAATGACGGTTGAATTCGGTCGCGCGCTTTGCGGCGACCTCGGTCAAGGCGAGCGCCGCGAGTGGCTCGTCACCAACGGCCTGGGCGGATTCGCATCCGGGACGATCGCGGGCACGCTCACGCGCCGCTATCACGGGCTTCTCGTCGCCGCGCTTCGCCCTCCCGCCCAGCGCACGCTTTTGGTAGCGAAGTTCGACGAAACCGTGCGATATCGCGGCGCCTCCTACGCGCTCGCAAGCAACCGCTGGCGCAGCGGATACATTTCGCCGCAAGGTTTCGTTACGATCGAACGCTTCTATCTCGACGCGACGACGCCGGTCTGGGAGTTCGCAGTTGCCGACGCACTCCTGGAGAGACGCATCTGGATGGAGCCCGGCGCGAATGCAACGTACGTCCGGTACCGGAGCCTGCGAGCCACGGAGCCGCTCGAGCTTTCGTTGCGCGCTTTGGTCAACTATCGCGACTTTCACGGCAACACGCACGCAGGCGACTGGGAAGTCGGCGTAACGAAAGAGCGCTCGCGCGCCCTGCGAATCTCGACGGGGCCGGATGCCAGGCCCTTTTGGGTCGTCGCCGACGCCGGCGACGTTACGGTCGAGAACGTCTGGTACCGCGATTTCATTCTCGCGGACGAAACCGCGCGCGGATTGGACGATCGCGACGACAATCTCGCCGCCGGCACGTTCGTCGCTAGCCTGCAACCCGGGGGCGTCCTCACCGTCGCCGCGCGCGACGCCGATCCCGGCGATTTCTCCTCAGACGCGGCCTACGAGCGCCGGACCCGCCACGAAGCCGCCGTTCTCGCAGCGTACGATCGGGTAACGGATGCAAACCGGCCGCAGTGGCTGCGTCGGGGCGCTTTGGCAGCCGATCAATTCGTCGTCGCACGGCCGATCGCGACCGATTCGGGAGCGCTGACGGTCATTGCCGGTTACCACTGGTTCGGGGATTGGGGACGCGACACCATGATCGCGCTCCCCGGCCTCACGCTGACGACCGGACGGCCCGAAATCGCAAGGAAAATCCTAACCACTTTCTCGAGTTTCATCGACGGCGGAATGCTGCCGAACTTCTTCCCCGACCGCGACGAAACGCCGCAGTACAATGCGGTCGATGCCGCTCTCTGGTTCGTCGAAGCCGCCGCGCGATACGTTCATGCCAGCGGCGACGTCGCGACGTTGCGCGCTCTCTGGCCCTCCCTTCAAAGCGTGGTCGCCCACTACCGCACCGGAACGCGTTACGGTATCCATATGGATACCGACGGGCTAATCGTCGCCGACGCACCGGGCGTCCAGCTTACCTGGATGGACGCCAAAGTCGGCGACCTCGTCATTACCCCTCGCGCCGGCAAACCGATCGAAGTCGCCGCGCTTTGGTACAACGCGCTTTGCCGGATGCAAACGCTCGCTGCCGCGATCGCCTCCGCAGATGCCGCCGAATACGCCGCCCTCGCCGCCGCCGCGCGCGCCGGTTTCGATCGATTCTGGAACGAGGATGCGGGGTTTTGCTACGACGTGCTCGACGGCCCGAGCGGCAACGATCTCACGTTGCGGCCGAACCAGTTATTTGCGGTGTCGCTTCCTCATTCGCCGCTCAACGCGCAGCGACAGCGCGCGGTCGTCGACGTTTGCGCGGCCCGGCTCGTGACCTCGAGCGGCCTGCGCTCGCTCGACTCGCAGGACGCTGCCTTCGTGGCGCACTACGGCGGGGCGCCCTCGGCTCGCGACGCCGCCTACCACCAAGGAACGGTCTGGACGTGGCTTCTCGGGCCCTTCTCGATCGCCCACGCTCGCGTCTATCGCGATGCGGACGTCGCGCGCTCGTTTCTGCTGCCGCTGGCAAAGTTGTACTTCGACGCCGGACTGGGGACGCTCGGTGAAATTGCGGATGGGTCCCCGCCGTTCGACGCCCGCGGAGCGATCGCCCAAGCGTGGTCGGTTGCGGAGTTCCTGCGCGCCTGGCACGAAATTCCTTCGGCGGCGCTGGGAACGGGGTTCGAGCCGGCGCTGCGACAATAGGGAGCGTCGTGCTGCTCGCGCGCTACTGGACCGACCCGTTTTCCTACCTCGGAATGCACGCCGAAGACGGCGGCCTGACCGTCCGTGCCTCGCTTCCGAATGCGAGCCGCGCTTACGTGCGCGCGCGCGATTCCGACAAGCTCCGGGAGCTCGCTCGACGCGACGATGAGGGACTTTTCGAGCTGCGCATCGGCGGACGCCGCCGGCGCTTCGACTACGTGCTGGTTTTCGACGGTCCAAACGGACGGGAAGAGATCGAAGATGCCTACCGCTTCGGTCCCATACTTGGAGAAGTCGACACCTACCTCATCGCCGAGGGCAAGCACCACCGTCTTTGGGACGCGCTGGGCTCGCATCCGCGGACGATCGACGGCATCCCGGGGACCGGGTTCGCGGTTTGGGCGCCCAACGCGCACCGCGTCAGCGTCGTCGGCGACTTCAACGACTGGGACGGGCGCCGTCATCCGATGCGCAAGCGCGTCGAGTGCGGCGTTTGGGAGATCTTCGTTCCGGGCGCAAGTGCCGGCGCACGATACAAGTTTGAGATCGAGGGGGCACGGGGCGGCCCGCCGGCGCTCAAGGCCGATCCGTTCGCGCGCTACGCGGAGATTCGGCCGGCGAATGCGTCGATCGTGCACGAAATGCCGGCTGCCGACTGGGGCGACGCCGCCTGGATGGAGGCGCGCGGCGCCCGCCAACGCGCCGACGCGCCGATTGCCGTCTACGAAGTGCATCTGGGGTCGTGGCGCCGCCGCACGTCGGAGGGCGAGCGATTTCTCACGTATCGCGAGCTTGCCGACGAGTTGCTTGCGTACGTCGGCGGCCTGGGATTCACGCACGTCGAGGTGTTGCCGATAACGGAACACCCGTTCGACGGATCGTGGGGATATCAGCCGACCGGAATGTTCGCGCCGACGAGCCGCTACGGACCGCCCGAAGATTTCCGCTCGTTCGTCGACGCCGCCCATCGGGCGGGGATCGGCGTCATACTCGACTGGGTGCCGGGTCACTTCCCCAGCGACCCGCACGGATTGGCCGCCTTTGACGGAACGCACCTCTACGAGCACGACGATCCGCGCAAGGGATTTCACCCCGACTGGAGCACGCTGGTTTACAACCACGGCCGCCGCGAGGTCGCCAACTTCCTCATCGCCAGTGCTCTATTTTGGATCGAGGAGTTTCATATCGACGCGTTGCGGGTCGATGCGGTCGCGTCCATGCTCTACCTCGACTATAGCCGGCGCGAAGGCGAATGGATCCCCAACGCCTACGGCGGCCGCGAAAACGTCGAAGCGATCGAGTTTCTTCGGAGTCTGAACGGAACGATCGCCGTGCTCCACGGCGACGTCGTTACGATCGCCGAAGAATCGACGTCCTGGCCGATGGTTACCGGAGCCATCGAGCGGGGCGGCCTCGGCTTCGGTTATAAGTGGAACATGGGGTGGATGCACGACACGTTACGCTATTTCGGCTACGATCCAGTCTATCGCCGATACCATCAAAACGACTTAACCTTCGGTTTGGTCTATGCGTTTAGCGAAAAGTTCGTGCTCCCGCTCTCTCACGACGAGGTGGTGCACGGCAAACGTTCCCTGCTGGAAAAAATGCCCGGCGATCGCTGGCAGCGGTTCGCCAACCTGCGAGCGTTGCTCGCATTGACCTACGTGCATCCCGGCAAGAAGCTGCTTTTTATGGGCGCCGAGATTGCGGCGGTCTCGGAATGGAATCACGACGCCCAGCTCTGCTGGGAAGCGCTCGGTGACGGCCTCCACGCCGGAATCGCGCGGCTGGTCGCCGATTGCAATCGCGTCTATCGCGCAACGCCGGCCCTTTACGAACTCGACGACGAGCCGGGCGGCTTCGAATGGATCGACTTCTCCGATGCCGCCAACAGCACCCTGGCGTTTCTGCGAAAGGGCCGTGGAGCCGGGGTGGCGCTCGCCGTTCTCAATGCGACGCCGGTCGTGCGTTACGATTATCGTGTCGGCGCCGAGCGCGGAACGTACCGCGAAGCGATCAATACCGATTCGCAGTATTACGGCGGCAGCAACGTCGGAAACGGAGGGGCCGTTTCCACCGAACCCATCCCTAGCCACGGCCGCGACCACTCGCTGACGTTGACTTTGCCGCCGCTGGGAATGCTCGTGCTCGTCTGCGACGGTTCTCCGTGATCGCATCGCGACGGGTCTCGGTCTTGCCCGGGCGACCCTACCCGCTCGGTTCAACCTGGAACGGAGCCGGCGTGAACTTCGCCCTGTTTTCGGAAAATGCCGAGAAGGTCGATCTCTGCCTTTTCGACCCGCGCGGACGGCGCGAGGTCGAGCGAATCGCCCTTCCCGAATACACCGACTCGGTCTGGCACGGTTATCTTCCCGACGCGCGACCGGGATTGCTCTACGGCTATCGCGTGTACGGACCGTACGATCCACCCAACGGACACCGCTTCAACCACCACAAGCTCCTGCTCGATCCGTATGCGGCGATGGTGGTCGGCAACGTGGTTTGGAGCGACGCCCACTTTGGATACCGGGTCGGATCCGCGCGCGCAGATCTTTCGTTCGACCGGCGCGATAACGCCGCCGGGATGCCGAAATGTGTGGTCGTCGACCCGGCATTTACCTGGGGGAACGATCGGCTTCTGCATACGCGCTGGCACGACCTGATTATTTACGAGATGCACGTGCGCGGTTACACGATGAAGCATCCCGGCGTCCCGCCGGAACTCCGGGGTACGTTCGCGGGCCTGTCGTCACCCGCGGTCATCGAATATCTCACCCGTCTGGGAATAACGGCGATCGAGCTGCTTCCGGTCGGCAATTTCGTAGACGACCGTTATTTAGTGCAAAAGGGGCTACGCAACTATTGGGGCTATAGCCCGATCTCTTTCTTTGCGCCGGCCCCGCGCTATCTGTCGCGGCCCGATCTCGGCGAGTTCAAAACCATGGTGTCGCGCTTGCACGACGCCGGTATCGAGATCGTGCTCGACGTGGTCTTCAATCACACCGCCGAGGGAAGCGAACTCGGACCCACCCTCAGCTTCCGTGGCATTGACAACAAGTCGTACTATCGGCTCGCCGACGACCCTCGCTACTACTTGGATTACACGGGTTGCGGAAACACCCTCGACCTCGGCCACCCCAGCGTGCTCAAGCTGGTGACCGATTCGCTGCGCTACTGGGTCAACGAGATGCACGTCGACGGATTTCGGTTCGACTTGGCGGCAACGCTGGCGCGAACCGATTCGGGCGAGTTCAGCGCGCAAAGCAACTTTCTCGCGTCGCTCGAACAAGATCCCACGCTCTCGCGCGTGAAACTCATCGCCGAACCTTGGGACCTCGGTCAGGGTGGATATCGAGTCGGTGACTTTCCGGCCGGCTGGTCGGAGTGGAACGACCGGTTCCGCGACGGCGTGCGCCGCTTTTGGCGTGGCGACGGATCGACGCCGGAAATGGCCACAAGGCTGACGGGATCGAGCGATATTTTCGACCGGCGCGGGCGCCGCCCGCGGGCCAGCGTCAATTTCGTCACCGCGCACGACGGGTTCACGCTCGCGGACCTCGTCGCGTACGACCGCAAGCACAACGACGCGAACCTCGAGGACAACCGCGACGGCGCCGACGAGAACTACAGCTGGAACTGCGGCGTGGAAGGCCCAACCGGCGACGAGGGCGTCGCCGAATTGCGGCGGCGCCAAAAGCGGAATTTCTTCGCCATGCTCCTGCTCTCGCAGGGCCTGCCGATGCTGCTGGCCGGCGACGAACTCGGACACTCACAGCACGGCAATAACAACGCATACTGCCAAGACAACGAGGTGTCGTGGATCGAGCGCGGCAAAGCCGGCGACTCCGACGCGGGCTTGTTGGAGTTCGTGCGCTTACTGATCGAGATCCGGCGATCTCACCCGGTCTTTCGGCGCCCCCGCTTCTTTCGCGGCGTTACCACCGGGGATTCGCCGATCAAGGACATCCAGTGGTTCGCTTCCGACGCGCGCGAGATGAGCGAGCACGACTGGAACGACTCGTCGCGCCGCTGCTTCGGCGCGCTGCTCGGCGGCGACGTCGGCGATCGCTTCGTTAGTTTGCAGGGTTATCGCGAAGTCGACGACAGCTTTCTCATCGTGATCAACGGTCACGAGTTTCCCGTTAGCTTTACGCTACCCTCGACGGCGGCCGCCGCGCACTGGACCGAGCTCGTCGACACGGCCCACTGGGACGGAAAGTCGCGAGAGGTCCGTCGCGAGCCGGGATCGCAGTTCGAAATAGCCGATCGCGCGTTCGCCCTGTTCGTCGGCAGCTGAGCTGGATCGCGATGGACGACTCGCTCGATCGGCTCGCCGAACTCGCCGGCATACAGCCGGCTTTTCACGACTATTTCGGAAACGAAGTTCGCGTCGGCGCAGAAACCAAGCGCGAGATTTTAGCGGCGATGGACTACGACGTGGCCTCGGAGACGGCGATCGCGAACGCCCTGGTCGAACTCGAGAACGCGCCGTGGGCATCCCCCCTTCCGCCGGTCGTCTTCGGCCGGCCGAACGTTCGACTCGCCGTCCTTTTCAGGTTGCCGGCCGACGAGACCGTCGCGCCGGCTTGGGAAATAGATCTGGAAGACGGAAGGTCGCTGCAGGGTACGACATCGTGGCAGCGAGCCGAGACGATCGATCGCCGCACGATCGGTGGTCGAGCGTTGGAACGCCGGAAGCTTGCGATCGATGACCCGGCGCCGCTTGGATACCACCGCCTGACGATTCGCGCCGGCGCCGTCGTCGCCGCGTGTCCGTTGGTCGTGGTTCCGAACGCGTGTTACGTGATGCCCGCGATGGAGCGCGGACGCGTTTGGGCACTCGCGACCCAGCTCTACGCGCTGCGCACGCGGCGCGATTGGGGAATCGGCGATTTCAGCAGCCTCTCGGACTTCGCGCAGTTGGCCGCGGCCGCTGGAAGCGGAGCCATCGGGCTGAACCCATTGCACGAACTGCATCCGGCCAGTCCGTCCGCGTGCAGTCCGTATGCGCCCTCAAGCCGGCTATTTCTCAACGCCCTTTACATCGACGTCGCCGCCGTCGCAGACCTGGCCGAATCGCCGGAAGCGCGCGCGAAGATCGAAAGCCGGGATTTCGCCCACGAGCTGGAATCGCTACGCGCCGGATCGCTCGTGGACTACGCGGGCGTCGCTCGCGCGAAGCACGCGGTGTTGTCGCTGCTCTTCGATTCGTTCTGCATCAAGCATTTGGAACGGCCGGGAGATACCCGCGCGGCGGCCTTTCGGCGCTTCGTCCGCGACGGCGACAGAGCGCTGGAATGCCTGGCGCTGTATGAGTCACTCGACGAATACTTCCGCACCCAGCCCGATCCACGCTACGGCTGGCCGCAATGGCCGCCCGAGTATCGTCATCCGGAGACCCCGGAAGTGCGCCGGTTCGCCGCGCGGCGCCGCGACCGCGTGGAGTACTACCTTTATCTGCAGTGGTTAGCCGATCGACAACTCGCCGAAGCGGCCGCGAACGCCGCCCGCAGCGGCGTCGGCTTCTACCGAGACCTCGCCGTCGGCGTGGCCCTCGACGGCGCCGACGCTTGGAGCAATCGACGCGCGATCCTTGCGGGGGTGTCGCTCGGCGCACCGCCCGACGGGCTCAATCGGGACGGCCAAACGTGGGGACTCCCACCGTTTTCGCCACACGAATTGCGCCGGCGGGCGTACGCGCCGCTGGCGGAGCTGCTTCGCACCAATATGCGTCACGCGAACGTCTTGCGGATCGACCACGTCATGGCGCTGCGACGAGCATTTTGGGTTCCGTGCGGCCGGCGTGCGAACGACGGCGCGTACGTTACGTACGATTTCGACGAGATGGTGGGCATCGTCGCCCTCGAGAGCGTGCGCAACCGGTGCGCCGTCGTCGGCGAGGATTTAGGGACGGTGCCGGAGGGGTTTCGCGAGCGCATGCGCGACGCTCGCGCGTTATCCTCGCGGCTGATCTACTTCGAACGCGCGTGGGACGGAACGTTCGCGCCGCCGCAATCGTACCCACGCTGGGCCGCCGCCAGTATCGGCACGCACGATTTGCCGCCGCTGGCGGGCTGGTGGCTGGGCGAAGATTCGACTGCCGCGAGCGCCGGAGAAGAGCGGCAAAGCGCGCGATTTGCCCTAGTCGACGCGCTCGAGCTTGCCGGCGCGATCGATCCGGCCGGCGCCGGGCGCTTGCGGGCGGATGCAACCGCCGGCGGCACGCGGCGGGTTCTCGGCGACCTCGCGGAGGCCGTTCACCGGTTTCTCGCTCGAACGCCGTCGGCACTCGCGGTCGTCGCCATCGAAGACGTGCTCGGCGAAAGCGGCGCCGTCAACGTACCCGGAACCGTCGACGAGCATCCGAACTGGCGCCGGCGACGGTCGCTGCCGCTGGAGGATTTGGAAAGGGACGGACGGCTGTTCCGCATTGGGGCCATCATGTGTGATACTCAAGAGGCGATGGTGCGAGAGGCCAAGGGATGAAAGCGGTCGTGATGGCCGGCGGCGAGGGATCCCGCCTGCGGCCGTTGACGACGACGCGCCCAAAACCGCTGGCCCCGGTGGCCAACAAACCGGTGATGCATCATATCGTTGATTTGCTTCGCCGTCACGGCATCACCGACGTCGTCGCGACCCTGCACTACCTGGCAGACGAAATCGAAAATTACTTCGGCGACGGGTCAGACATGGGCATTTCGATGGCGTACGTCGTGGAGGATACGCCCTTAGGAACCGCCGGTGCGATCAAGCTCGCTCAGCCGCTGCTGGGGAGCGAGCGTTTCGTCATCGTCTCCGGCGACGCGCTCACCGACATCGATCTTACCGAACTGATCGCATACCACGAGCGCAACGGCGCGTCCGCGACGATCGCCCTGCAACGGGTTTCCAATCCGCTCGAATTCGGCGTGGTCGTTACCGACGAGCGCGGACGAATCACCCGGTTTCTCGAGAAGCCTTCGTGGGGAGAAGTTTTTTCCGACACCATCAACACCGGAATCTACGTGCTCGAACCCGAGATCTTCGACTACATGGAGTCCGGCAAGAACTACGATTTTTCCCGCGACCTCTTTCCGCTTATTCTGCGCGACGGCAAGCCGCTCTTCGGCCACGTCACGGGGGCATATTGGAGCGACATCGGCAACCTGCAGCAGTACGTACAGGCGAACTACGACGCGCTCGCGGGTTCGGTTCACGTCGAAATACCCGGAAACGAAATTCGTCCCGGCGTCTGGGTCGGTGAGGAGAGCCGGATCTCGCCCGACGCCCACGTTCACGGGCCGGTTTCCGTGGGCCGAAACGTCACGATCGAGGCGGGCGCGGTGGTCGAAGAACTCACCGTGGTCGGCGCGTCGTCGATCGTCGCACCCAACGCGCGCCTGCACCGCAGCATCACCTGGGAAGACGTCTACGTCGGCGAAGGCGCGTCGCTAACCGGATGCACGCTCGCCGACCGCGTCATCGTCAAGGATCGAGTGACGATCCTCGAAGGCGCCGTGATCGGGCGAGCGAGCACGCTCGGCAGCGGTTCGACCGTTCCGTCGAACATCAAGCTCTGGCCCGACAAGGCGGTGGCCGCCGGCTCGATCGTTTCGATGTCGCTGATCTACGGAATCAAGTGGCCGGGCTCGCTTTTCGGCGCCGACGGCGTTTCGGGTCTTGCCAATATCGAAATCACGCCGGAGTTCACGCTCAAGCTCGGGCAGGCGCTGGGTTCGGTCCTCCGCCCCGGTCAGACCGTCTTGACCAGCCGCGACGCGCATCCGGCGTCGCGGCTGAATAACCGCTGCATCATTGCCGGCCTATTATCGGTGGGCATTAACGTGCAAGACCTTCGCGAGGTTCCGACGCCGGTTTCGCGGCACGCGGTCCGAGCGTTTGGGGATGCCGGGGTCCACACCGGGATCTCTCCCTCCGATCCGGATAGATTCCTGATCGAATTCTTCGACCATCACGGCGTCAACGTCGACAAGAACACCGAACGCAAACTCGAAAACATCTTCTTCCGCGAGGATTTTCGCCGCACGCCGATGGAGTCGGTCGGTCTTCTAAGCTTCCCGGAACGGTCGATCGAAGGATATAGTAACGACTTCCTGGCTTCGTTGGCGCCGCACGCGATGTCGACCGCCGGCATGCGGGTCGTCATCGATTACGCGTACGGTAACGCTTCACTAATCCTGCCGCGAATATTGAGCAACCTTGGGGTCGAGATGGTCGCGCTCAATGCGTTTTTCGACAACGCAAAAGTGCTTACGTTTGCCCGAAATCGGGCGCGTCATCTCGAACAGCTCGGCAACGTCACGACGTCGCTCGGCGCGACGCTGGGGATTCTTCTCGACCAGCACGGCGAAGCGCTCGCATTGGTCGACGACCGCGGGCGCCCGATCGAAAAGGGGCGCCTGCTAGCGCTCGTGACGATGCTCGTCGCCGGCTCGGTACCGCACGCCCGGATCGCCGTGCCCGTGATGGCGCCGCGCGCGATCGAAGCGATCGCCGACTCGCTGGGCGCGACCGTGGTGCGCACGCGCAGCGATCGCCGATCGCTGATGGCATTTGCCGCCGACGAGGGAAAGGCCCTCGCCTTTGCCGGCGGCGCGAACTACGAACTCATCTTTCCCGAGTTTCAGCCTGCATTCGATTCACTGTATGCCGCCGCGAAGATCATGGAGCTCATCGCCGGCCAAGGCGCCGCACTCAGCGCAATCGTCGACGAACTGCCGCACTGGCACTTGGCGTCCCGCCGCGATCATTGCCCCTGGGAACGCAAGGGTGCGATCATGCGCCGGCTGCTCGGCGAGACCGACGGCGAACAGGTAGAACTGACCGACGGAATCCGGCTCGGCCGCGAAGGCGGTTGGGTGCTGGTGCTTCCCGATGCGTCCGAACCGCAGTTCAACGTTTTCGCCGAAGGCCGCTCCGAAGAAGAAGCTCGGCGCTACGCCGACGAAATCGCCGACCGCATCCAAGAACTCGCCCGCGGATAGCGCGAACCGCGTAGTCCGCCGCCTACCAATCGAGTTTGCGCGCGAGAATTTCGAAAACGGCATCCCAGGTGCAGCGTTCGGCGGTGGCCTCGCCGGCAACGCGGATCGACCGCGCCAGCACCGGGTCGGCGATCAGCGTTTCCAGGTACGACGCCAGCTCGCGCGGGTCGTCGGTATCGCAGACGACGGCGTTCTCGAAGGGTTGCGCGTAGTCTTCGCCGGTGGAGCCGGTCACCGCCACTCCCGACGCCGCCATCACCTCCAAACCGACCAGCCCAAACGGCTCCTTGCCGCTGTTGGCGAGCACGGCGTCGGCCGCATGATAGAGTGCAAAGAGCACGTCTTCGGGCACGAAGGTCCGTAAGTTCACGATTGGAGCACGCGCGGCGCCAAGCGCTTGCAGAAAAGTCTCCGGCTCGCGAGACGCAAGGGAGACGTCGTCGACCTGCAATCCGAGTTCGGCGGCGCGCGCCATGACGTGCTCGCCGTACGGTTCGCGGCCTCCTCGAACGACGAGCGTGGCCCGCGGGTGCCGCTCGCGGACGAGAGCGAATGCGTCGATCGCCTGCATCCACCGCTTGTCTTCGTCGTATCGTCCCACCTTGATCAAGAGCGGGTGCTTATCGATAAGTGCCGTTTCCAGGTCGCGCACGAGTTCGTCGGGCGGCCCGCCGACGATCCGGCTCGGGATTCCGTTGGGAACGACCAGCGAATCGACGCCGCGGGCGTGGAGTTCGAACTTCATGTAGCGGCTTACCGTGGTGATTCGAGCGGCGGCGGTCAGCGCCGGCCAGTCGATTTCGCCGAAACCGTACGTATTATTCGCGTTCCACAGGATCGTCGCGCGGTGGCGCAACCCGAGTTCGCGCAACGAACGATCGAGTCCGATGACCGCCGGCGCGGTCTGCCAGTCTTCCCCGACGATCAGCACGTCTTCCCCAGCGCGCGCGGCCGGTTCGACGATCGCCCCGGCGACGAAGGACGGCACGCTGGCAGCGTAGTCGAGACTCTTGCCGGCTTCGCCGTCGTAGACGTTGGCAGGATGATAGGCCGAAATCCACTGGCACCAGCGGCGATATTCCAGGTTTGGGGCCGGGCGCTCGACTGCCGGCCGTTGCGGATCGCCCACGAAGATTAACGTGGTCTCGACGCCGGCGGCCGCCAAGGCCGCGCTCATTTCGGTGACCCGCGTACCGAGGCCACCCACCAATGAATACGGATCCGGGCCTTCGAACGCCAGCAGAACGGCGCGGACGGGCAGAGCGTTCGTGCGCACGGTCATCCTGGCGCTTTCTCAGACAATCCGCCGGATTCCCGGATTAGGAACCGGCTTGCGTGCGGTAGAATAGAAGGTGGCGTTCGAGATGAACATCTGGGTTAGAGCCGTCGCTGCATTCGCGACCGGCACGCTGTTAGTCTCCGGAACGGGCGCGGCCGCGCCGGCGGCGGCCGGCGCTCGCAAGATCGCGGCGGCCGTCGACCGGAACGAAGCGCTGCAGGGATACACGTTTCACCTCAACATCGATATGGCGATGCGGACGTTCCCTTGGCTGCACTTTAAGATGGAGGGCCTCGGCGATTACCGGCGCGGCGATCACTACGTCGTCCATCTCACCAAGAAGCCGTCGTTCGCCGAAAAGATGCACGACATCGATCTGTCGATGATCGATCCCAGCATGTGGCCCAACCGGTACTCGTACAAACAAACCGGCGTGAAGGACGGCGACGCGATTTTCGCGTTAGAAGGGCTCAAAGACCGCAGCACGCTCAAATCCGCGGACGTCGCGCTCAACCCCGTTTCAGGCGCACACTGGGTCGATGCCAATTATGCAGACGGCAT